>NZ_JBIAZA010000034.1:0-68954 GCF_042898655.1 Streptosporangium sp. NPDC000396
CCTCCTTCTCACCCGGTTCCAGGGCCGCGGACATGATGGCGGTGTTCCGCATCACCGACTTCCGCTGAGCAGCCGTCCGGGCAGAGCGTCGCCTGACTGACTTGATCCGCGCGCGCCGCCGGGTGCGTAACCGAGCCACTGGTCAGCTCATGGCCCGCTCGCTGATCGCACAGGTGGTCCCGCCTCCCATATCCAGTGGCGGCCCCGGAAATCGGTATACCGGGTCGGCGTGCTCGGTCCGTGCTCGTCCGTCCCGGAACGTACCGGCAAATCACGTCTGCGCCTGCCGATAATTGTCGTTGCTGAAGGGCTGGGCGCTTACTTGCGGGGTTTGCGGGGGGCGGCGGAGCGGGGCGGCTCGGCGCGCATGTGGTTGCGGACGCGGGTCATGATGTCGCCGAGGTCGTGCAAGTCCTCCTCTCCTGCCCTGTAGGGAATCAGAGTGAAAAGGCGCAATGGGCCGGCGGCTTCAACGCGTCGCGCACGGCGGCCATCCGCGCGGACAGATAAATGCCGTTCAACCGTCCGACAAGAGCACCGTCCATGTGCGGGGTCAGAAAGTGCAGACTCTGACGGGAGGCCAACACGCCGTCCACCCCGCCGGGGTGCGTGATCCTGGTCGACGCGGGAAGCACGCGGCTGGGTTCCTGGATCTCCTGGGTCCAGGCGGCGTGGCCGGAGTGGAACGCGGGGAGCAGGTCATCCAGCCAGCTCTCCCTGCTGTCGAGCGTCTCCAGGCCTCGCAACACGTCATCATGGGACAGCGGCGCGGAGCCTATGAAATCCGCCCAGAACGAGGCGCGAGTGCTGAGCCGGGGACGGGCTGCTCCTTCCACAGTCCTGATCAAGCTCAACGGCAGGAGGGACCGCGCGGTGAGTTCCTCGCAGTGCAGGACGGAAAGCTCTGGCGACGAGCCACCAAGACCGGCCGCCCCGGCCGCTGACGCCACTTCCCTGAGCGGTGCCCTGGTGCCGGGCATCCCGGCCTCGCACCACGGGCATTCCCTCGTGTCGAAGAGAATCCTCGGCCTCGGCGAATCGACTCTCACCTCAAGGTCGGGTATCAGCGTGAGGGACATGGCTTCCCGCCTGGCCATCCGGGAGAGCAGCTCGAACGATGGTTCCCCCTTCCGGATCATGCGGCGCTCCGTACGGACGCGGAGGCGGTGCGCCCGATCTGGAAGCCCGCGAGACAGGTCTCAATCAGTTTCTCGCGTGAGGACGCATCCAGCCGCGCGTCGTCGTCGGGCGCCAACCCGCAGACGACCCATGATTCGACCGACGCGCGGAAAGCCGGAGAAACGGCGGCGGCACGGGAAGACGAGGTGTCGAAGCCGAGCACATAGCCGGCGGCCCACAATTCCAGGGCAGCCTCGAACGGAAAACCAATATCCGAAGAAATGTTCACCATGTGTTCACGCCATGTTTCAAGCACATGGTCGGCGACCACACCGAGCAGTTCACACCAGTCGTGCCAATACCACCCGAAGAGGTTGTCGACCGGTTCACTTGAACCCGGCCTGGTAAACCGGATGAGGCACCGCGAGTCGTAGATCTCCAGTGCGAAAGGAGGACCTTCGCGCGCCCCTTCCCGTGACTCCTCTGCCGGGTCTTCCTCCCAGTAGGCGATGTCCACACCCACCCGGTCGGCGAACGCCGCCGCATGCCGGGCGCCGTGCTCATGGTTTCCCGCCACGCTCGGCAGGTCGCCGTGATCAAGCAGGTTCGGGACCGCCGACACCACGGGAATCCCCTGGTTCCGGCAGAACAGTGTCACCGCCTCGTCGTCGTCTCGAAATTCGTCCGGAACGGCGCTCAGGTATCTCGCCAGTTCCTTGGCCTGGTCGGCGGGGAGAAGGAACCCCAGGGTAGGCGTGTATTCGAACCTGGACACCTGCGACCAGCGCACGCCCAGCGCCGCGGCGCGGCGAAACAGGTACGCGTTGCGCTGGCTGTTGCGGTTGACATACAGCGCGATCCCGTGGTCTGGACGACATCGCACGATTGCTTCCAGGTGCGCGGCGAAGCCCTTGGCAAGGACCACATCGTCTTGGAGTACCAGGTGATGGGTGGCACCCGAGGCGCAGGCCGCCCATGCGAGTTTTGCCGTGCGCAACGGGCTGGGAAATCCAGCAGGATCGGGATCGGCAACCAATTCCGGTCGCAGCTCCGCGCATTGCTCGGCCAATTCCCGCGCACGTGACGCCCGACTCGGATGGTACATCACAGCCACGCTTAATTTCAGACACCCCAGCGCCGACATCTTTCCGACCCCTTATATAAAGTCAGAATTGAAAATCCCCCAATCAATAGAACGCTAGATGACGACTCGCTTGAACGTCAACCAACAATCCCTTTTCTTCCTCGAGCGCCCCGGCGATTCCAAAGAACGGCGATGGCCCTACACAGGTGCCGACCCTGCGGGGGCCGCGGAGGATTTCGGCGCACGAGCCCACAGCCGTCCAGGAAGTCGTAGAACCCGGTGCGGAAGTCCGACAATTCCCGTCAGCGCTTCAGCGCGGAGTCCTTTCTCGTGCGTGTCTGGGCCGCGTGCCACAGTATGTGCCAGCATGAACATTACGGCCACCACTTTCATCTCGATGTCTTGGCAACTCGACGACGAGACTGTGGCCGTTTTCATGTCCGGCATCCGAACTGTTACAGCCCAATATGTCACCGCCATAGCCCATCAAGGGAAATGCACAGGTCAGGGGTTATACGACAAGCTTAGGCCAGCTCGCGGCCACGCTCGCCGACTTCGCGCGCGAAGTAGAGCCAGGCTTGCGCGCAGGCCCGGGCGGCCTGCGCGAGCCGTTCCGTGCAGTGCGGCGGGACGCTGCTGGCCAGGCGCAGCCCCTCCTCGGAGCTGAGTACGGACATGGAGTCCAGCAGACGCAGCAAAGTACGGCCCGATTCACTGAAGCGCAACGACGGATCCCGCTTGAGCTTGCACAACGTCGAGATCATCCCGTCGAGAGAGACCTCAGTGGGCAGATCTTCGTCGCCCCGCCCGACCGCCTCCTCGTGGAGCCGGGAAGCGCCATCCCCGTCCGCCTTGCGGAGCTTGGGGGGAACCGGGTCCTGCCCGCGACGGGCCCTCTGCTGCACGTCCCTCGCGGTGGCGACTGCGATCCCGGCCCGCTTGGCAATCTCCCTGAGCGAGGCGTCCGGCTGTTCGGACATCAGCTGAAACGCCAGCCTACGCCCATCGGCCGCGTTGAGCGGGCGGACCCGGCCATCCACCCCGGTGCGAGTGTTCAAGTGAAGACCTCCGCCGGTCGAACGCCCGCGGATCGCGGCAACAGCCTTGCGGGACATGCCACTGACGGAGGCGATCATCCTGTCGGACCACTCCGGGTGGGACTCGATGATCCGGACGGCCGCGGCGGCGCGGTCGGCCCGAGAGAGCGGTAGGCCGTGCGCGATGTTCAGCCGGACAGCAAGCACGAAGGCGTCACGCTCGCTGCCCTCGAAGAACCGCACGTCTATTGTGCCGTCCCCGCGCAGGCGAGCGGCCCGCAGCCGGTGCATGCCATCAATGACCCGCATGGTGGGGTAGTGCACGGTAATCGGCGGCAGCGTGCCTTCCACCTCGGTCAGCGCGTGCAAGTGCGCCATGTCCTCGCCAGCGCTTCTGGGAGAGTCCGCGGGCAGCAAGACGTCGAGGGGGATCCGCGTCGAGTGCTCACTCAGGCCCCTTGAACCCTTGGTGAGGTCCTTGTCGAGGAACGTTACTAATGAATCCTTTGAACCCTGCATAATCGGTAATTATGTGCGATGCGATTGAGAAATGCGAAAGCAGCAGCAAATAACAAGAAAAGGATCCGGGCCACGACGATCCGTCAACCCCATTAGTGATTCTCAATAATTTTTCAATGGTTCCGCCGGCCTCAACAACCCACGCGTCGGCCACCTCGGATGATCACCTCAACGTGGCGAAAGTTCCGGCATTACCACCTCGAGTGTGACCACTACCTGGACGACCGCACTCCGATCAAGCGAGAGCGCCCTCGCTTCGCCGTCCGCGGCGACAAACCGTGGACATGATCATCGTCAGTGATAGGTGCGGGCCTGCAGGCCGAACAGTTCGGCGTAGAGCCCGTTCTGCCGTATCAGGCGCTCATGGCCACCGACCTCGATCAGACGCCCGCCGTCGAGCACGGCGATCGAGCCGGCCATTCTGACCGTCGAGAACCGGTGGGACACGAAGACCGTGACGGCCGCGGCTCGGGCGGAGAGCGCATAGCGCTCGAACAGCGTGTGCTCAGCCATGGCATCGAGGGCCGCCGCGGGCTCGTCCAGCACCAAGAGCAGCGGATCGTCCCTCAACTGGCAGCGGCTCAGTCCCAGGCTCTGCCACTGTCCTCCCGATAGCTCCACGCCATCGCCGTAGCTGAGCCCGAGCAGCCCGTCCAGACCACCGGGCACCCTACTCAGGATCGTCTCGGCATTTGCCCGGCGCAGCGCTTCGACCAGCGCCTCATCGTCGTGAAGCCGGCGCAGTTCCCCTACTCCGATGTTCTCCCGCAGCTGCAACTCGAATCGGGCGAAGTCCTGGAACAGCGTCGCCAATCGCGCGCGCCACAGGTCGGGGGCGATCTCCCGCAGGTCCACCCCGTCTACCAGGATCCGACCTTCGGTCGGCTCGTAGAGCCCGCACAACAACTTCACCAGCGTGCTCTTACCCGACCCGTTCTCTCCGACGACCGCCACCGTGCCGCCGGCGGGCAGGTCGAGCGACACATCGCGCAGGACGAGCCGGTCGGTGCCCGGGTAGGCGAAGCTGACGTTCTCCAGCCGGATCCCGCGGGCCAGGCGCCGAGGGGCCGGGCGGGTGGCTGGCATGCGGCCGGCCGGCTCGCTCATCCGTCGCCGCAGGCGGGCCAGCCGTTCCTGCGCCAGGCCGCCGACCTGCAGCCTGGCTAAGAGCCCGAGCGCGACAGAGACCTGCGCGCCAACCTGGACCGCCAAAGCGATGACCAGGATGACCTGGCCAAGGTCGACCTCACCCGCGACGGCCCGAGAGATTACGATGGCGATGGCCCCACCATACGCCAGGGCGAATACCAGCTGTCCGGCACCGCGCAGCGCCGCGCTTCTCAGGTGCGCCCGACCTAATGCGACCGATATCTGCGACCAATAACCCACGTGGCGGTCGATGACCTCCCCCGCCACGTGGAATAGTCGCAGCTCCTTAGCCGAGTTCGCTGAGGTGGCCAGCGCGAGGAGATGGGCCGCGCGCCGAGCGTCCTCGCTTGTCTCCTGCTTGACTCGATCGAGCACGCGCTGCGCGCGATCGCCAATCAGCACGGGTGGCAGCGCAGCCAGCGGCAGCAGGAGCAGCCAGGGATCCAGCCAGGCCAGCAAGACGGCGGTGAGCACGGTCTGGAGGGCCAGGCCGCACAGCTGGAGCAGTGCCTCGATGGCGTCGCGAGTCTGCGCGAACCCCTCGCGTATCAGGACCACGGTGTCGGCCACCTCGGGATCGTCGAAGTGCTCCACGCCCCGGGCGCCCTGCACGAGCTCGGCCAGTCGGGCGTTGAGCGTCACCTCGCCGAGCTCGCCGACCTCGAAGTACAACAGGTGCGCGAAGTGCATGGCCATAAGCTCCACGACGAGGAGCACAGCCACGGCCGACGCGGACCAGGTGGCTGCCGCGATGTCCCCCCCGATCGCAGCGTTGGTGAGCACCATCAACGCCAGGGAGATGAGCGGCGTAGCCAGATAACCGAGCAGCATCAGTACAGAGGCACGGGTCAGCCGGCCGCCGTCGGTCCGCGCTGCCAGGACGAACAGCGCGGACACCGCGCGCAACAGCGATCTCATTGAGTCGGCTCCAGCGGGTGGTCGTCGGCGAAACGCCGGGCCTGCAACCGGAACAGATGGGCGTAGCGCCCGTCCAGGTCAAGCAACTCAGCGTGAGTGCCAGCCTCCGCAACCCTGCCATGTTCAAGGACGACGATCCGGTCCGCGCGCCGCACCGTCGAGAAACGGTGGGAGATGATGACCGTGGTCAGACCCTGGGTGAGGTCGAGGAAGCGGTCATAGAACTCCACCTCCGCCCGCACATCGAGCTGGGCCGTTGGCTCGTCGAGGACGAGCGTCGAGGCTCCCGCGGCCACGGCCAGGAAGGCGCGGGCTATCGCGATGCGCTGCCACTGCCCCCCGGACAGGTCCCTGCCTCCGGAGTACGCCTTGGACAGCGGCGTGCGCAGCCCCTCGGGTAGTGACCGCACGACCTCCACCGCGCCCGCGCGCTCGGCCGCGGCCAGCAGCGCGGCCTCGTCGTGCAGGAGGGGCAGCGCCCCCAGGCCGATGTTGTCGGCGGCGCTTAGCTCATACCTAACGTAGTCCTGGAAGATGATGGCGATCCGCCGCTGCCAGAGATCGGCGTCGATCTCACACAGACTGGTCCCGTCGACCGTGATCCGCCCGCCCCCGGGTTCGTAGAGCTTGGCCAGCAGTTTCACCAGGGTGGTCTTGCCCGCGCCGTTGAGCCCGACGATCGCCGTCGAACAACCGGCCCGGATCTCCAGATCCAGGCCGCGCAGCACGGCCTGATCTCCGTAACCGAAACTGACGTTCTCGAAGCGAATCGCCTCCTGGAGCGTGTTAGGCGCCGTTACGACGGGGATGGTGTCCTTCTGGGGCAGCGCGGACCGCTCGAACTCTGCAAGCGCGTGGTATGCCTTCAGTCCCACCTGGGTCTTGACGTCGCTTTCCGGGAAGAAGACGCCGAAGCGGATCGGGACCAGGGTCGCCTGGATCGCGAGCGACAGCTCAAACAGGGTGAGCCCGCTCGTCGCGGCCTCCCGCGCCATTGGCACCAGGACAAGCCCGCCACCGAGCAGCGCCACCAGCGAGTGCCCCAGGAAGGGCGCGAAATAGATGCGTCGCCGCCCCGACCAGAGCAACGCGAAGTAGTCCCGAGAGTCGTTATCGTGCCTGACCTGCAACCAGGGCAGCAGACGCAGCAACCGGATGTCCTTGGCCCATTGCGGGCTCGACACAGCACCGCGCAGATAAGCGGCCTTCCGCCGGGCGCCGATCAGACCGCTCCATAGTGCGGAGAAGCGCCCCAGGGACCGCCGCTGGCCGAACCTGACCACCAGCGCCGTCCCAGTCATGATCGCGGCGGGGACCGGCCCCAGGACCACACCGATGAGAACCGCCGTGGTCAGCAGGTACGTGTAGCGGGCAATCAGGGCCAAGGTTCCCGCGACGGCGTCCCCAGGGGTGGGTTGCACGCGATCGAAGCCGTCACGGGCATCCGCGAGCAGCTGGGCGCCGTGCCGTTCCTCCAACGCCATCATCGGCGCGGTGACAAGCGCGGCCCTCATCGTCCGCGTGACGCAGTGACCGTCCACGCACCGCATGATCATCTCGCCGAGCGCGGTCTGGAAGGGGGCCAGCAGTTGCTGCAGGACGAACGCGCCGACAGCGAGCCCGATCGCGACCGCCAGTTCGCCGGTGTCGGCCGCCCGCCCCAGCAGGTCGAACATGATGCTCATCCAGACTATGGACACCGCTGGCAGCGCCCCCATCACGAGATTGAGCGCGATCGAGGCGGCGAGTAGCCCCGGACTCGCCCGCAGCGCCAACGACCCAATGGCAGAAATATTGTGCACGATTCGGCTCCTCAGCGAATTTCCCCACGATAACCGATGTTCAATTGGATATCGGCGCCAGTTGAACGCCTCATATCGCATCGCCTTGTCACCCCAAACAACGCTGGATACCATCTGCCAACTAAACACAAATAGGGGTATGTGAATGAGTGCAGAAATAACTCTGCAGGCGAGTTGCACATTGCCCACCCTCTCAGGGGTGGCCGACCTTCACATCTTTGGCAAAGGGTCGGATGGCCCGGAGGAGGTCGCGGCCATCGTGCACCGCGTGGAATCGGCCAAGACCGGCCCCCCACTGGTGCGGCTGCACAGCGCCTGCTTCACCGGCGACGTCCTCGGGTCGATGCGCTGCGATTGCGGCCCACAGCTGCAGGGGGCTATCGACCTGCTCTTCGAGGCCGACCATGGGATCCTGCTCTACCTGCTGCGGCACGAAGGCCGCGGCATCGGGCTGGCGAACAAGATCCGCGCCTACGCCCTCCAGGACAAAGGGCTCGACACGGTCGAGGCAAACATTCAGCTGGACCTGCCCGTGGACTCGCGGAATTACACGCCGGCGGTTGCCGCCTTACGCTGGCTGGGCATCGACCGTGTCCGTCTGATTACCAACAACCCGGCCAAGATGGCGGCTCTTGTCGATGGCGGCATCGGCGTGGAAAGGCTGCCGCACAGCGGCTTCGTGAATCCCCACAATTTCTTTTACCTACGTACCAAAGACCAACTGCTCGGCCATCTCAACAGCCTCGGCCCGAGCAATGAGGAGAAGGTCTCATCATGATTCAGCACCATGGTCCGATCAGCGGGATCGCGGCTTTCCAGGAAAGATATATCGCCACGGCCGGGTACGATAACCAGATCGTGCTCTGGGACCAGCGCACCCGCGAGCCCTTGTCCCGCGCATACCACGACCACCTCGCCAATCAGTGCGCGTTCAGCCCTGATGGCACCCGGCTGGTCACCTCGTCCAGCGACTACACCGCCCGCCTGTGGCAGGTGCCCGAGCTCAGACTCCTAGCCGTGCTGGGCGACCAGAGCGACGACGTCGAGATGTCGGTGTTCCACCCCGACCAGCCACTCGTCGCGACTGCCTCACGCGACCACAAGGTCCGCGTCTATGACTTCGAGGGCCGGCTGACGCATCTGTTCACCGGCCACACCGCCGACGTCATCTCGGTGGAGTGGGTGCGCGGTGCGCGAGAGCTCGTCACCTCCAGTGACGACGGGACTGTCAAGCGCTGGTCGCTGGAGACCGACGCGATGACCGAGGACATCGACCTTGGCGGCATCGAGACGGACACCGTGGTGATCAGCCCGGATCGGACCATCTACGCCGGCAACGACGCTGGACAGATCATCATCCTGCGCGAGGGCGGCAAGGTCGTCGTCCCCGCACACGACGCCGGCGTGAAGCGCCTGGTCCTCTCCTCCGAGCGCGGCCTACTAGTCAGCCTGAGCTATGACCGCAAGATGTACCTGTGGCGGCTGGACTCCGACGGGCTCGACAAGGTCGCGCAGACCGACCTGCCCGCCGACGTGTGGCCCCGGTCGTGCGCCTTCGCCGCCGGCACGACCCTGGTACTGGGCACCTTCGGCGCCTCCTACCGCACCTACGACTATGGCGTGGGCACCTGGCTCGACGAGAACATCGCGGTAACTGAAGGGGTCAACGCGGTGTGCGCGACCGGCGGCCAGGTCCTGACTGTCGGCGATGCCGGCATCGTCTGGGCTGTGACCGACGGTGCCCGAACCGAGGTCCGGCGGCTGGGCAGCCTGTGCAACTTCCTGACCCCCTCCGCTGGGCTGATCGTCACCGGAGGGCAGATGGGCCGGATATTCGACGCCGGCACCGGGAGTCTGCTCCACCAACACCGGTCGCCGCTGAACTGCGGGGCCACGTTCGACCGCGACGGCGTGCCGTACACCATCGTGGGCGCTTACACCGGCGAGGGTGTCCTGCTGCGCATTCACCTGGACGGCACCGCTGAGCACGCCGGCGACCTGCGGCTGCACGACAACGCGGTTAAGGGCGTCGTGGTCGACGGGCACCTGATCTTCTCCGTCTGCGCCGACACCGGGGCCGCGTGGCACCACGCGCTCACCGGTGAGCTGATCAAGCGGATCCCCGGAGCGCACGACAAGATCGCCAACGGTTGCGCCGCGCTGGGTAACGGCTGGTTCGCCAGCGTCAGCCGCGATCTCCTGCTGCGGATCTGGGCTCCCGACTTCACCGCGCAGGCCATCGCGACCCCGCACACGCACTCCATCAAGTGCGTCGCCGCCAGTGCCGCCGGCGACCACATCGCCACCGGCGCGTACGACGGCCTCATCGCGGTCTACGACCGCGTCCGGGAGATTTGGACGACGACCCGGCCGACCGCCGCCGGCATCTCCTCGCTGGCCTACGACACCGATCGGGACATCTTCCTCGCCAGTTCGTACGATGGGAAGGTCTACGAAGTGGCCCGTGAGACAGCTGCGTCGGCACCGTGAGCGCCCCGGGCGGTCGGCTGGCCACCGCAGCGGCCGACGCGGTGGTGATCTCTGCGGACTCCGACGCGCGCACCGCCAACGTCTTCTACTGGCAGCGCACCATTCGCTGGCTCCAGCCGGTGACCGCCTACCTGCTGGAGCACGGGTCCGAGGAGATCAGGTTGGCTGCGGCGAACCTGTCCGGCGCGCCTGGCGACGTGCGAGCCTACCGAAACCTGCGCGCCGTACTGACCGAGGCGTACGCCCGACAACCCGCGATACTGGACGGCCTGGTGCAGGCCTGGCGGGTGGCGGCACCCCACGTCCGCATCGGCTACCACTTGGGCGCGCGCTATGACCACATAGCGGCCGCCACGAAGGAGCCCTACCGGCGCAGTCACGCGACGGCCGCCGCAGCTGAGGGCGACCAGCCGCCCTCGGGCACGAATGAGACAGCCCCCCGGGTTGCGGTGATCATCCCCTTCCAGGACCGCGGCGAGCCCGGGGAGCGGGCCGCTCGCTTGTTGTCCTGCCTGCGCGCGCTGCGCGACCAAACCGCGGCGCGGGACGCCTACCGGGTCGTCGTGGTCGAGACCGACACCGAGCCCCGGTGGCAGGCCGCCGTCTCCGCGCTGGCCGACGAGTACCTGTTCGCCGCCAATCCGCGTGCCTTCAACAAGTCTTGGACCGTCAACCTCGGTGTACGGCATGCCCGGTGCCAGCCCGAGGTCCTGTGCGTGCTCGACGCCGACGTCCTGGTCGACGCGGACTTCGTGGCACGCAACCTGACCAGGTTCGACGCCGACGGGCTCGGCGCCTTCCTCCCCTACCGCGACATGCTGTACCTCGACACGGCGGCGACTGCGACAGCTGTACAGCGCCGCTGCGAGGGTGGCGAGTTGAACGTCGACTGGAATCTGCTACGCGGATTCCTGGTACGACGGCCCCCCGGCGGCTGCGTGTGGCTGCGACGGCCGGTGTTCGACGCCATCAACGGCTGGGATGAACGACACGAAGGGTGGGGAGGCGAGGACATGGATGTGTTGCTCCGCCTGCACCTGGCGACTGCGGTGCACTACTTCGACGATCGGATGTGCCACCTGCGGCATCAGCAGTCCGCGAAGCTGGTCGACGGCGATATCGTCAATCGGCATATCCCCCGACTCAGTTGGGTGCCCGACGGCCCTATCGGCCAGCCGGACCGGTTCGCGGACGCCAACGGGGCCAGAACATGACTCAACCGGTGATGAGCTCCGCGGTCATGGCGCACCCGCGCCGGGCGGTCGACGCCCGGCGCCTGGCTGCCGAGCTTGGCCGGGGCACCGCGGTCGTCTTCGACCCCGACCCAGGGGGACGGCCCAGTCCCCTGCGCACCGCCGCACGGGCCTGGGCCAGCTGCCCGCCCGGCAGCACGCACCACCTGGTGGTGCAGGACGACGCCGAGCCGGCCCGGGACTTCTGGCCGCTCGTGGAACGGGCCGTGCACTCCCATCCGGAGCGGGTCCTGACCCTGTATGCGAACTCCGCGAGCTGGAACGGCTCGGTCGCCCGGGTGGCGATGTTCGCTGGCCACACGTGGGTGACGCCGATGACCGACGAGTACTTCCCCTCACTCGCAGTCGTCATGCCCTGCGCGACGGCGCACGGGTTCGCCGAGGCCGCGACCGCCGCCGCCCGTGCCGGTGAGGCCGATGACGACGAGGTCATGGTGCGGTTCCTCGCCACCCAGGCGCTCCCACCTCTGCTGCGCACGCCGAACCTCGTCGAGCACCGTGAGCTGGCCAGCCTCAGCGGCTGGGATTTCCAGGGCGTCAGGAAAGCGGTGTGTTTTCAGAGCCGCCACTTGGCCGCGGCGGTGGAGTCGTGCGCTCCGGACATCCCGGCCTGGCCGAGGTTCGACCACCGGCGGTCACTGCTGCGAATGCCGTCCCGACGAGGGCGGGCCCGATGGCAGACGCAGACGCGCAGTGGCCACCTCGCGGCCGTCGGGCTGCCTTGGGGCGCGGTGCGGGCCGCCGCCGCCCAAGTTATGGACCGGCTACGCCCCCTGCCGGAGCGGCGTGCGGCCGCGCACCGTCTGGTCCGCGAGGTCTATCTCTCGGCGTTCACCCTGGGCTTCACCGCCGCGGTCGTCAACCCTGACGCCGAGCCGCTGCGGAACCGTACTTCCCTGAGCGATGCGGCGCTGCTGTCCTACGTCGAGGGTGGGCTGTGCAGACCGCAGGCTGTCGAGCGGTGGGCCAGCCGGTTTGACCTGCTGGTCGATACCGCCTGGACGGCGCTGCGTGACGGCGCGCGGCACGGAAGCAGGCGGAAGGAGCGGGCGTGCGCCCCTACACCATCCTGAGCTGCGCGATGTCCCTGGACGCGCGGATCGACGACGCGTCGGACCGGCGGCTGATCCTTTCCAACGAGGCTGACCTCGACCGGGTCGACGCGCTGCGCGCCGACTGCGACGCCATCCTGGTCGGCGCGGGAACCATCCGAGCGGACAACCCCCGATTGCGGGTACGCTCCGCCGCCCGAGTTGAGGCTCGTCTGGCCCGCGGCTGTCCAGCGCAACCCCTGCGTGTCACGGTCACCGCGACCGGGCTCGCCCCGGATCACCAGTTCTTCTACGGCGAGGGCGACAGGCTCGTCTACGCCCCAACTCCCGCTCTGTCCTCCGTACGGCGGCGCCTGGCCGGGGCCGCCGCTGTGGCCAACGGCGGCAATCCGCTGGACCTGGGCCGAGTCCTGGACGATCTGGGCGACCGCGGTGTGACGCGGCTGCTCGTTGAGGGCGGCACGACCGTCCACACCCAGTTCCTATCCCTTGGACTAGCCGACGAGTTGCAACTGGTCGTGTCGCCGATGCTCATCGGTGACCGCGATGCCCCCGCTTTCTTCGACCCTGGTGCCCCACCGACCGCCATCGGCCGCGACCTCACGCTGGAGGGCGTGCGGCAGATCGGCGACGTCGTCCTACTGCGTTACCGGCTTACGGAGGTCTGACCGATGACCCGCCCCACGGACGCGGACCGGCACTGGCTAACGCACGCGATCGAGCTCTCCCGGCGCTGCCCGCCGTCCGCCACAGCGTTCAGCGTCGGATGCGTCGTCGTTGACGCGACGGGCTTCTCGATCTCCAGCGGTTACTCACGGGACTCCGACGAGGTCTGTCATGCCGAGGAGTCGGCACTGGGCCGACTGAGCATCGACCAGCGTTTGACCGGGGTGACGCTCTACACCTCGCTCGAACCCTGCAGCGCGCGGCGCTCCAGGCCGCACAGCTGCGCCGAGCTCATCCTCGCCGCCAGGATCGGGCGCGTGGTGTTCGCAGCGCGAGAACCGTCGCTGTTCGTCGCGGACTGCGTGGGCGTGGAGATACTCGCCGCTGCCGGGGTCACCGTGGTAGAAGTGGCGGGCATGGCCGAGCTCGTGTATGAGATCAACGCTGACATCCTCGGCCCAGACTCTCCGATGGGGCGATAGATGCCAGTGCAGTTACGGATCGAGTTGTTCGTCGCCGACCTCGTCGCCTTCCTCGACTTCTATCAGCGGGTACTGGGCTTCACCGCTGTCCAGGCGGACACCGGCTCGGGCTATGCCGCCGTGCGCAGGGACGGTGTGCGGATCGGGGCGGCGCTTGCGTGGCGCCCAGTCGACCGGGCTGCTCGAAGCGTGCCGGACGGGACGGAGATCGTCATTGAGGTCGACGACGTTCGCGCCGAACGTGATCGCGTCATCGCAGCGGGATGGCCGTTGGCTGAGGACCTGAAGCTCCGTCCTTGGGGCCTGACCGATTTCCGCGTCCACGATCCGGACGGCTACTACCTGCGGTTCACCGACACCAGTTGACCCCCACTCCGGCTCGGCGCCGACCAGGAGCCTGGGCGGACGACATCCTGCTGGAGCCGGACCTGGTAGTCCGGATCACGGCGTTCGCCGACATCTCGGCGCTACACGGCGAGTTCGAACTGGCCGAGCTATCCAGCCGCGATAACTGAACGCGTCTTTACGACCTGCATACCTGAACACGATCCTCGCCGTGAACGCCGCTGAGATCGGTGGTCATTCGCACCGCGCCGGGACCGGCGAAAGCGATCACCACGGCGAGTAGGAAAGGATCCCAGGCGGCCAGTGGAACTCCGCCCACCTGGTGCGACAGTCGGACGATGGCACCGGTCAGGTCACGAGAAGACACCGTGAAACAATGGCAGACCGATCCCCGGGAACTGCCCGCCGACATCATTTCTCGCCTCCCTGTGCGCTACACCTTCGACGGCCGATATTTCGAGGACACCTACGAGGGACTGCCTCGTGACGGCTACGCAGCCTGGCTGGGGCGCATGGCGGAGCACCCGAGGATCGAGATCCGGCTCCAAACCGACTTCTTTGATCTCAGCTCGAATCTCGCGGGATCCGTACCCGTCGTCTATACCGGGCCGCTTGATCGATACTTCGGATACGCCGAGGGCAGACTGGGCTGGCGGACGCTGGATTTCGAACTGGAGACCAAGCCGATACGAGACTTCCAGGGCACTCCGGTGATCAACTATTCAGATCCTGCTGTTCCGTACACGCGAATTCACGAATTCCGGCACTACCACCCGGAGCGAACCCACTACCCAGACGACTGCACAGTGATCATGCGGGAGTACTCGAGATTCGCCGAAGGCGATGACGAGCCGTACTATCCGATCAACTCCGCGGCCGATCGGGAGGTACTCGCCCGCTACAGGAAGCGTGCGAAGTCAGAAGCCGGAGTGCTATTCGGAGGGCGGCTCGGCACATACAAGTACCTGGACATGCACATGGCCATCGGGTCGGCGCTGACCATGTTCGACAACCGGCTGCGTCCTCTCTTCACCGGACGCGCTCTCTAGACGATCCATTCCAAGGGGAAATCGGTGATCGTAGGCGGTCAGTGAACGCGGTACGGCCTGGCCGGTGGTGTGGTTGTGCCAAAGAGCGGCGGTCAGGGCGAGAAGGCGGTGCAGGACGCGGACGATCACTCCCGCGGGGGTACGGCCACCATGCCGTTCCAGGTCAGGTTGGCCTTTCAGAGTCTGGTTGACCGATGCGACTTGACCGATGCGACCACCTGGCGCAGTAGCCGTACTCGGCCCAGCCGGCCAACTCCGAGCGCTTGGCGGTCTGTCGTGAGCGGCCGCATTCCCCGGCGTGGAGTCGGCGACCCACACGTCATCGGACCAGAACGCGGTGCCGGTGGTCGGCAGGCGGATAAGGCGGCCGATGAGCGGGGCCGTACGGCGCAACCGCTTGTTGTAGCCGGGCCGCTGGGCAGGCAGGGGAACAACGGGCGCAGGTGGGCGTGCGCGTGGCGCAACCAGCGGGCTTCGCAGGTGAAGCCGAGCAGGGCCTGCATCACCGCCAGGGTGACCGGCTCGGCATCGCTCAGCTTCGGCGTCAGGCCGACTTTCGGCCGCCACAGGCCCAGATCCGGTGAAGACTTCAGCTGAGGAGCGGGTGTTCAACCAAGGGCCTGCGGCAGTTGAACACCCGTGAATCGCCGCGACGGCCTCGCGGACAGGCCACCGGCCATGGCGATCATCCGATCGCCCGCTCCGGGCGGGACTCGATGATCCGCAAAGCCGCAGATAACACGATCGTTGCGATTGCTGCCGCAGCGCCGAACCTTCGACGTGGCGCTAGGCAGCCGGATCGTCAAAGGCGCCGGCGTCGTCACCGTGACGGCCATGGACAAGCACCCACGGCCCCGCTTGGTTCAGCACACCTCCCAGAACAATTCCGCTTTCGTCCCGATGCCGGAGTCCCGCGCCCTGGCGGCAGCGATCGCCTCCAGCGACGCGTAGAGGTCTCCGCCCTTTGCGAGCATGCCATGTTGGGAGGCGTAACAACCGATCGCCTTGATCTTCGCCCTCCAGCCCGCCTCGCTCACCGCGACCGGTCGCGCGCTGACCGGAGAGGACACCTCCAGCTGCGGAAGACCACCCTGCGCCGTGACATAGGGCTGGTCCTCCCAGAGTCGCAACGGTGTCCTCGTCCCTAGCGTGGTCGCGAGAACGGCATCGCGGGTCCGGCGGTGGTCCACGTGGTCGCCGATCGCCGCGCAGGTGAGAATCAGCTCGGGTCGCATCTCGTCGACGACACCATCGAGGTAGCGAGTGATCTCCTCAGTGAGCTTCGGCTCGTCGTCCACCGAGGGATCGGTCGGATCATCGTCGATCACCCCGTTCCCTTCGGCATCGATCCTGTAGATGACGTCCTGAAAATCACCGTGCCGGGGAGTCCCGCCCAACGTGGCGACAGCGTTGATGTCCTCTGTTCGGCGGTGGGCGACCGGCTCGTCGGGCAACTTCCACATGTCATGAAAACGTCTGGCGATAGTGGTGTAGGGCGGTTGCGCGTGCCCGGCGAAGACTGTCAGAACGGTCACGTCATGGCCGGCGGCGGCGAGGTCGAAGAGATGCCCTCCCACGGACAGAACGGCGTCGTCGAGATGAGGCGAGACGGCAAGTATTTTTCCCATGTTCCTCCTCAGGAAGACTGTCGCGTCGCATCAGAAGGGGCACCTGGTGACCAGAAGTGTCCCGTACGCCGGGACCGGCGACGGCACCAGAAGCCCGTTGCGCGGGCTGCGAGGAATGCGCAGGTAATTCGGGTACCGTCGGCCGCTCACCACTTCCGGCGCTTCCGTTCGCGCGCGTCAGAGCAAGACCGTTCGCGATGACCATGGCACCCGCGCAGGCGTCAATATAAAAATGACGCCCACTTAAGCATATGATTCATATACATATCAGGCATTTTCAACATATGTCAACGCCCCTTGAGGCCGAGGTTGACTATTGACAGGAAGAGCCATCGTGCCCTGAAATGCGGATCGACATGCCTGGGTACTAAAAATGATGACGAACACCCATTTTCCTCCTTGCAGCAAAGCATGAACCTACCTATGATCACCAACGCGCCACCGGCATCTCCTGGCATCAGGGAAACAAAGGGAACGCGAGTCCGGTTAGGCGTCCGTATACACCCGTCCGTTGCGGACGAGTGGGCGGGTGCGAGACATCTTCAACCACACCAGCGGGGATCCCGAGGTGGCATCCGGAAGAATTCGCGGACCGCTTGCGAGACACCCACGACCATGGACGGAAGATCGTCCCGTCGATTTCCAAACATTTCACTCCGAAAGGCCGCTCTCGATGCTGCGCGCTTATGCGGAAGCCACGTCGTGCGTTCAGGGAAAGACTCTCGCATTCCACATCCGCACGGACGGGGCGGAAATCCCCGCAGGCCGGGTCAGGGTTGAGAACGTGATTAGCGGTGAGAGCCTCGTCGAAGAGCTCTTCACCGGGCATACATGGATCCTGAAGGTCGCACGAGACTGGCCGAGCGGCCTGTACCGCGCTGCCCTCTCGCCGGGCCAGGAAGAGGTTTACTTTGTTGTCCGCGCTGCGGTCCCGGGGGAGACCTCTCCCGTCCTCATATCACTGCCTTTTCCCACATGGCAGGCCTACAATGAGGTCGGCGTGGCGCATCAGGGGCTCTACCAGACAGAGCAGCCCGATCGGGCGACCAAAGTGTCTTTCGACAGGCCCGGCGGCGGGCCACCACCCGAGCGCTGGGAAGAGGGGCTGCTGCGCTGGCTGGCTGAATCGTCTCACCACGTCGAATACTGCTCCGGGCTTGACCTGCATGATGGCGACGACCTACTCGCCGGTTATCAGCTTCTGGTTGTCAACGGCCATGACGAATACTGGTCGCTGGAGATGCGCGAGGCCGTCGAACACTTTGTCAAAAAGGGTGGCAATCTCGCCGTTTTCTCCGGTAACACGTGCTGGTGGCAGGTCCGCTTCGAGGATGACATGCGGACGATGGTCTGCTTCCGCGACGCCTTCAGTGACCCCATCGCCCTGATCGACCCGCTCCGGGCCACCGTGGAGTGGTCGAGCGCCCCTGTCAACTATCCAGAGAACAGTCTGATAGGAGTGAGCTTCCGGCACGGCGCGGGCTGCTGGGACAACACCGAGGTGATGGCGTCGGAGGCGTACACCGTTCGGTTCGCCGACCACTGGGTCTTCGCCGGCACCGGCCTCACCGATGGCGACAAGTTCGGTTTCGGGGCCGTCGGCTACGAGACCGACGCCGTCCACTACGAGGAGATCGACGGGATCCCGCGAGCCACGGGAAAGGATGGGGCACCGCCTTCCTTCGTCGTCCTGGCCACGGCCGACCTCTCTCACTGGCGCGACTACGGCCAGGGCGGGGCGGCGACGATGGGAATCTTCCGGCTCGGAGCCGGCACCGTCTTCAACGCCGCCACAGTGAACTGGGGTAGCTCGCTGAGCGACCCGGTGGTGGCCCGCATCACGCAGAACGTCGTCGAGCGGCTCTCCCGGCCGCTGCTCCCTACCGGCTTCGAGACCATAGGCCAGGCAGCTGACATCCGCGCCCTGGCCGCCTGTGACAACTCCCTATTCGGAGTGACCAGCGACGGATCGCTGGTCTGCCGCGAGGTCTGTGGACAGAATCTCCGGTGGCGTGCTGCCGGGGACGCACCCGGCGTCATCGCGATGGCGTCACCGCGGGAGGCGCACGGAGGGCCGCCGGTGGGCCTCTACTCGCTCAACGAGGACGGGCGGATCCTGTACCGGTGGGGCACGACCGCCCCAGCCACGTGGAAGGTCGTCGGAGAGGCGCCCGACCGGGCCACGGCGATCGCGATCGCGGACGAAACCATCTTCGTCGTCACCTCCGACCGTGCGCTGTGGCACTTGCCCATCCGCCTGCTCGGGAAGGCCGAAGGCTGGCAGAGAATTGATGGTCAAGACAGCGACATGATCTGTCTGACCACAGCCGGAGGCCGCCTCTTCGGCATCAGCGAGGCGAACAGGATCGTGACCCGCCTTCCGCTGCGCACCACAGCTCCGTGGGCCGAGCTCGGTGATGCCGCGCGGCACACGGAGCTGGCCGGGTACGGCGGCCGGCTGCTCGCCACCGCTCCCGGTAAGCCCCTGCAGTGGCGCACGGCGACCCCAGACATCGGTTGATCCCTGCTCACCTCGTGGAACCGCGTGTCCCTGACGCCTGGAGCGCGTCTCCGCACCGAAATCCACGAGCCCCCCAAGAGAGAACAGGAAGGTAAGTTTCGATGGAACGACGTACGGTACTTGTCGCCGGCGGCTGTGGATATGTCGGATCGGCGCTGGTGGAACGGCTGTCCGGTGAGGGCGACCGGGTGATCGTCGTCGACAACGGTCTGATCTCCGGTCTCCGGATGGCGAACGCCTCCTATGTAAAGGGGGACATCCGTGAGGTAGGCCCCTGGGAGAGCCTTCTCGACGGTGTGGACGTGGTCGTCAACCTGGCAGCCATCGTGGGTGACCCTGCTTGCGGCCTGGACCAGGATCTCGCCTGGGAAACCAACTACATCGGCACTGTACGGCTCGCTGAGGCATGCCGGAAGCATCGTGTGCCTCGGATGGTGTTCGCCTCCACGTGTAGCAACTACGGAGTGTCCTGGGGCGCCGAGGCTGACGTCCATTCGGCTCTTCATCCGAAGTCGGTGTATGCGGAAACGAAGATACACGCGGAACACTATCTGCTGTCGGTCAGGGACGCCGACTTCTCGCCCCGCATCCTGCGGTTCGCGACCCTGTACGGGATCGCTCCCAGGATGAGATTCGACCTCGCCATCAACGTCATGACCGCGCGGGCGGTGCTGGACCGGAAGATAACCGTGGCAAACGGCGCGCAGTGGCGTCCTTTCCTGCATGTCCAGGACGCGGCCAGGGCGATCGCCACAGTGTTGAGGGGAGAGCAAGCCGACGGCGTTCCGGAGATACTCAACTGCGGATCCAACGAGCAGAACTTCCGCATCCGGGAGATCGGCGAACTGATCAAGCGAGAGGTTCCCGAGGCCGAGTTGGTCATCGACGATGATCACAACGACGGCCGGGACTACCGGGTCAATTTTGATCGTATCCGGAAACACGTCAACTTCACGCCGGAAAGATCACCAGTGGACGGAATACGAGAGATCCGGGATGCCATCCGCACGGGCGACTACCTCGACTACCGAAGCCGGAGATACAGCGACCACGACACGCTGAAGGCCAGGCTGGCGCAGCGAGATTTCGACTTCCTGGACGGAAGTGTGCCTTCCTGGCCGCAGATGTCATTCACTACTTCCCAGTGAGGAGAGCGATCAGCATGATGCAGGGCAAGAAGCCAGCAGTGATCACCGGGATCCCCGAGTTCGCCTCCCCGATCCCGGTGACGCGGCCGGCCCTCGACGTGGAGGAGGGCATGTTCGCGGCTTTCAGGAAAGCTCTGGAGTCCGGCTACATCACCAACGCGGACCAGGTGCGGGACTTCGAGCGCGAAGCCGCTGAGTTCCTCTCGGTGGAGAACGTCATCGCGGTGAACAGCTGCACTGCGGGTCTCATGCTGGTGCTGAGATGCCTATCCGCCACCGGAGAAGCGATTTTACCCAGCTTCACCTTCATGGCCAGCGGCCACGCCGCCATCTGGAGCGGTTTGGTCCCCGTGCTGGCAGACTGCGACGATCTGACCTATACGCTCGACCCAGCCAGCGTAGACACCGTGAGCGGGGAAAGCTCGGCAGTCGTGATCGCCACTCACATTTTCGGCGTGCCGTGCGCTGCGGATGCTCTGCAGGCCGTCGCCGCACGTCGTGGCCTTGACGTGGTCTACGACGCCGCGCACGGGTTCGGGTCGGTGTACGCGGACGGTCGCCCGGTCGGGTGCAGAGGGATCGCCGAGGTCTTCAGCCTCAGCCCGACCAAGAATCTGACCGCGGGAGAGGGCGGCCTCATCGCGACGAACGACGGAGAACTCGCCAAGCAGCTTCGCATCGCTCGGAACTACGGCAACCCGGGTGACTACGACAGTCTCTTCGCCGGGCTCAACGGGCGGCTGGGCGAACTGAACGCGGCACTGGGCAGGGTAAACCTGGCACGGCTACCCGAACGTCTTGATCGCCGCCGTCGGCTGGCGGCGCAATATCGCAATCGGTTGGCAGGCGTGCCCGGGATCGGTTTCCAACACGTCGAACCCGAAGCTCTGACCGGCTACAAGGATTTCGTGATCCGCGTCAACGCTGAGGAATTCGGGGTTTCTCGAAACGTTCTGGCGGAGGCACTGGCGGCGGACAACATCTCCACCAGGAAATATTTCGACCCGCCGCTTCACCGGCAACGGTCCTTCGCAACCGCGGTGACCGACAGGGACTCGCTGGACGTCACCGATCGTCTTTCCAGAGAACTTCTCACGCTGCCTCTCTTCGACCGGCTCGAAGAGAAAACCGTGGATCGGGTATGTGAAACGATCGTCCGCGTGCACCGGAACAGCGAAGAAGTCTCCGCCGCCCTGACCGCAGATGGATGAAACATGAAGAACTACGTAATGGAATTGCGGGCGTTGGTGGGCACCAGGCCACTCATCCTTGCCGGCACCTCGGTCGTGATCGTTGATAACGAGGAACGCGTTCTTCTCATGAGGCGTACGGACACCGGGGACTGGGGCCTTCCCGGTGGCCTGATGGAGCCCGGTGAGTCGTTCGAGCAGACCGGGCATCGCGAAGTCCTGGAGGAAACGGGTCTGCGCCTCGTCGAGATGGAGTTGATCGGTGTGTTCTCCGGGCCCGAATACTTCTACACCTATCCCAACGGAGACCAGGTGTTCAACGTGACCGCGGCCTACCGTGGGAGGGCTGTCGGCTCGCCGACCTGTGACGCCACGGAGGCCGATGAGCTCCGGTTCTTCCCGGTGGACGCGCTCCCTGACGACATCCTGCCCCCTGAGCAGCCGATCCTGGCGGCCTACGTGAAGTCCCGCACCGCGGAAAGGTAACGCTGTGATCGTGTCGTCGGCCACCGCGCGGGGAACCGGCGAGGCCAACGAGGACGCCGTGCTCGCGAGTTCTCGCGTTGTGCTTGTAATCGACGGGGTCAGCCAGTGGTTCACCCGGGAATCGGGGTGCCACCATGGCACCGTCTGGTACGTCGACCGGCTGGCGCGGCGCATCCTTCAGCACGCGAGCGGTCCGGGCCCACTCTGCGACGCCCTGGCGGACGCAATCGCTGACGTGGCCGACCTGCACCGCGGCAGTTGCGATCTCACCCACCCGTGGACCCCGGCCGCGGCCGTGGCGATACTCCGGGAGTCGATGCGATGGGTGGAGTATCTGGTGCTCGCGGACTGCGTGCTGGTCGCCGAAACCCGAGATGAGGGGATTCGGGTGTTCACCGACGACCGGTTGGCCCTTCTCGACAGGGAGGCACGCCAGCCGAATGCCGATGCCGAGCTTCGCCAGCAGCTGGCCGGAGGATTCCAGGGACTACGCAACCGCCCGGACGGTTACTGGATCGCCGGTTCCGACCCTGAGGCTGCCAGGCACGCGATGACCGGATGGCTGCCGAGACAGGACCTGCTGCGAGCCGCATTGATGAGCGACGGCCTCTCCTGCCTGGTGGACGGCTACGGCGTGATGACGTGGCAGGAGGTCCTGGGCACGCTACACGACGAGGGTCCAAACAACCTGATCGAGATGGTGCGCAACTGGGAGCGAGCCGACGCGCGCTGCTCGCGATGGCCGCGAACGAAGAAGCACGACGACGCCTCAGTCGCCTTCTGCGTGTTCTCCCATCCAGACCGGAAAGGATGGCGCCCATGGTCTTCAGGAAGCTGAGCGGCGTGGTGATGACCCACCCCTCACGGCGCGCCATGGCTGAACGACTGCTCCACGGCCAGGCGGGCGGCTGGCTGGACCTCGTCACCGACCCCGAACCTCACGGTTCACCCCACCCGCTGCGAACAGCCATGCGCGCATGGTCCGCGGTCCCCTCGGGCGCCTCCCATCACCTGGTCCTACAGGACGATGCGCAGTTAACCAGCTGCTTCCTAGACCGTGTACGGGAGACCATCGAACTGCTTCCCGACGCGGCTCTAGCCCTCTACGCCAACTGGAACTCCAGAAACGGCGCGATGGTGCGCATGGGCGCCCTCGCCGGTGCCCGGCTGGCCCTCGCCGCGAACGAGTACACGCCGCTGGTGGCATTGGTACTGCCGGCGAAGGTCGCGAGCGGGTTCGAGGAGTATGCGCGGCGCCATGGCCGCGGGTGGTCCGACGACATCACCATGCAGCGGTATCTGAAGATTTCGGGCGTGCCGACCTACCTGGCCGTGCCCAACCTGGTGGAGCACGGTGACGTCGTAAGCCTCGCCCAGAACGACGCCCACGGTCTCCGCCGCTCGGCCTGTTTCTCGGCCGTGGAGGTCAGCCACCGCCACAGCGGCATCGAGCACCGGCTCGACGCGACCGAGGCGATCCCATTCTTCAAGAAGGGAGTGTCCTACTGCGCCGTCCGCATTCCCGCGATGGCGGACCAGACGTGGGAGACGGTGAGCTGCGAGAGCTATCTCCGCAGGCTGGGGATCGCGGTCCCAGCGCGCGACTTCACAGGTACCGGCCGGTTGCCCGGACAGGTACTGCGTGGTGTGTGGATGACCGCTTTCGCGATGGGAATCCTCCGCGCCCAGGCGGTCTGTCAAGGTAAGGACAGCTGTGGTGACACCGCCTCGTCCGACGCGGTCCTGGACTTGGCCCTGGGAACGATCGGTCCCGGAGGGTTGTGCGACTCCCTGCCTGCGGCGACCTTGGAGGAGACAGCGGCGGAGCTACGATCGCTCGCTTGGGCCGGGCTGGTGGAGGGGCTGAACTTTCGACGGGGAACGGCCACGAAGCGAGCGCGCACAGCTCGCCGTGTCGTGTCTCACCCGAACAAGACGGACCGGCGGATCCTGGTGACCGGTGGCGGTCGGAGCCCACTGGCCGAATACCTCACCCGAGGCCTCGCCGACAGCGGTCTGGCCGTCCTGAGCTGGGACATCGAACCGATCGGCCAGGGGCATCCCGGCATCACCGTCATCCCGCCCAGCGCTTCGGTGGAGGACGTCCGACACCTGTTCTCGGCGACCACCGCCGTCGTCTTCCTCAACGGCCTGACCGACTTCTACGGGGAACGTCAAGCCTGGTGCCGCAGCCCCCGCTGGGGTCTGCTCGGGCACGCCATGGCTGCGGGCATCCGCAAGCTGGTCTGCTGCAGCACCCAGCAGGTGTACGGGGACCTGCCGGTTCCCGCTGATGAGGAGACACCCTTCGTATCGCTGGCCGAACCTTTCGCCGCAGCGGCCTGGGCCGGGGAGAGCATCTGCCGCTCTATTTCTGACAGGTCAGACGCGCTCACCCAGGTCGTGCGGTTCGCCACCCCCTACGGCCCGGGCGTTCTGCCTCGGCATCCACCGGGCTCATTCATCTGCCAGGCGCTTCGCGGAGAACCGATCGAATATGCGGGACAGGCGGACCAGCAGGTTCAGCTCGTCCATGTGGACGACATGGCGCAGGCCCTGCGGGCGGTGGTTCTCTCAACATCGACGACTCCGGTCCTCAATATCGGTTCCGTGTCGCCCACGACCGTGGGAGAGCTCGCGAAAATGGTGACCGGCCTGGTGAAAGCGGTGCCGGCCCGGTTCGCGAATGCGGCACCGGAGACTGGAGCCTCGGGCGTCGTGTGCACCGACCGGATGAGCGACGACCTGGGTTTCCAGACCGCCGTCCCCATAGCCGACGGAATCCGCTCCTACGCCCAGTGGCTGGCCTACGACGACGTCTCCTGGCAGTGGAGATGACCGCCATCACATTGACCGGTAATCAACCCTCCATAGGGAAGTCTAAATGGGACCCTGGGCTCCAGTTGGAACCGTAACCAATGATCTTCATGCCGTGCGCCGGGCGGTGGCGATCTACTTCGTGCTCAATGGAATCGTCGTCGCGCTGTGGGCGTCACGGATTCCGTCCATCAAAAACGATCTCGAGCTTGACGATGCGACACTGGGCCTAGTCCTTATCGCCAGCCCTCTGGGAACGGTCATCGGGCTGCTTCCCGCCGGCCTCCTGATCGACAAGTTCGGCAGCCTGGCGATACTCAGGACAGCCGGTCCGATTGCGGTCCTCACGTTGCTGGGACCAGCCCTTGCCTGGGAGCGCTGGTCTTTGGGAGCGGCACTATTCGTGTTCGGCTTCACGGGCGCGCTTGCGGACGTCGCGGCGAATACCTACGCAGTGCTCGTCGAACGGGCGTATCAACGCCCGCTCATGTCGTCCTTCCACGCTACCTACAGTCTTGGTGGGCTGATCGGAGCCTTGATGGGGGGGCTGTGCGCAAGCGCAGGACTCAACCCAGCCATGACGTTTCTTCTCATAGTGGCGCCCGGTTCAGTGTCGGCCGTCTTCGCGGGCCTCAAGGTAAGGACTCTCAGGCAGGAGCACCAGGGCTACAAGAACGACCCGGAAGCCGCGGACGCCCTGGCCCTCGTCCCCACCCCACGATCCAGCACGTGGATCATCTGGATCCTCGGCGCCGTGGGCTTCTGCAGCATGCTGGCCGAGGGAACTGTCGAACATTGGAGTGCCGTCTACCTTCAGGATTCCACGGGAGCCTCACCGGGTCTCGCCGCCAACGGCTTTGCCGCTTACTCCGTGGCCATGATGGTGGGACGCTTCGCCGGGGATCGCATCGTCACGATGTTCGGCCCTGCGTTGCTCGTCCGTGTCTGCGCCTTGATTAGTGCTGCTGGCTTGATAGGAGGGCTGGCTAGTCAATCCGCCCTTGGGGGAATCATCGGTTTCGGCGTGCTCGGCATCGGGCTGTCGTGCGTCTTCCCCCAAGTTCTCACTGTGGCGGGGAACCTAGATCCGGCACGTGCGGGAAGCAGGATCGCGCGCGTCTCCAGTATCGGCTACATCGGGATGGTCACGGGTCCCGTGCTCATCGGGTTGACCGCCGCCCAGCTCGGTCTTCCTCTCGCACTCGGGATTCCCGCGGTGCTCATGCTGGGCGTGGCCGTCGGTGCGCGCGTCATGAAGACCCCAGGGCGGTCAGATGTTCTTCAGCCAGTCGGTAAGGCTGAAGACTTCCTCGCGCGCCAGGTCCAGGGCACGACTGAGAGCCCCACTGACGATCGCGTCGTTTCCGAGCGAGGACAGCAGGAGCCTCGGTCTGGGAATGACCGCACGATACAGATCCCGCTCAATCATCCCGAGTAACCGCTCGCCACCGGCGAGCAGCGTGTCGCCAGCGAGGACAATCAGCTCGGGGTCGATGATCGAGACGAGAGGGGCAAGCCCGGTGAGCATTCTGCCGCTGATTTCGTTCAGGGCTTCCACGGCATCGGCTGGGCCACGGCCGCCAGCCGGGGAATCCACCAGAGTCGCGACTGCCGCACGCACAGCTGCCCCAGGAGTGTCACCGTTGAAGCCGCGAGCACGAAGGGCTTTAAGCACGCTCGGTCCTCCGGCCACAACCTGCATGCCGTAATCTTCGTCCGCTCCTACCTCATGCATCTTTACCGCACCTTCGACAGGCATATAACCCAACTCGCCGGCCCCTCCGGTCGAGCCGCGATGAAGCTGGCCACCGAGAACAAGTGCGACGCCGATGCCTTCCGCGGCCCAGAAAAGCGCAAAGTTGTCACACCCTATCGCGCTGCCATGCTCCAACTCGGCCAGAGCCAGGAGGTTGACGTCGTTCTCAACCTCCGTAGGCACACCGAGCATTCCGGTCAGTGAGTCAACAAGGTGCGGTACGTGCCATCCAGGCAGGTGCTTGGCGTATCCCAGCCTTCCAGTTTTAGGATCAATCGCACCCTGAATACCCACAACAATCCGAGCCAGCCGGCCGATGCCGATCCCAGCCGACCTGCAGCCCGCGGATATCGCATCACGAAAATGCACCACAACATTTTCTTTCGAATGCGCGTGGACCTCGCAGGCAAGGCGACTTATTACATTTCCGGAGATGTCTGCTATCGCAACCGATATGCAATTCGGGGTTATGTCAAGACCGGCGACAAAGGCAATTTCCGGGTTGATGCGGTACAGCCTCGCCGCACGCCCCACGTTTTCACTTCTAACTCCGTCCGCCACGATCAGCCCGTACTCCTGCAGCTGGGCGAGGATCTGAGACATGGTGGTTTTTGACAGCCCTATAACACTTCCGAGCTGACGACTGGTCAATGCGTCACACTCAAGCAGTGTCCTGAGCACTGTGCGGCCGTTGAGCACACGCAGCATGCTCGGCTTCCCCGGCATGGGTACAGTCACAGACGGATTATCCTTTGCCCTGCGCCACCCCTGCACCTGGCGTAAAGCTGCGCTCAACACTTACCAGCCGCAGAACAGTAATATGAGCATCTCCAGCTACCCTATAGCGAGTACCACGCGAGCATCACCAATCGGCCGATAATTCTATGTGTTTGTGACATGTCGCGCAGGGCCCGTCACGCGGGGTTGAACCCGGGCCTCTCCAGCGAAATACACGACTTGGTGAATCTCGCTGAACCTACCGAAGAGCGGCAGGTATTGCTATCCTTCCGCCCGCACTCTAGGCCGCACACCCCTTCGCTCGACATCCTCAGCGAATTCCGACCATGCGGAAGCGCTCTCCTTGGCCACTTGGCAAACTAAATCAACACAGTGTTCAGGAATCGCGTCAATCAGTTGTTCCCAGGATGGCTTGAGCGAAGCACTGACGCTAAGCAAGCGAAGGAGGAGTCGGCCGCGCTCTCCGAACCGGAGAGAAGGATCTTTGATCAGAATGTTCAACGGTGACGTCCGGCGCTGGTCACGTTCGAACTGAGACGCCGGGGCCGAGTGTGATCTGGAGGGGACATCCAAGAGCGGGATGCTGGACGTGGGCGGACGCTTCTGAGGTGCCGACCTGGGCTGCGCACCGGCGGACCGCAGCGGACCCGGTAGCGGCCCCTCTCCACGCCTCAAACGCTCACGGACATCCCGGACCGTGCTCGGCGAGATCCCCGCCTGCTGTGCGATCTGTCGAAGCGATGCTTGTGGCTCTTTTGCGATCAACTCAGCCGCGCGAATTCGGCCGGTGGAACCGTCCAGTGGACGGACCCGACCGTCACGCCCCAGTCGCGCCATCGGCTGGATGTCTCCATGAAATGCGGTACGGCGGACGTTGCTCACCGTCCGGGCAGACAGTCCTGCGATCTTGGCAATTGCTCTGTCAGACCAGTGTGGGTGTGATCGTACGATGCGGTCAGCCGCCGCCGTGCGGTCGTTGACGGAGAGCGGAAGACCATGAGCGGTATTCTCTTTGACGGCAATCACGAAGGCATCGCGTTCATCGCCGTCGAAGAACCGTACACGTATGCTCTTTTCCTCACGCAGCACCGCCGCCTGTAGCCGATGCATTCCGTCCACGACCCGCATGGTGGGCCGGTGCACGATCACCGGGGGCAGTACGGTCTCCAGACTGGAGAGCAAACGCACGTGCTGCAGGTCCTCCCCCATGCTCCGCGGCGTGTCTGCCGAGAGCAGTAAGTGGATGGGGACCATCTCAACTTCCGAGAATCTGAAGCGGTAGTTCTCGTCAAGTGCCTTTTCCCCGGTGTGGGTCACGTGCGACGAGGCGGTTGTTCCGGTCCCATTAACCAAAATATTTTCCCATCCACGAAGCCTTTTCACTTCCCGTTCCCGAGCTGGGTCAATTGACGGCCCCCGTGCACTCCTCCAGCCGCGACCACTCCCTGTCCCGAAAGAGCTCCCGTGCAGCGCGCCATGTCGCACTCCGATGAGCCCCACACTTCCAGGCAGCCTCCCGATGACCGCTTCGCGCGGCGAGCCGTCGACTCAGCTTTCTTTTACAGGTAGTTCTCGCGACATATTGAAACCACTGTGGGCCCACGACCCAGGACTGTCAACCAATACGTCAAAACATGTTGTTCTACGAAGCCTTGGTTGACACCCGACACATGGCGGGGCCGCTCCGGGATGAGTGGAGGCCCTGGTCTGCCCCGGATCTCATGGAGGCGATGGTGTGCCCCGGATCCCGCAGAGCCGGGGCACAGAGCCGCCAAGAAGAACTTCCGGAGGTGCCTCCTCATTTAAGAGGATCGCGGCACACACCTGAGGGATTCGACTGTCCCGAACAGTCCCGAACAGCCCTGAACGGCCCTGAACGGCGAGCCCACTCCATCCTGATGCCGCACTGGGACTCCGGTTTATTCCTGCCCTTGTACGGCGTGACCACGGAACCTTCGGCGCCCTGGCACCCCTAATGGGTTCAGAACGGGCCCGGTCCTGATGGTGGGCTCCTTTGGTATCCCTGGCCCGAAGAGGCCTCAAGACAAGGCGGGAGTCATCCCCGGGATCGTGCCCGTTCTGCGTCGCTGATTCGATTCTGCGGTTGGATGAGTTCCGTGGTTCGAGCCCGCCAGGGTGTCCTGATCGCCTTGCGGTGCCGTCGGATCAGGCCAGCCACGCAGGCCATAGCGCTGGCCATCGTGGAGGCGCGCACCGGCGCGCCTGGAGGACGACTGGTTCGATCGCTCCCGTCTGGCTGTGATCGTCGGCGACCCCACGTAGGTGTCCCGATCGCGGCGACTCGTGCCTTGCTGCTCCAGATCACCCGAGGATGAAAAGGCCCAGTTCAGGCCCGTCCCGGACTTGAGGAGAAATCCAGTCGAGGACCGCGCTGCAGCCCACTTAGTCACGGAGCGCAACCAAGGATTCCACGAGAATCGATCCGCTTGTACATTGGTTGACATACTGCTACCGGCTCCGGAGACCCATGCCTACACCCGACAGACCGCTCAGCTTGGCGGAGAAACTGGACACTCTTTTCCAGCTGCGTCTACATCCTGAGCGCGTTAAGGACCCGAATCCCGCTCGACGCCAGTTCTCCTATGGAGAGGTCGTCGAGGCCATCCGGCGGCAGACCGAGGGCCGTGTTCATATCTCCCGTCAGTACTTGCAGATGGTCCGAGAGGGGCAGCGGCCGGGTAATTTGAGCCTGGACAAGGTCGTCGCTCTGGCTAACTTCTTCGGCGTTGATCCGATCTACCTCTACGAGCCCGGTCAGCTAGGCGCGGAAGACGAAGCCCGAGTGGATGCCCAGATCCGCCGCGTCGATGAGCAGCTGAAACTCTTGAGAAGCATGCGGGATAACCAGGTTCAGTGGCTGGTGGGCCGCCTGTTGGATCCTTCACCGCAGGGACGGGAGCGAATCAGCAGGATCATCGAAGCGATCCGCAGCCTGGAGGCTGCCATCGGCCCCGATTCGTCGGCGGCTTCTTCTTCGCCCCCGGACACAACGCGCCGGTGAGCTCGGAAGATGAACCCCGAGAAGTAGACCCTCTGTCCGACGTCCGTATCAGGAGTCTGCGGTGCCCTCTTAGGGTGACGGTGCAATGTGGTGCGATGACGGCCGCGGACTGCCAGGAGTGGCCAAAAGCAAGGACGGTCGAGATGCTGGATGGTTGTCGTTGAAGAGGGCACAGCGCACGCCTTGCGAACTACTGGTCGAGGAGCTGGAGGACACCGAGGTATTGCCCGACCCATTCGACATGGGATTATTCATCAACCGTGTCGAGGAACGACGAGGCCGCCAAATCCGCTTGGTCGCCATGTCGGCGTCTCGCAGCACCCCATGCGGCCTTTACATCAAGTCAAAGTCCACCGACTTCCTGTGTTACACCCATAGCGACTCTCCATTGCACCAATGTCATATCATCCTGCATGAGCTGGGTCATCTCCTACTTGATCACCATGACAGCGGATGGCGCAGCGAGGATCTTCACAGACTTCTCTTGCCTGACCTGGATCCCGGGATGATAAAAAGTGTGCTCTGCCGCAACGGGTACACGAGTCCTGCCGAAGACGAGGCAGAGATGTTCGCCGATCTCATTCTGGCTCCCCGGGCCCTCACGCATAGCTTTAATGCCGTTTCGGCAACCGAACCACCTCCTGACATCGCCGATGTGATCAGAAACATCGAGCGTACTTGGGGCACGCAGGCGGGACGCTTACGTGACTAGTGCGCTTTATTGGACAGAAGCCTTTGTCATCTGGGCTCTCACCGTTCAGACGGTTCGTCACCTGACCGTCCGCCGTCACTCGCCTGCGGCCAGCGCCTCTCTTGCGCATGTGATGGCATTCGCTCTGGGAGCGTTGGTGCAGTCCCCGGACATACGTCCGCGGCTGGACCTTCTGACTGGTATCCACGGTCTCGGGCGCTGGCTGGCGTTCAGCCTCTTCCTCGGCTCGACGGCAGCGTTCTGGCTGATGATCGCCTACGTGACGCGCCGCCGAGACAGCCACCCTCCACGGGTTCGAACTCGCTTGCTCTGGGCAGCAGGCGCAATCACGGTCATGGGCGTGCTACTTCTTGGCTCTGGGTCCCGAGACGACGCGGGCGCCAGCTTCCTTGCCGTCTATGGTAGAAACCTCATGGTTGCCGGGTTCTACCTGACCTTCCTCAGCTACATCGTCACCGTTTTAGTTGACACGCTACGTTTGGCCTGGCGGTACAAGAAGTACGCTCGGCAGCGGTATCTACGAGTGGGGATGCATCTTCTTGTCGCAGGTGACTTCTGCGGCCTGGCATACAGCCTCTATCTGGGGGCCACCGTCGTAACGAGTTACCTGTCCTTGCCACTGCCACCCGGGGCGACCACCTACGCGACGACATATCTCGGCTTCGGCGCCGTAGTTCTCATTCTCGCCGGCCCCACGATCAGCGTGTGGGGGCCCCGACTGGCGGCACCTTGGCGAGCAGCGGCCCAGCGACGGGCGCTGCGCCGTCTCCACCCTCTGTGGCTGGCGTTGACCACCGCGATGCCGTATCTGAGAAGACAGCCGACCCACACGCTTGGTGATGCCGTGGGGTATCGCTTGTACCGCCGTGTGATCGAGATCCGCGACGGTCTGCTCATCCTGGAGCCTTATCGCGATCTGCACCTGGAGCAGCAACCTACGGCGGGTGCGACGATTCACGCCCGCTCCGTCGTCTCAGCCCTGCGCGCGTTCTCAGCCAGCGAGAGCGATGAGGGCGACGGGACGGCCACCCCCTCCTGGGGAGATCGTTTGGAAGCCGACCGGGGAACCGACGATCACAACGGCAAGATGATCGCACCAACGATGCCCCTCATGAGAGACGAAGTCGCCTACCTGACGCAACTGTCCCGTGCTTTCGCACGCCTCCACAAAGGAAGTTGATAGTCGGCACGCCCACCGCCAACTCGTTGCGGCACCAGGGCGAGCACGAGGTCCCAGAGATCGGGCCGGTGAGACGAGAGAACGGGAGGGCCCAGCCTGGAAGACCAGGCTGGGCAATCCGCGCCGGCTCTGACACCGCGCACTTTCTACTGCTGTGCAGAGTCTCCACAGCCCGGTTCGTCGATCAGATGGTCGGCAGATAGCCATACAAGTGCAGCGACTCCGGCCGGCGAACGTGCTCGCCTCTCCATCGCCGCACTGTCCCACGCTTCGACCCCCGCGAACTCAGCACTGAACTGCAGCTTGGCGTGAGCCGCCAATGCGTTTCTCTTGACCGTCCAAGCCAGGTTTGAGACGTCCTGATTGAAATCAGAGGTCACCGGCATGAGAACGCCCATGCGGTACACCAACTATTCTCGTTGCTGAACGGCCAACGGATGCAGATTCTCACCTGGCAGGACCCCGTGGTCTCGCCATGACTGGGGCATCACATGTTCGATCTGCAGACGGTCGTAGTCGAACATCGCGGACTCGGTTCTTGGATTGTCACGCTGCATCCGCTCATCGATGGCACCGAGCAACATCCTGACCCGCTCTTGCGTCAGCACACCGTAGAACGGCCTATTGACGAAAGCGTCTTCCAGTCGTCCCGTGGCCGATTCCACTGTAAACGTTCCGGTAGTCGGCGCCGTACTCTTTCAACTCCGCCAGTACGTCCGGAGTCTTACGGTCAGCGTTGTCGAGATAGCGGTGCACCTCGCTGTAGAGGTGACCGATGTTTGCTTCGTCCGCGGACACAGCCGTCAGCCAGCTGGACAGCAAGATGTCGCGATCCTTGCGGGGCCGCCGCCGTTCGGCCTCACGTCCGTTCAATCCCCGCCTCCGTTCCGGAGGGATCGCGGACGGGATCGACATCCACCGCTCCCAGGCCAGCCCCAACGGCCGAGTTTCGGGCGCCCACAGACTCGCCCCGGTCTCTCACGGCGAACTGTGCACTACATCAGTAGGCGCGCGGACAGTTCGCCCGCTGAAAAGGTTACGCCGGAAGGCGCGAGCGCTGTCGTTTCACGGACCGAGAGCGCTGTCGTTTCACGGACGGAAGGCGGCATGACGCCACACGACATCCTGGGGAACATGGTCCGGGCCTGCACCCCGGTGGGGGTGCAGGCCCGGACTCATGGTGCGCGCTGGGTCAGGCGGTGACGATGTTCTCCGCCTGCGGGCCCTTCTGGCCCTGGACGACGTCGAAGGACACCTTCTGCCCTTCGGTCAGCTCACGGTAGCCGCCGTTGGACACGATGTTGGAGTAGTGCGCGAAGACGTCGGCGCCGCCGCCGTCCTGCGCGATGAAGCCGAAGCCCTTTTCGGAGTTGAACCACTTCACGGTTCCGGTTGCCATGTCGATCTCCTTCAGATAAGTGCAGAAACCAACGAAATTCGCACCGTGCGAAATCCGTGTCGCCGCGATGAGCCCATCCGGAAATGACCGGCAAACAAAAACGCGCCCGAGGATCATACTCTGTCGGGCGCGCACAAAGTCCTTATGGGTACCAAAACTGCAACGTGTGCCAGTGTAGCACACGCTTCTGTGCAGCGCGACGAGGCCGTTCTCGTTCATCCCCACTCGGCACACCTGAACATGCCTGGATTGACCACCGACCGCCAGTCGATCTCACCGTCGACCTTCCTTGCGGAGCCCCACCGTGTACCCCAGCACGTGGTGGAAGACCGCCCGCTTGCGTCGGCAGGTCGAGGTGGCCGCCGCCGTACCGCCCAGGAGCAGCACCAGAGTCTCCAGGGTCACCCGCGTGCGCTCGGCCTCCTCCAGAGCTCTCAAAGACAGCGAGGCCACCTCAACCACCACTCACTGGAGCCAAGGCTTCGGAATACGAGGAATACGAGTACAGCCCCCACGATCGCCTGATGTGGGCCGGTCACCGCTCAGGGTGGGACGATCGACGGTCCGGGGTTCCGTTCTCAACCCGGGCCCCCGAGGCAACAAGCGTCTCTCCGTAGCAGAACAGGGAGAGCGTCAACAGACTTGATCATGTGCCGCAGGCGGGCCGGACCCCGCAGGGAAGCCGGGCCGACGGTCCACAGACACCGTCACGACCTCCGGCCCAAACACTGCCGAGCCCTTCCGAGGGATCTGACCTCAGCCTATATTGGTGCAGCTTTGACTTGATCCAAGAGGACGGGAGCAGTCACATGATCGACATGCTGTATCACCCCTTGCCCTTGACCCTTGGCGGATTGATATTTTTGACGTTATTCCTGGTCCTACGCCGCACACGACTACGCTCTCACTATCTGTTGTTGCCAGCTGTGGCTTGGTTCCTGGCCGCTCTTGACGAGTGGTATATGAGCACCTACTACCCTCATATGAATATTCGCGTCGAGGCGCTGCTCTTTCTGGCACTGATGGTGGTTGCGACACCGGTTGGCATTCTGCTGGCAGCGCTGCCTCGTCGATCATAATCGCCGTGATTCGAATGCCAGTACGCGCCGGAACTCGGCGAACGTCCACGGACACCGCATCCTCAGATCAGGTCTTCTGCCCTTGATCGAGTCGACCTCTTTTAATCCGTAGGTTCCGACCGGTCTCGGTCGGGGACAAGATTGAAGTCGGCTTCGACGAGCACCGCGATGGCGGCTTCCATGTGGTCACGTGTGACCTGATCGATCACGATGAGGTTGGGTTCCCTAAAGAAACTCGCCCGGCTCCTCAGCTCGTCGGCGATCGTTTGTCCGAGCCGGATCGGATCGTAGAAAACCGGCCGGTAGCTTTGCCCGTTCCACTCCACCAGAACATCCGCGAACCATCCCTTGTCCTCGATGATGGGAGCCTCTTCATCGAAGTAGTCCGGCCAATGCATGCTGTACACGGCGCGAGCATATCGACGACCGCGCCGCAGGCGATCGGCCGCCAGTTGCAGTCCCCGTTGCGGCCCGCCTCCGTTCCAGGCTGTTCAAGGTGGATCGCTCGGCACCTTGGTCCTGGGCGCCGACGCACGCAACATCGACACCGTCCTCATCGCCGGCCAAGTCCGCAATGGGACGGCCTTCTCCTCGACGTGGACCTGGACAGACTGCGCCGCGACGTGCAAGCCTCCCGCGAGCACCTCGCGTGCCGCACCGCGGCCGCCCGGTGAGTCCTTGGGCAAGACCCGTGCCGTACGCCCAGGCGGCGCACCTGGGGTGACTGGATCGCGCTCGGCAAGAGTGGCTTCGTCCACGGGCGAGCGGGCGAGCGGGCGGGCGGGTCAGGGGTCGAGGGGCTCGTAGGTGACGACCTCTCGGGAGGCGAGGCGGGCCAGGCAGTCGCCGACGACGTATTTCTGGAAGTGGGCGGAGGCGCGGTGTGCCTCGAAGGCCGCGGCGTCGACGTACTGCTCGTAGATCATGAACCGTCGGGGGTCGTCGGTGGAGACATGGGCCTGGTAGCCGAGGTTGCCCGGTTCCTGGCGCGACAGCGGGGTGATGATCCGGATGATGTCCGCGACGGCGTTCTCCTCGCCGTCGCGGGCGGTCCACACAGCTTGCACGACATAGGTCATGACGGGTGACTTTAGGGCGAATGTCGCGACACCTCACAACCAGCCCGTGATGCTTGACAAATCGGACAGTTCGCTAATAACGTCCCGTCAACCGACAGGCACAGACGAAGACATCCCTGTCAGTGGTCTTCGTCTGTGCTTTTTGTCGTTCTCGGACCGCTGGCAAGGGATTCACCCCCCGAAAGGCGGCTGAGCATGAACGACGGCTCCGCTAACACGAGTAACACGAGAACAGCGGTCATCGGCAACGCGGGCGACGCGGCCAACCTCATCGACACCCTCAAGAGCCTGAACGGCAGGGCGAACTGGATCTGGTTCCTCGCCCTGGCGGGCCTGTTCCTTGACGCCTACTCCAACGCGGCGCTGGGGGCCGGCCTGGTCCCCATGGTGAAGCAGCTGGGCCTGTCACCCACACAGGTCGGCGTGCTCACCGCGATGGCTCCGGCGATCGCCATCATCTCCAATCCCTTCGGCGGCTGGCTCGCCGCGCGGATCGGCCGGGTAAGGCCGCTGCTGATGACGAAGGTCGTCTTCGCGATCGGCGCGCTGCTGACCGCGGCCGGCTCGAACTTCCAGACGGTCTTCGCCGGGCGGGCCCTGGTGGGCATCGCCTACGGCATGGACTTCGCGGTGGCGATGGCCCTGCTCGCCGAGTACACCCCCGCCTCTCTCAAGGGCAGGCTCAACTTCTGGCAGGGCGTCTGGTACACCGCGACGACCAGCAACCTCCTGCTCACCCTGCTGTTCTACAGGTTCGACGTCGGCGCCGACATCTGGCGCTGGTCCGTCGGCTCGTCGGCCGCCTTCGCGCTCATCCTGTTCGTCCTGCAGCTGACCTTCCTGGTCGAGAGTCCCACCTGGCTTGCCGCCAAGGGCAGGCTGCGGGAGTCCGCGGCGAACCTGCGCCGGATGTACGGCTTCGCCGTACAGGAAGGGCCGCAGGAGACCGGGCCGGAACAGGACCCCTCCCACCAGGTCGGGTTCCGGGACGCGGGTGTCCTCTTCCGCAAGCCCTACCTGCCCAGGACCGTGCTGTCGACCGTCATCTCCCTCACCCAGGCCATGCAGTACTTCGCCGTGGGCTGGTACCTGCCGGTGATCAGCCTTGAGCTGTTCGGCAAGGAGTTCGAGAAGGCGACGCTCGGTGCCATGGCCTTCAACGCGGTCGGCATCGTCGGCGGCTGCCTGTCGGCCTACGCGGGCCGCCGGCTCGGCCTGCGGGTCAGTTCGATGTCCGGCTACGCCGTGGTGTTCGTCACCCTGCTGGTCATGGGCGCGACGTTCAAGCAGCTGCCCGTCGCGCTGGCCGCGCTGCTGCCGGTGCTGTTCATCTTCTTCCACTCCGCCGGCCCCGGCCCCAACGGCAAGTCGATCGCGGCACTGTCGTACCGCAGCGACATCCGCACGCTGGGCACCGGCGTGACCGGCATGCTCGGCAGCCTCGGATCGGTTGCGGGCCTGTACCTGTTCCCGCAGCTTCAGGCGGGTATCGGAGTGGGCAGCAGCCTGATGGTCCTGTCAGTGGTGCCGCTGGTGGGCCTGCTCACCTGCATGGCGATCAAGTGGGACCCGACCCGCGCCGCGGTGAACCTGGAGGAAGAGGCGATCAGCCTCCAGCAGCGCACGACGGCGTCGGTCTGAACGGTGTCCGGCTCGGACACGATGAAAGGACCTTCGCGGATGACAAGGGAACGCCTCCGAGGCGTACTCAGCATCGATGAGGGCACCACGGGCACCCGGGCCGCCGTCGTCCTCGGCGACGGCGGCACCGCACCACCCGCGTACCTGCCCCTCTCGGTCCGCTCGCCCGACCATCTGCGGGTCGAGCAGGACGCGACGGAGATCTGGGCGAACACCGTCAGGGTCTGCCGTGAGGCGCTGGACTGGGCGGCCGCGCACCGGGTGGAGATCACCGGGGTGTCGGTCTCCACCCAGCGCGCCACGGTGCTGCTGTGGGACACGGTGACCGGCTCCCCGCTGAGCCAGGCCGTGGTGTGGCAGGACCGCCGGTACGCCGCCCGGCTGCGGGAGTGGGAGCCGGAGTGGGACGCGCACCTGGTCGAGCACACCGGCCGGCCGGTCGGCTCCCGGGCGCCGCTGCTGTGGGCGGCGGAGGAGGTCGCCGGTAACGCGGCCGCCCGCCGGGCCCACGGCGAGGGCAGGCTGGCCTTCGGCTCGATCGACACCTGGCTGGTCTGGAAGCTCACCGGGGGTGCGCGCCATGTCATGTCGGCCACGAACGCCGTGGCCGCGGGTGCCTACGATCTGCGGACGGGCGACTGGCACGAGCCGTGGGTCGAGTTCCTCGGCTGCCCGCGCGACGTGCTGCCGGAGATCGTCGACGACGACGGCGACTTCGGCGCCACCGATCCGTCCGTTCTCGGCGTGCGGCTGCCCATCCTGTCCGTCATGGGCGACCAGCACGCGGCGATGATCGCGCTCGGTGCTCACCGGCCAGGCCAGGCCACGACCGTCCACGGGACCGGCACGTTCCTCGACGCCGTCGCGGGCGACCGGCCGCCCGTCCACCGCCGTCAGGTGCCGGGGGTGCTCACCCTCGTCGGCTGGCGGTCGCGGGGCACGTCCGTGTTCAGTTTGGAGGGCTACGCCTCGACGACCGGGTCGGCGATGCGGTGGCTGTGCGAGGAGATCGGGCTGTTCGACTCGCCGGCCCAGCTGGCCGAACTCGCCCGCGAGCACACCGGGCCGGCCCGGGTGATGTTCCTGCCCGCGCTGGCGGGGCTGCGGACACCGGTCTGGTCGCCGGAGGCCACGGGGATCCTCACCGGGCTCAGCCTGTCCACGACCCGGGCGGAGCTGGCCCGCGGCATCCTCAACGGCTTCGCGCACTCGGTGTGCGACCTGCTGGAAGGCGTGGAGGAGGTCATGGGCAGGCCGGTCACCGACCTGTTCTGCGGAGGCGGGCTCGCCGGCAGCGACGTGTTGATGTCCGGCCAGGCGGATCTGATCGGCCGGCCGGTACGGCGTGCCCGCGATCACGAGACCGCCAGCCTCCGCGGCGTCGCCTACCTCGGCGGCGTACGGGCCGGGCTGTGGCCGAGCGTCTCGGCGGCCGTCGCCGGGCTCCAAGCGGCCCCCGTCTTCGAACCCACCCTTTCCGAGGCCGAGCGCCTGGAGGCCCGCGCCGCATGGCGCGACCTGCTGGCTCGCCACATCATCACCGCCGGGCCCGGAGCCCGGCCACCGGGACCGGGCTCCCCCGGTCCCGAACCCGACGCACAGGAGGAATCAACCTCGTGATCCGGCTTCCCGAACGCAAGGCGAGGTCAGAGACGAAGAGCGCCATCCGCCGTACCGCGCTCGCACTCGACCGCCGGGGGCAGATCGAACGGCTCGCCTCCCGGCCCGTGGACGTGCTCGTCGTAGGCGGCGGAATCACCGGCTGTTACACCGCGCTGGACGCCGTTACCCGCGGCCTGACCGTGGCGCTCGTGGAACGAGACGACTTCGCGTCGGGCACGTCGTCCAAGTCGTCGAAGATGGTGCACGGCGGCCTGCGGTACATCGAGCAGGGGAACCTGCCGCTGGTCCGGCGTTCGCTGCTGGAGCGGCAGCGGTTCCGCCGCAACGCGCCGCACCTGGTGCAGCGGCTGCCGTTCGTCTTTCCCGTGCTCGCCCAGGACGGCGTCTTCGACGCGCGCATCGCCAAGGCTTTCGAGGGCCTGCTGTGGACGTACGACCTCGCGGGAGGGTGGCGCATCGGCAGGCTGCACCAGCGGCTCAGCGTGCCCGAGGTCCTCGCCCGCGCCCCACGGCTGCGCGCCGAACAACTCAAGGGCGGACTGCTCTACTACGACAGCCGCACCGACGACGCGCGCCTGACCCTGACGATCGCGCGGACCGCGGCGCACTTCGGGGCGACCGTGCTCAACGGCGCCGCCTGCCGCGGCCTCGTCCGCGAGGGCGGCAGGGTGCGCGGCGCGACCGTCGAGGTCGACGGCAGGGAGATCGACGTGCGGGCGGGTGTCGTGATCAACGCCACCGGGGTCTGGTCGGACACGCTCGACGCCCTGTCGGATCCCGGCCACCGGCCCCGGATCCGTCCCGCCAAGGGAGTGCACATCGTGGTGCCATGGACCCGGCTGCCCATCGACGGCACCGTGACCGTGCCCATCCCCGGCCGGGCCCGCCGCGCGACCTGCACCCGCTGGGGGGACGTGGTCGTGGTCGGGACGACGGACACCGACTACGACGGCTCCCTGGAGCACGTGCTGTGCACCAGGGAGGAGATGCAGTACCTCCTCGACGGGGCCAACACCGCCTTCGACGCCGGCCTCACCCCCGAGGACGTGGTCGGCTCGATCGCCGGGCTCCGCCCCCTGGTCGGCGGCAAGGAGGGAGCCACGCTCGACATGAGCCGCGACCATCGCATCTCGACCGACGCGCACGGGCTCGTCACCGTCACCGGCGGGAAGCTCACCACCAGCCGCCACATGGGCGAGCTCGTGGTCGACGCGGCCCTGAAGGTGCTCGGCCGCAGGGCCCGATGCCGTACGGCACACCTGCCCCTGCTGGGAGGCGCCGGCTACGACGCGGAGGCCACCTCGGCCACCGGAGGGCTCGGCGCCCACCTTGGACAGCGGTACGGAACCGAGGCCCGCTTCGTCACCGACCTCCTCAGCGAGGACCCATCCCTGGCCGAGCCGATCGTCGAGGGCACCGCGCACCTGCGGGCCGAGGTGGTCTACGCGGCCAGATGCGAGCTGGCGCGGACCGTCGACGACGTGCTGTCGCGCCGCACCCGCATGCGGGTGTTCGCCCGTGACCTGTCGGTCAAGGCGGCCCCGGAGGTCGGCCGGCTGCTCCAGAGGGAGCTCGGGCTGTCCGACGACGAGGTCGCCCGGCAGATCGACGACTACCTCTCCGGCATCGACCGCGAGAAGACCGTACTGATGGAGGGACTTACATGATCAGCAGGCAGACCATCACCCATCCGTTCAACCGGGGCGACTACGTCGTCGGCGCGCCCACCCCGCCGCGCTGGGCCGCCGACTGCCCGCCCGGCGCGGGGAAGGCCAGCCTGCAGACCGCCGTGGTCGAGGTTCCCGGCACGGTCGTCGCCGAGCTGCGCGCGATCGCCGCCGCCGTGCACACCGAGCGGGACGAGGTGATCGTGCGCACCCGCGACTGGTGGGCGGGCACGTCCATCGGCGAGACGGACGGCCACCCCGCCACCCCCGACGCCGTGATCGTCGAGGCGGCGGACGAGGAGCAGGTGGCCGCGGTCGTCAGGCTCTGCCACGCGCACGGCATCCCCCTGACGGTCTCGGCCGGCCGCAGCAACGTCCTCGGCGCCGCCCTGCCGGTGTTCGGCGGGGTCGTGCTGGACGTCTGCCGGCTCAACCGGATCATCTCCTTCGACGCCGAGTCGATGATCGTCGAGGTGCAGGCCGGCATGTTCGGCGACCTTTTCGAGAAGGAGTTGCAGGAGACGTACGGTGCCACCACCGGGCACTGGCCGTCCGCCTTCGCCATCTCGACGGTCGGCGGCTGGGCGGCCTGCCGGGGGGCCGGCCAGCTGTCCACCCGGTACGGGAAGATCGAGGACATGGTCGTCGGGCTGGACGTGGTGCTGCCCGACGGGAGCACCGCCGGCTACGGCACCTACCCGCGGGCCGCCGTCGGCCCGGACCTGCGCCAGCTGTTCATCGGCTCCGAGGGCACGCTCGGCGTGATCACCCGGCTGCGGCTGCGCACCCACCGGCTGCCCGACTACGCGGTGGGGCTCGCGTACGGCTTCGACACGTTCGCCGCGGGGCTCGACGCCTGCAGGGAGATCCTCCAGCGGGGCGCCACCCCCGCGGTGCTGCGCCTGTACGACGCCCACGAGAGCGGCACCCACTTCGGCGAGCGGGACACCAACCTGCTGCTCATCGCCGACGAGGGAGACCCCGCGCTGGTGGACGCGACCATGGCGGTGGTCGAGAAGGTCTGCGGGGAGCGGGCGGCGGTGACGCTCGACGGCGACGCGATCCTCGCCCGCTGGCTGGACGAGCGGATGCTCGTCGGCAAGTCCGGCGACGGCTTCGCCAAGGGCCCCGGCTTCGTCGCCGACACCTGCGAGATCGCCGCGCCGTGGTCGTCGCTGCCGGCGATCTACGACGAGGTGGTGACGGCCATCGAGGCGGTCCCCGGAACGCTGCGCGCCTCCGCGCACCAGTCGCACGCCTACACCGACGGCGCCTGCCTGTACTTCTCGCTGCGCGGCGACGTGGAACGGGCTCGCCGCCGCGAGTGGTACCAGGCCGCCTGGGACGCCGCCAACGAGGTGCTCATCCGGCACGGCGCCGCGATCAGCCACCACCACGGCGTCGGACTGCTGCGCTCGCCGTACGTCGAACGCTCGCTGGGCAGCGGCTTCGGCACTCTGATGGCGGTCAAGCAGGCCCTCGACCCTGAGGGAATCATGAACCCGGGGAAGCTGGGACTGCCCAGCCGATTCCAGGCCGACACATCCGAGCAGGGCTGACGCATAAGGTGGACCGGTGAACCCTCGTCCGAAACGTCCCATGGATCGGCGCCTGCTGGCCGCGCTCGCGGAACACCCCGTGATGGCGTCGCTGGTCGGCGTGGAGATGGCGGACCGGTTCACCACCACCTCGACCCCGCTCGGCATCCTCGCCTCGGTCCCGCTCGGCGATCTGGAGGCGACCGTCCAGCGGACCCTCGCCGCGGGCAAGATCGTGTTCGTCAACATGGACTCGACCCCCGGTCTGGGCCACGACCCCGGCGCCCTGACCTACCTCAAGAAGATCGGGGCGATCGGGATCTGCTCCACCCGCGCGGCGATCATCGAACGGGCCGGCAGCCTGGGCCTGCTGGCCATGCAGAAGGTGTTCGTGACCGATCGTTCCAACTTGCACCGCAGCCTCCAGGCCATCGCCCGATCCCACCCTGACCTGGTCCAGCTCATGCCCGCGGTCGTGCTGCGCTACGTGGAGCAGCAGGCCAGGGACCTCGGGGTGCCGTACCTGGCCGCCGGGTTCGTCCAGGGTGAGGCGGACGTGGTCGAGGCACTCCGCCACGGCGCCGCCGGGGTCTGCACCTCGGACAAGGCCCTGTGGGAGCTGCGCCGGTCGGCCCTGCGCGCCTCCTGAACCACCTCCCGCAGTCTCGCTGTCCCGCCGTCCCGCTCTCTCGCTGTCCGCTTCGACGCGCGTGCGAGTCAGGTGCCGGCCAGCCCTCAGCCGCCGCGTGTGTCCTCACGGGTGGGTCTCACGGAAGGACGACTCGTTGACGCCGGTCACCACGGATCTGTCCGGACACCCACCCGGGCCGCCATCCGGCGCGAAAGAGCGTGCGGGCGGTGGCTCGCGGCTGACGGCGGTCGCGCCCGCCGTGTTCGTCGTGCTCTGGAGCAGCGCCTTCATCGCCGGCATTCCGGGGGTCGCGGCCGCTCCCCCGCTGCTGCTGATGTTCGCACGCTTCGCCCTGGCCGGGGTGCTGCTCGCCGGCTACGCCCTGATCACCCGCGCGCCCTGGCCGCGCGGCCGGGCCGCGGCGCACATCGCCGTCTCCGGCCTGCTGATCCAGGCCGTGCAGTTCGGCAGCTTCTACACCGCGCTCGGCATGGGCTTTCCCGCCGCGGTCGTCTCCCTCGTCCAGGGACTCAGCCCCGTCGTCATCGTGCTGGCCATGCGCCTGCTCGGCGAGACGGTCACCCGGCGGCAGGGGCTCGGCTTCGCCCTCGGCGCGGCCGGTGTCGTCCTCGCGGTGGCCGACCGGGTGAGCCTGTCCGTCTGGGGCGTGGTGCTGTGCCTGGTCGGGTTGCTCGGGTTGAGCGCCGGCACCCTCTACCAGAAGCGGTTCGTCCCCGACATGGACGTGCGTACCGGAACCGCGGTGCAGCTTCTCGTCAGCGCCCCTGCGGTCGGGCTGGCCTGCGTGGCGGTCGAGACCCCACGGGTGTCGGACTGGGCGGCGTTCGGCGCGTCCGTGGCCTGGATGGTGCTGGTCAACTCCATCGCGGCGTTCATCCTGCTCAACATGATGCTGCTCCGCTCGTCCGCCAGCCGGGTGAGCACGGTGTTCTTCCTGACCCCCTCGGTGACGGCGGTGCTGGCCTGGCTCCTGGTCGGCCAGTCGCTGCATCCGCTCGCCGTCACCGGGCTCGTCCTCGGCGGCGCCGGCGTCCTGCTCGCCAATCACCGGGCCACCACGGCGTGAGGGGGATCGGCCCGACGCCGCCTCGTGTGCAGGGGGTGGCCGCCATTGCCAGAAGCCGCCCGACATCCAGCCAACGGCTCCGGCCATGCCGGTACCCGCCCGACGAACCGATCGCGAAGACAACCTTGGAAGCGTCAGGAGAGGTGATGTGATGAGAATCCGCGGAGCCGTCCTCGAGGAGATCGGCCGGGCACGCCCGTACGCCGAGTCCCGTCCGCTGTCGATCTGCGAGCTCGAACTGGACCCGCCCGGCCCCGGCGAGCTCCTCGTCAGGGTCGAGGCCGCCGGTGTGTGCCACTCTGATCTGTCGGTCGTCGATGGCAACAGGGTGCGGCCCGTACCCATGCTCCTGGGACACGAGGCGGCCGGCGTGGTGGAGCAGGCCGGCGTCGGCGTCGATGACATCGCAGTCGGCCAGCGGGTCGTCATGGCCTTCCTGCCCCGCTGCGGCGCGTGCGAGGGCTGCGCCACCGACGGTGTGATGCCCTGTGTCCGCGGGAGTGCGACCAACAACGAGGGAACGTTGCTGACCGGTGGCATCCGCCTGCACCGCGATGGCGCCAGGGTCCTGCACCATCTCGGGGTCTCGGCCTTCGCCACCCACGCGGTCGTGGACCGGCACTCGGTCGTCCCGGTGGGCGACGACGTCCCTCCCGAGGTCGCCGCGGTTCTCGGCTGCGCCGTGCTCACCGGCGGCGGCGCGGTCATCAACGTCGGCAGACCCGCCGCCGGCCAGACGATGATGGTCGTCGGGCTCGGCGGTGTCGGCATGGCCGCGCTGATCACCGCCCTTGCCCTGGACGGTGTCACGGTCATCGGCGTAGACGGCAATCCGGACAAGCTCGACACCGCGCGGGAGCTGGGCGCCCACGCGGCCTACAGCCCCGCCGAGGTCGCCGAGCTCAAGATCAAGGCGCCGGTCGTCATCGAAGCGGCCGGGAACGCTCGCGCTTTCGAGAGCGCGGTCGCCGTGACCGCCCCGGGTGGCCGCACCATCACCGTAGGGCTTCCGGCGCCCCACGCCCGATCGTCGATCTCGCCGCTCGGGCTCGTGGCGGAGGGACGGACCATCATCGGAAGCTATCTCGGTTCAGCGGTTCCCGCCCGTGACATCCCCGTCTTCGCCCAGATGTGGCGCGAAGGCAGGCTGCCGGTCGACGCGCTGGTGTCGGCGAGGATCGGGCTCTCCGCCGTGAACGAGGCGATGGACCAGCTCGCCGACGGAAAAGCCGTTCGGCAGGTCATCGTGTTCAGCGAGAACGAGCGGGGCGGGAGACGCGGGTCATGAGGGGGTGGCAGGTCAGGCCTGTGGCGAGGAGCAGGGTGGCGAGTGCGAGCCAGCCGGGGAGGCCCAGGGCCAGGGGAAGGGCGCTCATGACCGCCGGTGACACGCCTTCGGCCAGCCCGTGGCCCAGGCCGAAGACTCCCGCGTACTGGCCCTGCGCGTGGGCCGGAGCAAGGCCGAAGGAGTATTCGGCCGAGGCGGCGCTGTGCCAGATCTCTCCCAGCGTGTAGGCGATCATCCCTGCCGTCAGGAGGAGAGCGGCGGACCAGGGTGGGATCCCCTCTGCCAGCGCCATCAGGAGCATGCCTGCCCAGAGGGTCACGCCCGCCCAGCGCATCGCGCGTCCCGCGGACGGCACGTCGGCGACGTTCCGGCTGATGCGGACCTGGAGGACGACCACCAGGATCGTGTTGAGGACGAGCACCGCGGAGATCGTCCATCGGGGAGCGGAGGTGTGTTCCACGATCCACAGCGGGAGCAGGAACGTGGGGACCGTGAAGTGCAGGGACATCACCGCGTTGATCGCGGTCGCGGTCAGGTAGGTGCGGTCACGCAGAGCCGCCCAGCCGCGGCCGGCGCCTTCAAGGGTGCCGCCGGAGTCTTCGATGGTGAGGGGCGGAAGCCACAGGAGGATCAGGCCGGAGACCAGGTAGGTCAGCGATCGGCAGATCATGACGGTCAGGAAGGCCGCCCTGGTGTCCAGCTGGATGGCGAAGCCCGCCGCCACCGTGCCGAGCGCTATCGCGAGATTGCCCACGGACCGCAGGTAGCCGCGGAAGACGGCCGGTGCCGGCCCGCCGAAGCCGCGCACGAGCGGGGCCAGCGTCGACCAGCTCCCCGCGATCACGGCACCGGACAGCATGGAGACCAGGAGGTAGGTCCAGAACGTGTCGACCAGCAGCAGACCGGTGTTCACCACCGTTCCGCAGACCGCCACCCCGATCTGGACGCGTTTCGGCCCCCATCGGTCCGCCAGGCGGCCGACGTACACGCCCGCGACCAGCCCTGTCATCGCCGCCGCGAACAGCCCGCCGGCCACCTGCGGCGCGGGAAGGCCGACGACCCGTGTGAAGAAGAGCGCGCCGGCCGCGATGAACAGCCCCGTGCCGAAACTGTGCACGAAGGAGGTCACCGCGACCACCCGCTGGCCCCTGTCGGCCGGGAGCAGGACGGCCGTCACCGCCACAGGGTGTCCCCGAAGTCGGCGGCCGGTCGCCATTCCCGCTGGAAGTCCCGCCTGCCTCTGGTCGACAGCCCGTCGGGAAGCACCCGGAGGCGCTCGTCGAACCAGCGCCTGACGTCCTCGAAGCGTTCGGTGAGCTGCTCGATCGAGTCCGCCACGACCATGAACTGCCCGACCCTCTGGCTGGTGGTGGCCGGACCGGCCGCGAAGTGCGTGCCGACCGGGTGCTCGATCCGGGCGAACTCGACGTACGGCAGGGCGAGCAGGTCGGCCGGCGTGGGGCAGTCGAGCAGTGTCCCCGGGCGTCCGGGCAGGTAGGCGCCGCCGAAAATCTCCGGCCTGATCTTGGCCTCGATCTCGGGACGGCGTCCGAGCGCGATCTGGACGGCGCACTCGGCGATGTTCACCCCGAACTTCGCCTGGATCTGCTCGTGGATCAGCCCGCCCCCACGACGGGCGGCGCATTCGCCGAACGTCAGCGCCCCGGACGACCGGTCGTGGAAGAGCTCCATGTGGAACGACCCGTCCCGAAGCCCGAGCGCTTCGAGCGCGGATTCCACGAAGTCCCGCGCCTTCTCGTACACCCGGCTTTCCTCGGCCGGGTCGAAGTGGCGCAGCCAGAGCGGCTTCCCGCTCCGGATGGCGGTCAGGCACGGATCCCCGTAGGCGCCCACGGCGTAGAACAGCAGCTCCCCGCCGTGGACGATTCCGTCCACGAACCACTCGTCGCCGGCGACGTACTCCTCCAGCACGAAGGTGCGCTGGCCGACCTTCTTCTGCCCGTACTCCTCGCTCCGGGCCCGGAGATCGTCGATGCTCTCGACCATCGAGGTGAGGGCGGTGGCGGCACCGGCCACCGGCTTGAGCACGGCGGGCTCGAAGGGCAGTTCCTCGATGCCGGAGACGGAGAGGACGTCCTCCACGACCACGCACCGTGCCGCGGGCAGGCCGGCGTCGCGCACCGCGGCCTTCTGCAGGCTCTTGTCGCGGAAGCGAACCGCCACCTCCGGGTCGAGGCACGGCAGGCCGAGATGGCGGGCCAGGATGCCCGCCGAGACCATGGAGTACTCGTCGGAGGTGTGCACGGCGTCGAAGTCGTCGGTGCCCAGCCCGGCCCGGCGCAACGCCATCAACACGGCTTCGACGCTGCTCTGGTCGTCGACCCTGAGCACGGAGAGCTCGGGGGGAATGACCATGAGCCCGTCGTCCCAGCCGGCCGCGCCGCAGACGACGACGGCGGCCACGCCCAGGCGGACACACGCGTCGAGGGTGTAGCGGTCCAGGCCCACGATCAGCAGGCGAGGCGGACGCTCAGTCATGGTTGTTCCTCCTGAAATACGTGCTTCCCCAGGCCTCCAAGGCGGCCCGGTCCAGCTTTCCGTTCGGCGTCAGGGGCAGGGCGTCGACGGCCACCGCGTGGGTCGGCACCAGATACTCGGGAAGCACCTCGGCCAGGGCCGAGCGCACTCCGAGCGGGTCCGCGGAGCCGGCCGCGGCCTTCGAACCGGACGTGTAGGCCAGCGCCATGGACTGGTAGCCGCCGTCCGCTTCGCGGATCGGCACCGCGGCGCAATTGAGCACGCCCGGCACCGAGCGGGCGGCGTGCTCCACCTCGGCGGGCTCGACCCGGAAGCCGCGGAGCTTCACCTGCCGGTCCTTGCGGCCGAGGTAGCGCAGGTTGCCGTCGCCGTCCACGCGCCCCTGGTCGCCGGTGCGGTACACCCGGGTCGGCACGCCTTCGATCGGCACCGTGCGGAACCGCTCCGCGGTCAGCTCGTCCTGTCCCAGGTAACCCACGGCCAGGCCGTCACCTGCCACGCAGATCTCGCCCTCTTCCCCGGAGGGGCACACCTCGTCGCCGGCCATCACGAAGATCCGTGTGCCCGGCGCCGCCGTACCCAGGGGAACACCGCCGGGGGCGTCGCAGTCCCGCGCGGAGACCTGGTGAGAGGAGACGAACATGCAACATTCGACGGGGCCGTAGCAGTTCACCAGTGGGATCCCCGGATGGGCCCGGATGAACCTGGCGGCGTGGGCGCCGGACATCGCCTCACCGCTGACGAGGACCGTCCGCAGGCCGGCGAAGCAGCTGGGGTCCACATCGACGAACAGGTTGAACAGGGCGGTCGGCATGTGCACCGTGTTCGCGCCGCGCTCGGCGACGGCGGCGCGCAGGGTCTCCGGGAGGAAGACCCGGTCGTCCGGGAAGAGACAGGTTCCTCCCGCGACCAGGGTTCCCCAGACCTCCAGTGCGTACATGTCCCACGCCGCGTTCGACACCTGCGGCATGACGTGGCCGGAGCCGAAAGCGGCCGGGCTGTCCCCGCGGAACAGGCGCAGCGCCGCCCGGTGCGGCAGAACCACCGCTTTGGGAACCCCGGTGGTCCCCGAGGTGAAGATGACCATCGCGGGTGTGGCACCGTCGGCGTCCCGCTGCGGCGGAGCCACCGCGCGGTCCGCGGATTCCCTCGGCGACTCCTGGGGCGGGGTCCAGACGGGGAACCCGTGTGCCTGCGAGTCCGCGACGGCCAGGGGCGACGGCAGGCGCCCGACGAGCGACTCCAGCCGCTCGGCGGGCCATCCCGGATCGAGCACGGAGTAGGCCGCCCCGCACTTCAGCAGTGCGAGCTGGACGACGACCAGACGCGCGGACCGGGGAAGGATGACGGGGACCATGCTCCCCGGGCCGATGCCGAGGTCGGCGAGAAGCGACGCGAGGAAGTCAGCCGCCCGGTCGAGGGTGCGGTAGCTGACGGCCACTCCCCGCTCGACCAGCGCCGGATGGTCCGGCCGTTCCCGTGCCCGGCGGGCCACCGCCGCGTGAAGGATGCTGTCCACCTATGCCTCCTCGGGCGGCAGGACGGCGAAGGGGCAACGCAACAGGGAGATCGCGAGATCCTGGACGCCGAAGACCGTGAAGTGGTGCTCCTGTGGCGGAGCCGACGGGTCGAGACGGATGTCGAACAGGACGCTCCGGCTCTCCCCCCGGCCGAGCCGTACATCGTGCACCGCCGGGGATATCGAGGCGCGAAGGCTCCAGGGAACGGTCACGCCCACCTGCACCGGCCCCGGCCGCACCGGCTCGACCGTCGCCTCGACGCGCAACGTCTCCCCGGCGAAGACGGTCGGGGCGGCGTCCGCGTCGAGCCGTACCCCGCCGTCCATCGCGTATCCGACCGGACCGCAGCTCAGGCAGACGTGCGCGGTGGTGTCGGGGACACGCGCGCTGAACCCGCGACGCCGGTACTGCCATGCCGTCCGCCCGCACAGGACGCACGGCGTGGTCGTCGCGTCCGCCGGGGAGACCGAGCTCCGGTCGCCGAAGAAGCGGGAGAACTCGGCGAGCCCGTCGTCGGGACGTTCCGCCATGCGTACGGCCATCGCCTCGTCAAGCGACTGGGCGTCGTCCCGGAGCGAGCGCAGGAACGCGGACCTTTCCGCGGCCAGGCCCATGATCGGCCGGACGGCCGTTGTCTCGGCCTTCTCCGCCACCCTCTCGAACCCTTCCCGCAGGGGGTGCGCGGCGGGCAGCATGCCGGTCATGAGGAAGCCGCGGGCCCGGGAGCTGAGGTCCCTGACGAGTTCCGCGGGTTCCTCCTCGACCGCCGGAGCCGGTGGCGCCGGGTCGCCGTAGGCCGAACTCGGCAGCCCTACCTGGATGAACGTGGGGTAAGGGTGCATGGTCGTGAGGCCGGCGTTCAGCAGCCGAGCCGTACTTCCGCCCCGGTCCGCGGAGTTCAGCCAGATGAGGTTCTCCACCCGGGCCGACTGGTGCATGGACAGTGCGGCCACCACCGTCTGGGCAGGACCGTCGACGGCGTTCAGGAGCAGCTGGTAGCGGGGGCTGTAGGAGGCGAGATCCGCCAGAGCACCGCTGTCGCAGCCGCTGAGCACGAGCTCCGCGGTGCGCACCCGGTGCGCGGGGAGCAGCTTGTCCTCGGGTTTGTAACAGCCGCGTCCGTAGGCGCACGTGGGGCCGGGCCGTTCGGGACCGGCGACCGGGCTCCGGCCGCACACCGTGTGCGCGCCCAGGTTGATGCTGTCCTCGGTGCCGTGACCGCTGACCATGACGCGTTTCCAGACGCGCTCCGTCGCGACGCGGGTGAGATCCACGCCGTCCACGGTCCGCGAGTCGTAGTAGGTCGCCGAGGTGGCCACCGGTTTCGTGTCCAGGTCGGTGAACAGCCCGGTCTCGCCCCCGGCGGCCACCTCCCCGTACTGTTTGGCGATCATCCACGTGAGCGAGTGCAGGTCGCGGCCCGTCAGCAGGAAGACGTCCCGTTCGCGGCGGTAGGCGTCCACCAGGACCGGCCCGAGGACCTCCATCCGCAGATCCTCGTAGCGGCCGAGGACCACCAGAGAACCGTCGCCCGCGGACGGCTCGCCGTCCGTCCACTGCCGGGCCAGCGGACGGGCGAACGAGCGGACCGCCTCCGGAACGTCCCCCAGGACGACTCCCGCCGCGTACCCGAGGGGCTGCCGCAGCGCGGGGTAGAGCCCCGCCGCGAGGTCGAGTGCCGCCCCGAGGTCGGAGCGTTCGCCGACCCACACCGGCACGGCCGTCTCACGGCGGCCCTCCGACCAGGCCGCCTGGAACTCGGCGACGGCGCGTTCGAAGTCGGCGGCGCTCGCCACGGCACGGAAGACGCCCTGGAGCCCCGTCATTTCGTCGCTCCGATGTTCATGATCGCCGACGCGAGAGCCTCGACCGTGCGGTGCTCGAAGATCGCGCGTAGGGACAGGTCGCAGCCGAGGTCGTCCACAAGCCGCGCGGCGGCCCGCACCGCCCCCAGTGAGTGGCCGCCGAGGTCGAAGAAGTCCTGGTCGGGCTCGATCCGGTCGAGGTGGAGGATCTCCCTCCAGACCGTGGTGATGTGCCCGCACAGCTCCGGGTACGACAGCTGGTCCTTGGCGGTCATGCTCACCTGGGCAGGAAGGTGAAGTCCTCGCCGACTTCACGGGAGAGGATGAAGAACTTCTTGGCGCGTTCGGCGATGTCGATCAGTTCCGCGTCGCCGGACTGCCGGGTGACGTCGATGAGCCAGTCCCACGAGGCCCCGATCGGCGCCTCCTCCGTGAGGTGGATCCGGCCCAGCAGGAAGGCGATGTCCTTGATGTTGTGCCGGGACACGACGGTGCTCAGGGCGCGCAGCCGTTCGGGCAGGTCCGAGGCGGCCGGCTTACGCTCTGCCAGGGTGGGCCGGAGACCGGGGTCGTAGAACTCGGGCCGGGCGAAGATGTCCGCCGGCTGGAAACCCGGACCGGCCGCGAAGTCGAGGCAGAGCGACCAGCGGCTGCGCGAGGACATGTTCATGGCCGCGTGGACCTGGGCCGCGTCCAGGAACCACACCTCGCCCTTGCGCATGTGGAAGACCATGTCCTCGTCGGAGTTGACCGAGTGCTCGTTGTCCTCCAGAAGAACGATCACCCGGAAGAACTGCTCCACCTCACCGGCCTCGATGAAGTCCCGGTGCGGGATGATGGAGAACTCGACGACGTTGCGCCCGCGCACCATCGTCAGCCGGTCCGGGTCGAACCAGGTGGTCAGGACCTCGCGAAGGTAGGGGACCTCGTCGAGGAGCGGGGTGGGGCGTCCGGGGCGCTGCTCGTGGCCGTACCAGAAGCCGTCGGTGTGGTCGCCGGAGGCGTTCCACAGGTTGATGTTCAGCCAGGTGCCCGTGGTGAAGACCCGGTACGGCTCCTGCGGGATCGGCATGGACTCAAGCCGGGCGATGTCCTTGGCGATGCGCTCGTCGTCGAACGGGATCCGGCCAAGAATCGTGGAGGCCATGGGGAGGCGTGTCCTTCCTGACGGAGGGGTGGTCAGAGCTCGAAGCCTGCGGGGAAGGGGTCGTCGGGGGACAGGAAGTACTGCGCGGTGCCGGTGATCCAGGCCCGTCCGGTGACGGTCGGCACGACGGCCTTGCGATCGGCGACGGTCGTCTCCTCGGCGAGGCGGCCGATGAACTGCGACCCGATGAAGGACTCGTTGACGAAGTCGGCGCCGATTTCCAGTTCGCCGCGGGCGTGCAGCTGCGCCATCCTCGCGCTGGTGCCGGTGCCGCACGGCGACCGGTCGAACCAGCCGGGGTAGATGGACATGGCGTGGCGCGAGTACGACGCGTCGGATCCCGGAGCGGCGAAGTACACATGCCGGACGCCTCGGATCCGTGAGTCCTCGGGGTGGATCGGCTCGGCCGTGGCGTTGATCGCCTGCATGGTGGCCAGGCCCGCGGCCGTGATCTCGTTCTTGGCCTTCCTGTCGAACGGCAGCCCGTAGTCGTCGAGCTGCACGATCGCGTAGAAGTTGCCGCCGTACGCGAGGTCGTAGCGGACGGAGCCGAACCCGGGAACCTCCAGCTCGGCGTCCAGCCGCTCGCAGAACGCCGGGACGTTCCGGAGGGTGACGCTCTGCGCGACCCCGTCGGAGACCGCCACGTCGACGACGACCAGACCTGCCGGGGTCTCCAGGCGCACGGTGGTGACGGGCTCGGTCACGGTGACCATGCCCGTCTCCACCAGGACGGTCGCGACCCCGATCGTGCCGTGCCCGCACATCGGCAGGTAACCGGACACCTCGATGAACAGCACACCCCAGTCCGCGTCGGGCCGGGTCGGCGGCTGGAGGATGGCGCCGCTCATCGACGCGTGCCCCCGCGGCTCGGTCACGAGCAGGGTTCTGATGTGATCGAGGTTCTCGCGGAAGTAGATGCGGCGTTCCGCCATCGTCGCCCCCGGGATCACCCCGATTCCACCGGTGATCACACGAGTGGGCATGCCTTCGGTGTGGGAGTCGACCGCATGGAAGATTCGCTTGGTGCGCACGTCATCCCTCTCGGTTCTGGTCGAGGTCGTCTTCGGACAGGTGAATCGTTCCGGCCATGTACTGCCTGGCCGCGCCGGACAGGGCGACCCGGTCTCCGTCCAGGCCGCAGTCAAGGCTGATCGTGTGGGTACGGCCCAGCCGTGGCGAGAACTGCTGGGCGCGCATACGGGACTTCCCCAGCCGCTGCGCCCAGTACGGAACGAGCGCGCAGTGCGCCGATCCGGTGATCGGGTCTTCGGGGATCGACAGTTTCGGCCCGAAGAAGCGTGAGCAGAAGTCGGCCTCGGCCCCCGGCGCGGTGATGACCACGCCACGCAGGTCGAGCGCGGAGAGAGCGACCGGGTCCGGCACGACCGACCGGACCTGGTCCTCGGTGTCGTAGACCGCGAGGTAGTCCATGGACTTGTAGACCGCCGACGGTGCCGGCGACCCCAGTCCTCGCAGGAGGCTCTCCGGCGGTTCGACCTGGAAGAAGTCGAGGGCGGGGAATGTCAGGCCGAACTTGTCACCGTGCCTGGCGACCACGAGCGGCCCGCTGGCCGAGTGGAACGTCACCTCGTCCCAGTCCGGATTGACATGTGTCAGCACGACGTACGCCGCGCCCAGCGTGGCGTGCCCGCACAGGTCGACCTCGGTGGCCGGGGTGAACCAGCGCAGATCGTAGTCGTCCCCGTTCCTGAGGATGAACGCCGTCTCCGGGAGGTTGTTCTCCAGGGCGATGGCCTGCATGACGGCCTCGGGCAGCCATTCTTCGAGCAGACAGACCGCCGCCGGATTCCCCCAGAAGATCCGTTCGGTGAACGCGTCGACCTGGAAGATCGGAATGTCGATCATGTTCACACGCCCAGCTTCCGCTTGGCCTCGGCGAAGAAGGGGATGTGACGGTAGTCCCCCGCCTCTTCGTCGTAGTCCGTGTACTTGTTGGTGAATCGCAGCAGCCGTTCCCTGACCTGTTCGGCGGGCTCGCTGTGGATGTGCCGCTCGATCGCCTGGATCTCGCCGAGAAATTCGGCCAGTACGGCGGGCAGATCCGGGCGGAGGTGGATCAGGCCGTTGTGCAGCCGGATCCCGTCCGCGGCGATGAGGTAGTTGAAGAGCAGCTGAGAGGCGACCGCGTCGTAATTGGGCCTGGGTATTCCCTCCACCGCGTAGCGGAGCAGCCGCTCGGACAGCACGTACTCATAGGTGAGCCTCGCGCCGCGCTCGGGCAGGGCGGAGTCGTTGAGGCAGGCGAGCATCGCCGACACGTCCACCCGCAGTTCCTCAAGGCCCGCCAGCGGCTTGAACTTCTTCACCGGAAGGAAGTCGGGAATCGGCATGTCTCCCTGACGGTGGTGGTATTCGTGCAACCGCACCCACCACGCCGAGGCCTGTTCGATGTCGCCCGGCCATGCGGCTTCGACCAGCGGGAACGACCCCTCCGCCATGACGTTGGTCACGAGAAGCCGGGTCAGGCGCAGATGCCGTTCGACGAACTTGTCGATGAAGTAGAAGATCAGGTCGCCGCTCTCCTGGCGGCCGTCGATGTGGTTCTCCGGGAAGAGCGCCACGACCGGCCGGGCCTCGAAGCCCTTCGACATCCGTTCGATCGTCACCGGCATCGTCGGGCTGGGGTACCCGGCGTCCAGACGGTCGTCGGTCGGGAGCGGCCGGTACGTCAGGAAGTCGAGGGACAGCGTCGGGAAGTAGGAGGCGTCGAACAGCGAGAAGATGGAGTTGTCCGTCCGGTTGTTGATATGCGCCTTCGTCTGGAGCAGCCGGGGATCCCGGCCGAAGGCCATGGCGTCGTCAGCGAACGCCTGGACGATTTGCACGTGCCGGAGCGTGGGCGAGGCGATCAGCTCATTGGACAGGTGCTTGAGGAATGCCTCGTCCCGAACTCTGTCACGTTGGACCAGGCCCCGTAGTGCGTTGACCGCGTCAATGACGTCGTTCACTGGCTTTGCACGCCCTTCCCCGGGTCAGCCAGCAGAGATCTGATCGGCGAAGTCGTCGAGCGCGCCTGCCCAGTGGGCCGCGTAGTCCGTGGCGAGCAGCACGAACTCTTCGGCGTCCGCCTCACTCTCGACCATGGCCGTCATGCCGGTCTCCTCGTCGCTGACCGACTTGGCGTGACCGGTCTCGGCTCTGATGTGCGCGTCGATCCACGTCAGCGCGTCGGGCGCCGCGAACAGCTTCTGCCCGTCGACCAGCACCTTGCCGTACATGCGCCGGAACGCGACCGCGATGTCCAGCGCGATGGCCTCCACGACCCGCAGCTGCACCGCCGCGCCCAATCGGTGGTCGGCCATTGCCTCCATCGCCCCCAGGAGCTCGGCGACACCTTTCGGGAAGTCCTCTGCCGTCTCCTCGCCGACCACTCCGGCCAGCGGCTTCACGATCGAGTCGGCCCACCACAGGTAATGGATTCCGGCCGCCCCCCGTGGCGCCACCACACTGAAATCCTCGGCCAGGTTGTCCAAATCATCACCGATGACCCGATAGGCCGTCTGGAATGCCGCCAGCACCTCCCGATCCGGAGCTTTCTGCGACGTGAAGTGCCGCGCCGCCACACCCAGTCCCGAAATCGTCGTGAACATGAAGGTCTTGGTCATCACCTCCCACTGCCGCGCCACGGCCAGCGCGTCCGCCTCCGCGACTTGGTCAACGGCCTTCGCCGTGGCGAAGAACCGGTTTTCCGGCCTGACCAGCTGAGCCGCTTTCACCACTTCGGACACACGTTCGTCAAGTCCTGCGCCGCCTGACATGACACCCCTTCTCAGCCCGGTTGGGGGATTAATATGTCACACATCATAGATCACCTTGTACGAGATGACCATTATGAGTCACTTGAGACTTCAGAAATCTTTTCGGCCAGACCGAAAATCAACAACAAAGCCAGATCTTTGGTTTTCGGTCCACTAGTTTTTCCAGTGGCGGGCACCGTGACCTGCGATTATCGGGGTCCACCCCACCGGGAAACGGTCCGCGTTTTCACGAATTACATCCAGCCGACCACCCTTGACCAGCGGGTCGGCTCCTCGGCGCTTGGCACTGCCCTGCAAGGCGTTGTCTGCGGCGATCGAAAACTAGGACATAATTCGGATCGCCCAAAACCACATTTACCTCATTAATGCTGGTCTACAGGCTCCGGATCGGACTTTCCGGTTTCTTTCGGCGGCCTGTTCGGTCTCCCCAGCGGTTCCGGTGGGAACACGCTTATCGCGCCGGCTCCCAGCGCTCGCCCGTCGGCAGGTCCACCACCCGCAGACCCGGTCCGGCCAGGGCCACCGTGTCCGAGGCGGTGCCGGAGGTGCGGAACAGCGCCGAGAGCGGATCGCGCCCGTGGGCGTCGTGCACCGGGATCAGCACCCCCGCACCAGAGTCCGCCCCGCGGGCACCGCCCGCATCGACACGCCGGGCGCGATCTCGCGCTCCTGCCCCCCAGCGAAGGTGCTCGGCATGCCAAAAACCCAGGGCCCTGGCCTGGCGGGCCATGCGCGGAGTGGGCACGTACACCGGTGTGGACTCCTTGCCCGGCAACATGCGCAGCGCACGCAGATCCCAATGGTTGGTGGCCAGGTTGGTGACGACGACGGCGGCCAACGACGGCAACTCGGCGATTCCCAGGCCCAGCGGCTCACCGTGGCGCAGGAACCATCGTTCGGTGCTGTCCACGCCCGATCCGATGGATCACCAGGACATGTTGCGCCAGCACGTCGCCGAGCTGGAACAGCGCATCGCGCGATCGCGCGCGGCCAAGGACCTGATCGAGCACGCTCTTGCCTGCCCGCACAGCTTCGCATCCTGTGAACACGCCCGCGAGCAGATCGCGGCGCGCATCCCGCCCGCGTACGGCAGGTAGATCGGCGGGCCGCCGCGAGAAACACGGTTCGAGCCAGCCTTCACTAGGCTGAACGGAGAATCCTGCACTCGATCAGTGTCGCGACAAGAGCGATCTTCTCCTCGTCGGTGAGATCGCCCGGCAGCTCCCTGACATAGAACGCGCCGGTGCCGGCAACGAACCTGAGCGCGTCCTCGGCGATCTCGTTCACCGAGAACAGAACCTCGCCGTCAGGGTTCAGCAATTCCACCATGTCCAGGCCCGTCCGCACCTCCAGCGACCCCACCCGATCGTTTATCACGCGGCGGCGGGTCGTGACGTTCCTTTCGTCGTACCAGACGTCCGGAAGCGGTGTCCCGAAGAGCACCCGGTAACGATCCTGAAAGAGTTTGAACGAGGTTTCGGCGATCGGTGCCTGCGACGGCGGCTCCGGCGCGTTGCTCGGACTGTGGGGGATGTACCGGCCGAAGAAGCGATTGCAGAACTCGATGTACTGTCGCGTGAAGAGGATGAACTGGTGCCACGCGTCGTCGACGCGCAGCGAGTACATTTTCCAACCCTCCCCCTCGCTCAGGCCGACGAGGACGAGATATCGCTTGACCTCGCCGAAAAGCGCCTGCCCCTCCTCGGCACTTTCGACGATGTGCTCCTTCAGGAGCTTTTCCACGACGAAGGGGGCCTCGTAGTCCAAGGCGTCGAAAACCTGCGAGTTCGACGTGTGCTCAGTTCGAAATGTGTGCGTCATCGCCTGTCCTCGTGTAAAGGCCGGTTTCTTCCAGTGCCTCCGCAAGAGCCATACGCTCTTCCTGGGAGAGGCCTCCGGGTATCGCGCGCACGTCGAAGGCCTGCTCCCTGACCACGAACGCGATCGCCTCACGTGCGACGCCGTCGACGGCGAGCTCCTCGACCGGACCCCTCGCGGTCTCCGCGTAGAGGGCGACCATATCGCCGGCGCAAAGGTAGGACAGCGTGAGATCTTTGTGCACGCGCCGGAGCCTGAGGTCCAGGCCGGGGGCGGAGTCCGGTTCGGGCCTGTTCACGCTTCGATAGATCAACCGGCTGGTAGCGGAAGAGCCGACGGCGGCACATCTGGCGAGAAGAGCCGGCGCCTGGGTGACACGCATCGAAGCGAGGGTTGCGGCGAGCACGCGAACGCGCCTCATCCGGCGTCGTGCCGCGATGACACTGGCGTAGGGATGGTCGTGCCTCGCCGGCACGAGCCTTGGCCTCGTCATGAGGCCCGGCAGAGGACAGTCCTGATCACCGAGGTCTTCCCCGTCTCTCGGACTGGTCACGTGGAAAGACAACGACCAGTCCGGCGATCTGTTGATCGGTGCGTGAATGCAGGGCCTGTGGATGTATCCGACCTTCCCGGCGGACGCCGGAAAGCGATTCTTGGGCACCAGCTCACGGCGGCGGTAGGACTCGTCACGATCGTAGGTCAGGACCTCGAGCTCGTTACGGCAGACAGCCGTGATCGTCCATGCTGTGTGCTCGTGCGGTCCCGGCGTGCCCTCGGGCGGCCAGTACCCGAAAGCGAACCGGATGCCGGATTCCGGCGTCACGAAGAACGGAACGAGCCCCGGCCGCAGAGCGTTTCCCTCGATCAGCCGCAACTCCGCGAAAATGCAGCTCGCAAGGAACTCGTCGTCGACGACAGCGGCTTGGACGCTCGATCGGGCGGCGAGAACAGTCTCGATTTCCGGATGCTCGCGCTCATCCCGTGACGGGAACCGAAGCGCTTCGAACATCTCACACAGATCGTCGAGTCTCATTGCGATGTCGAGCATCATTCTGGTGTGCATGTGGACGTGCAGATGCTGCAGGAGCACCAGGAAAGGCAGTCCATGCAGACGGAGAAACACGTTTCACGACCGCCGTGCCCCCGTACGCGCATGCGGAGCCTGCCTTTCCTCAGCTCCTGAAGATCGCTCTGCGGCACGTCATCGCGGGGTTCCGGCGGCTCAAGCCGGTTGATGGTTATCTTCGCGTCCTTCTTGACCCAGAGGATGACGCCCCCGAGCGGCGACCTCGGCGCCTTCACGTGGTGCAGTATGTCGCTCCGCGCTATCTCCACCGTGTCCGAGAGGCGATCCAGCCTCTGGTACAGGGTGATGACGTTTTCGTTTCTCGACGGTCCGACGAAGCCGCGCAACAGCCTCGCGTCATTGCCCACCCCATGCGCGATCAGCTCCGCCACCAGTGGATTCTCCGGAATTCCGGAGCTTGAGTCGCTCGCGTCGGTCATGGGTGCTCTCCCGTGTGTCCAGCAGAGTTGATGGCTGATTCGTAAGCTCGTCGTCACCTGCCGGTGTGGTGGCCGCCAGGAGAGCCGGCGGTTCAGTGACCGGCTTTCCGCGCGGCCGTACAGCACGGCGCCTTTCCGCCACGTTCGCGACCCGACGCGTGAGTGGCATCGAGACCCCCTCGATCGAGATGACGGTCCCGTTCTATATCCGTCTGGCCGCGCGAATCGGAGTCGGCACGCCGGGGATGGCGACTCCTGGCCGGTGGCTTGATTCGTTCCTGCCACTTGCCGTGATTGGATCGGCCAAGCCTGAACCCCAGGTCCAGTCGCGGTGGCGGGTGAGCCGCTCGCCGGTTCACCCGTCCCTGTCGGCGGAGCGGCCGCCGGCGATGTGGTCGGCGACCCGCCAGGCGTTCGCCATGATCGTAAGGGTTGGGTTGGCTCCGGTGCCGGTGGGGAACGGCCCGCCGTCGACGACGAAGAGGTTGTCGACCTCATGCGCCCGGCACCACCTGTTCAGCACCGACGTCTCAGGGTCGTCTCCCATGCGCGTCGTGCCGTGCTGGTGTGAGCAGTTGCCCGTGATGCGGTCGATGTAGACCCGGTAGACCTTCCTCGCTCCGGCCGCTTCCAGGATCTCCGCGTTCCTGTCGATGAGGAAACGCCCCATGGCCAGGTCGTTCTTGTGCGGGTGCAGCGTGATCCGCGCGACCGGCAGTCCCCAGGCGTCCCTGACCTTCTCGTCGAGCTCGACGCGGTTGTCGTGCTGCGGCATGTCGTGCAGGACCATCGCGACGGCCATGCTGTGGTTGAAGTGGTCCCGGTCGATCCGCTTGGCCTCGGATCCCCACAGCGGACGGTCCGGCAGGCTCCAGTTGATCGGCAGCGGGATGCCGACACCCGCGCACGCGACGTGACCGCCACCGGCGAAGTCCCGCGAGTCGTCGTGCTCGTAGAACTGGAAGCTGCTGGCGCTGACGTAGCCGCCACCCGCCCAAGCGTAGATCGGGTCGTCGAAGAGGCCGATCGCGGCGCTGTACTCATGGAACGTCACATTGCGGCCGACGAGATCACTGCCGTTGGCCAGGCCGTCCGGGAAGCGCGCGGAGCGGGAAAGCAGCAGCAGCCGCGCCGTTTCAACCGCGCCGCAGGCGAGAATGAAGACGTCCGCCTCCTGCTCGACGAGATCACCGTCGGCATCCTGGTACAGGGCGCTCTTCGCCCGGCCGCGCTCGTCCACCGTGATCTCGCGCACGTAGCAGTCGGGCCGCAGATCATAACGTCCGGTCGCCACCGCCTCGGGGACGAAGACGTTCAGCGCGCTCGACCTGGTACCGGTCGGGTCGCCGTGCTGCTGGGCGAAGGCGCTGATGACCGTTGCCGACCGGCCGTTGAACGGCCGTGACAGCGCCGCCTGCGGTGTCGGGAACGAGTTGTAGCCGAGATTGCGGCAGCCCTCGTGGAACTTCCGCGCATAGCGTGACATGGGCAGCGGCGGGCAGGGGTAGCCCCGGCTCCGGGGTGACTCGAACGCGTTGGCACCGGCCTGGCCCGACACGCCGAAGGCCCACTCGATCGTCGTGTAGTACGGTTCCAACTCGGCGTAGGTGATGGGCCAGTCGGCGAGCGTCGTGCCCGGCACGTCGCCGACGATGGAGCGCAACCGGAAGTCGTTCTCAGTGAAACGCGGCAACCAGCCCTGCCAGTGCACCGTGCCGCCACCGACCATCTGCGGCACCGGGCAGAACAGCTCGACCTGCGGTTCCTCGCCTTCCGAGGCGCGGACCGTCCGCGGATTCAGCAGCGGGTCGGGCCAGAGGTTGTAGCGGTTCACGTTGGCGAGTTCGTCGCCGCCGAAGCTCTCCTGCCTTCGCCAGGGCCCGCGTTCGAGTCCCACCACCCGCATGCCATGCTCGGCCAGCACCTTCGCGGCGGTCGCGCCCGAGGCCCCCGCACCGATGATGCAGGCGTCCGCTCGCTCCGGCTTCGTTCTATTCGCCATGGTCGTCTCCCGCTCCGGGGTCTCCTCCGCCCTCGGCGAAGTAGGCCAGCGTGCTGTAGCGCCCCGAGTGCACCTCGGCCAGCGAGGCCGGCCCCGGGAACCCGATCACCTGCCAGCCGGCCCGATCTCTGTTTCCCCCGTAGACGGGGTCGGCGTAGAAGCCCTGGCGGGTGTGGAAGGCCAGCAGCGGGACGAATTCGAGCTCGATCTCGGTGCTCGTCTGCTGCAGCGCGGGCTCCACCGGCGCGAACCCCGCGACGGCCTTCGCCTTCTCCAGATCAGCCCCGGTCCCTCCCCGCTCCACGTCGGCCAGGACGCGGTCCTGCTGATCGCCCGGCAGCCGCGCGAAGTCGGCGCCGAACTGATCCCGGCTCCGGCGATCCAGCTCCGCGATGCCTTCGACGTACTTCTCGCGCAGGATGTCGATGCGCTGACGCCAGGCGTCGGCGCGCATACCGTCGAGCTTCTCGAATCCGCTGCCGTCAGGCTTGGCGTAGATGTAGCCGAGGCCGGAGAGATATCGGTCGAGGAAGTCGATCGTCCCGGCCTCCCTGGCGCCCGGCGAGTCGTCGGTCGGGATCATCCGGGCCATCGCCGCCTCGACGGTCTCCCGCTGGTGCGGGTCGAAGAACACCTGCTCGTCCGCCATCTCACGCTCCTTCCGCCGTCAGGCCACCAGGAGGGGACGCAGCGTGCTGTAGGCGAACCGCAGGCCGGTCCGCACGCGGTCCTCGGTGCCGCCCCAGACCGGGTCCTCGTGCTCGACGGAGAGCACGCCGTCGAAACCGCCCTCGTACAGCGTGTCGACCAGGCGGCGCCAGTCCACCTGGCCGAGACCGGGCACCCGGTAGCGCCACCAGCCGACGTCCCACGGATCGGGCCGGTCCACCGCGCGGCCGGGGTAGCCGTAGCGGTTGCGCCGCTCCGGGAACACCTCTATGTCCTTGGCCTGCGCGTGGGGGATCCGGTCGACGTACGGCCGAAGCGCCGTCACCGGGTCGATGCCCATCCAGACCAGGTGCGAGGGGTCGAAGTTCAGGTAAAGCCCGAGAGAGAACATCCACTCCCACAACTCCGGCGAGTAGGCGAGGTTGCCCGGATAGCCGTCGGGGTGCCAGCCCTCCATCACGCAGTTCTCGATGATGAGCTTGACGCCCTTCTCACCGGCCTGTTCCACCAGTGGAGGGAAGATCTTCTCCGCGTCGCGCAGGTTCTCCGTGACGCTCTTGGACGGGTCACGACCGACGAACGTGCCCACCGTGGGGCAGCCGACCAGTGCGGCGGCGGCGATGCAGGCCCGCACGTGCGCGTTGATCGCGGCTCGCTCGTCCGGGTCCGGGTGCAGGTTGTTGTCGTAGAAGGACAGCGAGGACAACGTCAGCCGGTGTTCGTCGAACAGGGCACGGACCTCGTCGGCCTCCCGCTCACCGAAGTCCTCCGCCTTCAGGTGGGTGGCGGTGAACGGCCGGTCCCCCAGGTCCGGCCAGGCGGCCACCTCCAGCGCCTCGAAACCGGCGCTCACCGCCCAGGTGACGATCTCCTCCAGGCTGCGCCGGGGCAGGCAGGCGGTCAGGAAACCAAGTTTCATGCGGGCACCTCCACCCAGCTCTGGGATGTGGCGGACTCGATCACCGCCGCGGTCAGTACGGCGGCGCGCAGCCCGTCGTCGAATGTCGGGAGCCCCTCGGGGCGTGCGCCGCCGATGGCGGCGTAGGTGTCGGCGACGAAGGCGTTGAAGCAGTCCTGGTATCCCTGTGGGTGACCGGCCGGTAGCCGGGCGTACGGCCGGGCGGCCGGCGACAGGGTGTCCGGGTCGCGGAGGACCAGGCGGTTCTCACCCCGCCCACCGACCCAGAGCGCGTCGGGCGACTCCTGGTCGAACACGTATGACGTCGACGTGCCGTCGAAGGAGAACCACAACCGGTTCTTGCGACCCGGCGAGACCTGGCTGGCCACCACCGACCCGGACGCGCCGAGATCGGTCTCGAACAGCACGACGGCCCCGTCCTCGGTGCCCACGGAGACCATGCCCTCGCCGAGGCGGCGCTGCGGGAACGCGGTGGTCATCCGGGCGGTCAGCCGGGTGATGCGATGACCCGTCACGAACTCCATCAGGTCGCACCAGTGCACGCCGATGTCGCCGAACGCGCGCGAGCCGCCGCCGAGCGCCGGGTCGATCCGCCAGTTCGTCTCGTCGCCGCCGGACAGCCAGTCCTGCAGGTAGGAGCCGTGCAGCAGCCACAGCAGGCCGGCCTCCCCCGCCGCGATCCGGGCGCGGGCCTCGCGCACGGTCGGGTAGTAGCGGTAGACGAAGGGGACCGCGGTCACGACGCCGGCGTCCCCGGCGGCCTTGACGAGACGGCGCGCGTCCTCGGGGGTGGTCGCCAGCGGCTTCTCGCAGATCACCGGCTTCCCGGCGCGCAGGGCGAGCTCGGAGAACGGCACGTGCAGCGCGTTCGGGGTGCAGATGTGGACGGCGTCGACGTCGGCGACGACGAGCTCCTCGACGGACCCGGCGGCCTGATCGGCACCCAGCCGCTCGGCCGCGATCGCGGCGCTCTCCGGGGTGGAACCGGCGACCAGGGCGACGACGCCCCCCGAGGCTCGGACGGCATGGGCGTGCACCGCTCCGATGAAGCCGGCACCGATGATGCCGGCGCGGAAACGTCTGGTCATGGCACCCTCCCGGACCGTGGGATCACTGTTCTCGAAACCCGGGTGGCGGGCTATTTTCGGCGGGCCAGCGCCACGGCGAGGATGATGATCGCTCCACGGACGACCTGCTGCTGGCTCGTCTCGAGACCGGCCAGGATGAGACCGTTGTTGATCAAGCCGATGAGCAGGGCGCCGAACAAGGTGCCGATGACCGAGCCGCTGCCGCCGAAGAGGCTGGTGCCGCCCAGGATCACGGCGGCGATGGCCGACAGCTCGTCGCCGCTTCCCCACTGGAAGCGCCCGGACTGCAGCCGTCCCGCGTACAGCATGCCGGCCACGCTGGCCGCGAGCGAGCACAGCAGCAGCACCTGGAACTTGATCCGCTTGGTGTTGATACCGGTGAACTCGGCGGCGACGCGGTTGCCGCCCGTGGCCAGCACCTGCCGGCCGAACCGGGTCTTGGCCAGCCCGACGGCGCCGACCGCGACGAAGGCGGCCATCCAGATGAGCAGCCCCGGGACGGGACCGAGGTTGCCCGATCCGAACACCAGGTTGAAGGTGTCGTTGAGGATGGGCTGCGGCGCCGAGGCGGTGATCCACTGGGCCACGCCCGAGGCGATGCCCAGCATGCCGAGGGTGACCAGGAACGAGGGGATGCTGAGCAGGCTGACCAGGCCGCCGTTGATGGTGCCGACCACCAGGCCCACGGCCAGCCCGGCCAGGACGCCCGGCACCAGCCCCCAGTTCGCCAGTGCCATCGCCGTGCAGACACTGGCCAGTCCGGCCACGGCTCCGACGGAGAGGTCGATCTCCGCGCATGCGATGACGTATGTCATCGCGACGGCTATCACGGTGATGATGGCGGTCTGCCGGAAGATGTTCAGCAGGTTGTTGGCGGTCAGGAAGCCCTCGTCTCCCAGGAGCAGGGCGAAGAAGAGAAAAACGACGACGAACCCGATATAGATGACGTAGCGTCGCCAGTCGAGTCCGCCGAACCTTTCGCGTAGCAGGTTGAGGTTCCAAAGTCCCGCTTTCGAGGGGGGTGTCGCGGGGGTGGTGCTGTGAGCCATGGTTCAGACCCCCTGGACGGCAAGTTGCAGGAACTCCTCATCGGGGATCTCCCGGCGGTGCAGCTCACGCAGCACGGTGCCGTCCTTGAGGACGAGAACGCGATCGCTCACCGCGAGGAGTTCCGGATACTCGGATGAGATGACGATGACGCCCTTGCCCCCATCCGCGAGGCCGCGGATCATGTGAAGGATCTCGGACTTCGTGCCGATGTCCACACCGGCTGTGGGCTCATCCATGATGAGGACGTCGGGTTCGGTGCCCAGCCACTTGGCGATGACGACTTTCTGCTGGTTGCCACCCGACAGCAGCCGGACCGGGCGCGCGGGGTTCGCCACCTTGATCTCGAAGCGCTCGATGAGCGAACGCGCCAGTGCCTTGGCCGCGCCGTCGTCGACGAGCGGACCACGAGACACCTGGCGCAGCAGTGGCAGGAGCAGGTTGTCGCGGACCGAGTGGTCGAGCACCAGGCCCTGCTCCCGGCGGTCCTCCGGGATGAGCGCGACGCCCGCCTCCGTGGCCTCCTGCGGGCTTTCCACGTCGACGCGCCGCCCCCGGATCAGGATCTCTCCCCCGTCCAGCCGGTCTACGCCGAACAGGCACCGGGCGAGCTCCGTACGGCCGCTGCCCATGAGCCCGGCCAGGCCGAGGATCTCCCCGGCGTGCAGTTGGAAGGACACGTCGCGAACCCGCCGGCCGGAGCGGAGGTTTCGGGCCTGCAGCAGCGGCTCCTTCTCGACCGGTTTCGCCCGCTCCTGGTAGACCAGCTCGCCTTCGATCTGCTGGCCCACGATGCCCTCGACGATCTGCTGGGGCGTGACCTGTGTCAGTGGCTTGGTGAAGAGCCGGCGTCCGTCTCGCAGGATCGTGATGCGGTCGGCGATGCGGTAGACCTCGTCCATCCGGTGAGAGATGTAGATGATGGAGATACCGCGCGCCTTCAGCCGCCCCACCAGCTCGAACAGGGCCTCTGTCTCATGTTTGGCCAGGCTCGCGGTCGGTTCGTCCATGATGAGGATGCGGGCGTCCTGGGCCAGGGCCTTGGCGATCTCGGTCAGCTGCCAGTACGCGGTGCTGAGGTTCCCGACCGTGGCGTCCGGATCGACCTCCACGTCCATCTGGCGGAAGACCTCGCGAGTTCGCCGACTGGCCTCCCTGTCCATGATCAGCTTCCCGGGGCCGAGCGGCTCGGCCGCCAGGAAGACGTTCTGGGCAACCGTCAGGGTCGGGACGAGGCTGAATTCCTGGAAGACCATGCCGATTCCGGCGGCACGAGCGTCGTGGATCGAGGCGAACCGCACCGGATGGCCCTCGATGAGGATCTGGCCTTCGTCCAGCGAATAGACACCCTGCAGGATCTTCATCAGGGTCGACTTCCCGGCCCCGTTCCCACCCGCCAGGGCGTGGACCTCGCCCCGGTGCACCTCGAAGTCGACGCTCTTGAGGACCGGCACGCCGTCGAAGGACTTGTGTATCCCGCGCATCTGGACGGCGATGTCACCGTCCAGAGGTCCGGCAGGACTGTTCGGATCGGACATGGCTTCAGCTTCCAACTTACCCAGCTACCAGCCTACGCCCTGGTCAGAGGCCCGCGCGAGATCGGCGCCGTCCATACGGCCGTATGAACACGGACGGCGCTTCCTGACGTTTGACCCGCCGTCACTTCTTGAAGGAGTCCTCCAGGAACGGGGGCGGATTCTCGTGGTAGACCTGCTTCCACGCCTCCAGCACGTTCCTGTGCTCGACCGGCAGCGCGCCGAGCGCCACGTACGGCGGTTCCTTCTTGCCGAGAAGCCCTCCGGCGGCCAGCCGAGCCTCCGTGACACCCTGGTCGAACGGGACCTGCGCGCCGAGGCCGATGACCAGTTCCTTCCTCGCGAGAGCGATGGCCACGATCTTGCCGAGATCTATCGTGGAGATCTTCAGGTCCAGACGCCCGGAGGCGCGGGCGGCGGCCATCACTCCCTCGGCCGGGACGTCCCAGACCGCCCAGATCCCGTCGAGGTCCGCGTGCTTGCTCAACATCGCGTTCGCCACGTTCTGCGCGTCACCGGCGAAGTCCGGCCCGCCGATGCCCTTCTCCTCCACGATCTTGATCTCTGGGTATTCCTTCTGGATCGTGGACTTGGCGCCCTCGTAGCGCTGCCTGGTCACGAAGAAGTCGGCCTCGTGGTAGATCATCCCGATCTTCCCCTTGCCTCCCAGCGTCTTGGCCAGGAGGTGGGCGGAGACCACGCCGTTGCCGTAGTTGTCGGCGGAGACAACCGAGACGTAGTCCTTGCCCGCGACCATGTCCTTCGGGGCGTTGTCCATGAACACCAGGCGGACTCCGGACTCGGCCGCCTTCTTGTAGGCCGAGGCCGTCGCGATCGGGTCGGTCGGGATGGAGACGATGACGTCGGGCTTCTGGCTGAGGACGGTCTCCAGGTCCGACACCTGCTTGTCGGGCTTGAAGTTCGCGTCGGTGACGGCGACGACCTTGATGCCGAGCCTGCCGAACTCGGACTTCAGCCCGGCGATCTGGGCGTTGGACCAGTCGTTCCCGCCGTAGTGCATGACAATGGCGGCGGTGGCGTTCATCGACTTCACCTTCGCGACATCGTCGGCTGAGAGGGTCACGGTGTCGGCGAGAGCGGGCTGTTCGCCATGGGGGCCCTTGCTGAACACCTGGCCCCGCATGGTGGCCAGGGCGTGCTCGGCGGCTTTGGAGATGCCGGGCGACTCGGTGACCACCGTACTGCTGGGATAGCTGCAGCCGGCCACGACGAGCGAGATCAGCAGGGCCGCTGACGCAAGAGGGCGGACGGGACGCTTCATGTGTGTCATATGTGCCCTCCGGAGGTTGGTGCCGCGGCGGACGCGGCGCATGTGATGAAAGTGGCGGTCGGGCACGACGACACCGATGCACCCCCGAGCGAACGCCTCCCGGACTCAGCCGCCGGTTTCCCGCAGCAGCTTGTCGAGGTAGGCCTTGCTGGTCTCGGCGGCCTCACGCGGGTCGCCGTCGTAGGAGTCCAGCTCGACGAGCAGCCAGCTGTCGTAGCCGGATTCCTTCACGGCCCGGATGATGTCGGCGAAGTCGAGAGTGCCCTGGCCGAGGGGGAGGAACCGCAGTGGGTCGAGGCGGAGGTCCTTGAGATGGACATGGCGGACCCGATCCGGGTAGCGGCGGATCAGCGCGGCCGGGTCACCGCCACCGGCGGCCAGGTGCGCCGTGTCGGGGCAGAAGCCGATGGCCGTGCGATGAAGCAGCCGCTCCAGCTCGCCTGGGCTTTCCACGATCGTGGTCAGGTGGGGGTGGTAGCTCGCGCTCAGACCATGGCTCTCCGCGATCTCGGTGACGCGGTCCAGGCCGGCGGCGAGCCGGTCGTAGTCCGCGTCCTCGGTCCCCGATGCGCGCCGCGCGCCACCGCCCACGACGAGTCGCCGGGCGCCGAAGGTCGCGGCCAGTTCGGCGGCCCGCCGCACCCGGTACAGCTCGTCGGGAAGGATGTCGGCGTAGATGAAGTTCGCGCCGGTGTAGACACTGACCAGCTCCAGCCCGGCACCGGCCAGCAGCTCGCGCAGTTCGTCCGGCCGGTCGGCGTAGTCGGCGACGTTGCCGTCGAACATCTCGGTGCCCTGGTAGCCGGCCGCAGCGATATCCCGGACGGCTTGTTCCATCGAGCCGTTGGCCCGGTAGAAGAGGTCCTTGACGCTGGTTACACCCTGGGCGTGCCCGACGACACCACCCCAGGTGATCGAGTGGTATCCCAGCCGCATGGCCATCTCACTTCGTCTTCCTCATACACATGAAATGTACGCGGACACGCAAAAGTCAAGAGGACGTCACCGCCACGCCCGGACCGTCTCGGAACGCGGTCGCGGGGGGGGGCCCCCGGGGGGGGGGGGGCCCCCCCCCCCCCCCCCCCCGCGGCCGGGGGGGGGGGGGCCGGGGGTGTTGTCGTGGCCCCGCGG
>NZ_JBIAZA010000034.1:68964-113712 GCF_042898655.1 Streptosporangium sp. NPDC000396
TAATTTAACACTCTATCCCCCCCCCCCCCCCAAAACCCCCCGGCCCCGCCCCCCCCCCCCCCCCGGGGGGGGGGCGGGGGGGGGGGCCCCCCCCCGGGGGGGGGCCCCCCCCCACGACCGGCCGCCGCGCGGGCGTCAGTCCTTGGTGAAGCAGAGGATGAAGGCGTCGCCCTGCTGGGCCGGGGTGTAGGCGGTGTTGGCATAGGCGTGATACTTGTGGCGCTCGACCAGCACGCGATCGAAGAACCGGAGATAGCGATCGAGCATCACGGCTGCCGAGGCCGTGCAGGTGGCGGCGTCGGGGACGTCGCCGTCGAGGGAGAACATCGGCACGAAGGTCCCGCCGCGCCGCAGCGCCCGCACCACCTTGGGCATGAACTCGTCCAGCAGGCGGCGATCCTCGAACAGTGCCTTGGGCAGCTCCGGGTCGAAGAACACGCCGTCATAGCTGTCAGGCTGCAGCCGGTCGACGAAGTCGAAGAAGTCAGCCTGGACGATCTCCAATGTCGCCGGCGGCTCCGGGTTCGCGGCGTGGAACAGCTCGACGACCTTCGGATACTTCTCCACCACGGTGTGGCGGTAGGTGTCCGCCCTGCCGGCGATCCGCAGCGCGGAGTAACCGAGACCAAGACCGACCTCCAGGAACTCGCCGCCTCTCTCGCAGAGCAGATCGGCCGAGCGCCACATGAGCGACTTCTCCCATCCCTGCATCGCCTGCACGTCATCGATGTAGAGCGTCACCTCCCCGCTCTCGTCATGGACCAACGCGATGTCCGGTTCGTTCAGCTGCGGCGTCTTCATGTCTCTCCCTGATGTGGTGGTAACGGATCCGGTGGTCAGCCGCGCGTGGACGCGGTCATCTGGTCGATGAGACCCGTGGTGTGTGTCCCCTTGCGGAAGATCGGATTGGCCAGCACCTCGCGCAAGAAGCCGGCGGTGGTGTGCAGCCCGCGCCCGCTGACCCGCAGCTCGGCCAGAGCGCGGTCCATCCGGTTGAGCGCCTGGTCACGGTCCGTCCCCCAGGTGATGACCTTGGCGAGCAGCGGGTCGTAGTCGGGCGAGACACGCATCCCGGCGCGGACATGGGTGTCGACGCGCACGAACGGCCCGCCCGGCGGCACGAACTCCTCCACGAGGCCGGGTGCGGGGGCGAAGTCACGCGACGGGTTCTCGGCGTTGACCCGGCACTCGACGGCCACGCCGCGCCGTACGATGTCCTCCTGCCGGAGTGAGAGCGGCAGTCCCGCCGCCACCATGAGCTGCTCGCGGACCAGGTCGATGCCGGTGACCATTTCGGTCACCGGGTGCTCCACCTGGATGCGGCAGTTGGTCTCGATGAAGAAGAAGTCGCCGCTCTCGTGATCGACGAGAAACTCGAAGGTTCCCAGTCCCCGGTAGCCGATGGCGCGGGCGCCGTCCAGGGCCGCCCGAGCCATCCGCCCGGCCAACTCCGGGCTGACCGCCGGGGACGGCGTCTCCTCCACCAGCTTCTGCCTGCGGCGCTGCGCCGAGCAGTCTCTCTCCCCCAGGTGCACGGCGTTGCCGTGGGCATCGCACAGCACCTGGATCTCAACGTGGTGCGCGGCCCGCAGGTATCGCTCGACGCACACCCGATCATCGCCGAAGAGCATCTGCGCCTCGGCGCGGGTACGGCGAAAGGCCCCGGCGAAGGCGGCCCGGTCGGGCACGACGGACATGCCGCGCCCTCCGCCACCGGCGACGGCCTTGATGATGACGGGATAGCCGATTTCGTCGGCGATCTCGGCCGCCTCGGCTTCCAGCACGGGGTGCAGGCTCCCCGGCAGCACGGGCACTCCGGCCGCGCTCATGGCGGCGCGGGCCGCGGCCTTGTCGCCCAGTGCCTCCATGACCTCCGGGGGCGGGCCGACGAAGGTCAGGCCGTACTCCTCGCAGATCCTGGCGAACTCCGGATCCTCCGACAGGAAGCCGTAGCCGGGGTGCACCGCGTCCGCCCCGGAGCGCAGGGCCGACTCGACGAGCGCGGCGGCGTTGAGGTAACTGCGCCTGGCCGAGGGCGGGCCGATCTGGACCGACTCGTCGGCGATCCGGGAGACGGCGGAGTCACGGTCGGCGGTGGAGTGCACGGCGACGGTCCTGATGCCCATCTCGCGGCAGGTGCGGGCGACCCTGAGAGCGATCTCTCCCCGGTTCGCGATCAGTACGGTGGTGAACATCAGCGCTCGCCTTCCTCCTGCCGTGGCCCGGGGAACAAGGTCCCGCACGCGGAGTCGTCGCCCGTGGGACTGATGGCGACAAGCGCCTGGTCGTACTCGACGGGGGTCGCATCGGGCGCGAGGATCTCGGCGACCCGCCCGGCCACCTCGGCCACGATCGGATTCATCAGCTTCATCGATTCGACGATCCCGACCTGCTGCCCCACCTCCACCGTGTCGCCCACCGCGACGAACGGCGGGGCGCCCGGCTCGGGGGCGTGATAGAAGGTCCCGACCAGCGGGGCACGGACCAGGGCGTTCGACGTGCTCTCCGCCGCCGTTCCCTCCCCCGAGGCCGCCGCCGCCGCTGCCGACGGCGGCGGGGGCGGCGACGACAACGACGGGACTGTCGCGAGGGGCGGGCCGGTCGCCCAGGTCAGTTCGGCGCTCGCCAGGCCGTGCTGGAGTTTCAGGGTGGCCGGCGGGTGCGGGAGCAGTGCGACGAGCCGGGTGGCGGCCTGGCAGAGCGTGTCGAAATCACTGCCGGTGCCGCCGCCCGTGACGGCGGGGTTCATCGTGGATCACCTCCGGTGGATACGGGGACGCGGCCGGCGGCCGGCAGGCCGAATCGGCGGAACCGGTCGCGGCGCTGCTGAACGAGTTCGGCGCCCGAGAGCGGGAGCAGCTCGGCGAGGGCCGCGCTGATCGCGGCACCCAGATGAGCGGCGGCCAGGATCGGATCGGTGTGCGCACCGCCTTCGGGCTCGGCGACCACCTCGTCCACGACGCCCAGCCGCAGCAGTTCCCCGGCCGACAGCCGGAGCGCCTCGGCCGCCCGCGGGGCGGCGGCGGCGCTCTTCCAGAGGATGGACGCGCACCCCTCCGGGGTGATCACCGAGTACCAGGCGTTCGCGCAGACGAGCACCCGGTTCGCGACCGCCAGGGCCAGGGCCCCGCCGCTGCCGCCCTCCCCGGTGACCACGGTGATCACCGGGACGGTCAGCTGCGCCATCAGCCGCTGGTTCTCGGCGATCGCCACCGCCTGCCCGCGCTCCTCGGCCGTCACGCCCGGGTAGGCGCCCGGCGTGTCCACCAGCGTCACGACGGGCAGGCGGAGCTTGTCGGCCAGGCGCATCAACCGGGCCGCCTTGCGGTAGCCCTCGGGTGTGGGCATGCCGAAATTGCTGGCCACCAGGTCACGGGTGGTGTGCCCCTTCTGATGGCCGATCAGCATCAGCGGCACACCGTCGAGACGGCCGATGCCCGCGACGATCGCGGAGGAGTCCCCGAAGATCCGATCGCCGCGCAGCTCCTGGAAGTCCTTGAGCAGCAGGCCCACGTAGTCCGACGTGGTGGGCCGGCCGATGTCGCGGGCCAGCCGTACGGCCTGCCACGGTTCTCGTGTCCCCGCCTCGCCCGGCCCCTCACCCACCGGGGCGTCTCCGGGTCCGGGCGCCGGCGGTCGCGCGGGCCGCGTGCTGGAGACGAGCCTGCCCAGCACGCCGCGCAGGTCCTGGCGAGGAACGACGGCGTCCACCATGCCGTGCTCCAGCAGGAACTCGGCGGTCTGGAACCCCTTCGGCAGTTCCTCCCTGATGGTCTGCTGGATGACGCGTGGACCGGCGAAGCCCATCCGGGCGCCCGGCTCGATGAGGATGACGTCGGCCAGTGTCGCGAAGGAGGCGGCGACGCCGCCGAATGTGGGGTCGGTGACCACCGAGACGGTCAGGACCCCCGCCTCGTCCAGCGCGGCGAACGCCTGGCTGGTCTTGGCCATCTGCATCAGGGAGATGATGCCTTCCTGCATCCGGGCGCCGCCGGAGCCGGTCACCGTGATCAGTGGCCGGCGTTCCCGCCGTGCGATCTCCGCTGCCACGGTGACCAGCTCGCCGACCGCGGCGCCGAGACTCCCGCCGAGGAACCGGAAGTCCATGACCACCAGCACGACGGGGTGCCCGCCGAGCCGTCCCCGGACGCAGACGGCCGCCTCGTCGAGCCCTGTCCGCCGCCGCGCGGCCTCGATCCGCTCGAGGTAGGGGAGGCTGTCCACGAAGGACAGCGGGTCTTCGACGACGGCTGGAATCTCGACGGGAGCGAAGGACGCGGGGTCCAGCAGCTGTTCGACCCGTTGCCATGCGGCGACCGGGTGATGGTCTCCGCACTCGGGGCACACTCCGAGCACCCGGGCGAAGCGACGGTGATGGGTCAGCGCGTGGCACCGCCCGCAGCGGATCCACCGCTCCTCCTCCGGCACGTCGGTTCGTGAACTGGTCATGGTTACCTCCGATCCGGCGACGTTCGGGAAGACGTTCAGGGAGTCGGCCCGGAAGGCGCTCAGAAGGCGGAGAGCACGGTGAACGTCTCGTAGGGCTGTTCCCTGGCCGTGTCGAGGTAGGGGCGCAGCGGGCTCGTACTGCGGTGGCTGCTGCTGTGCACCCATTCCTGAAGGTGCTGGTAGCTCTCCCAGTGGCTGGTGACCATCATCGTGGTCTCGTCCACCTGGGAGTGGAGCAGCTCGTTGCTCAGCATGCCGGGCGTGCCGACGAGCTGCTCGCTCACCTGGCGGTAGGTCTCGGCCAGCGACTGCGTCTCCTCCTTGGGCACCCGATACCAGAGGATCACCCGTACCTGCTCGCTCATCGCGCACCCGCCTCGGGGCCCGGCAGCTCGTGCACGACCCGCATCGTCGTCATGGAACCTCCATCGCGGTAGGGCTGAAGCCGCGCGCGGTTGTCCACGTGTGCGGCGCTGAGTTCGAACTCTCTGAAGCTGGATTCGTCGGTCCAGTCGGTGAACACGAAGTAGGCGCCTTCCTCTTCGAGGCTGCGCAGCAGCCGCTGTCCCCGGTTGGCCGGGTGACGCGCGATGCCTTCGGCCACGTCGAGCCAGACCCGCTCGAATTCCGCCTCGGTTCCGGGACGCACCCGGATGTCCAGAAGCACGCGGAACCAGCCGCCCTGTCCTTGCGCCGTCATACCGTGTACACCGCCATGGCCTCGACGTTGCCGAGGAAGACGAGGACGGCGATGACGGTGCGCGTCAGGTTCCACCTGCCGAACGCCGGACGGGGGTCGCGCTCCGGCCAGTCCTGCGGGAGGTCGTCGGGGTCGAGCGTCATGACCGTGCGCTTGAGCCGGGCGTTCCGGGTGGCGGAGATCACGATGATGGCGAGGAGCGCGACGATGAGGAAGGAGAGCAGGAAGCGCGAGTCGCGGGTGGGCGCGAGGAACACCAGCGCGACGTCGCAGGCCAGGACCCCGACGATCATGATCGGCGCCAGCGGGTCGAAGCGCGGCGACCAGTACTGGTGCAGCCGCACGTATTCGCTCGCCTGGAGCTGCCGCATCCACGGCACTCCCCCGATCACCGACCACAGGAGCATCCCCGCGACCAGACCGCTCAGCACGATGGAGATCTGTGACAGCAGGACGCCCATGGCTCAGCTCCCGGCCGCTTCCCGCTCGATGAGCTCCTTGATCCGCTTCATCTGGATCGCGGTGTTGTGGTTGAGCCGGTCGGTCATGGCCCGGTCGTCCACCGGGGCCTGCGGCTTCATCTCGAAGTCCTGCACCCAGCGCAGCCGTACCCCGCCCTCGGGGGTCTCCTGGTACTCCCAGAAGAGGTTCATGTACTTGAACCATCCCGTCTCGACGCGGCGCGCGTGGACGGTCCTGGTGGCGGCGTCCATCGTCCGGTCCGACACCCAGCTCCACTGGTTGCCGTCGGCGTCGGGGTGCATGGTGAGGCGGAACCTTATGGTGTCCCCCTCACGGGCGAGCACCTCGGTGGCCGCGTACTCGCTGAACAGGTGCGGCCACGACTCGACGTCGTTGGTCATCTTCCAGACGAGATCGACGGGGGCGCTGATGACGATGTCGTTGTCGGTGTGTCCGGCCATTGCTCGCATCCCTTCTCGGTCGGCGGCCCGCTCGCCGCTCACTCCGCCCGCCACTGGTAGAACGGCGTCGCCATGGCGTCCTTGGGCTCGCGCCAGTTCGGGTCGTAGGGCGAGATGAACTCGCTCAGCTTGGTGTTGATGTCGCGGTAGAGCTCGGTGCCCCGGGCCCGGTAGAGGTCGTCGGTGATGTCCCCGTCCGCCTCGACGAGGTGGAAGTACAGGTCATGGAAGCGGAACAGGGTGCGGCGGGTGGCGCCGATCATGCGGGGCAGCTCGGTGGCGTCCGACTCCGCGAAGATCTCGGCGACCGAGTCCGCGCTCGACGGGTGCATCCGAGCCACGATGAGAGTTCGCTGCACGGTTCGTCCTTCCTCGTAGGGAAATGATCGGTTCAGTGGGCCGTGACCGGATCGAGCGGCGCTGGTGCCGACCAGGCTCGGGCGAGCCGCCGCCCGGCCAGGGCGAGGTCTTCGGGCGAGTTGAAGCTGTAGCTCAGGCGCACCGACGGCCGGTCCGGCAGGCCGAACCGCGACCCGCCCGCGACCTGGACACCCGCGCGACCGGCCGCGGCGACCATGTCCTCCTCCGTCGTGCCGGGCGCCCCGCGCAGCCACAGGAAGAAGCCGCCGTGGGGAACCTGGAGGTCGCGGCCGGGGCCCAGCCCGGCGACGAGCGCGTCGCGCCGGGCCACCAGCCGCTTCCGCAGCCAGCGCAGCCGGGCGTCGTAACCGCCTCCCTCCATCAGCGCCGTGACCGCCAGCGACGCCAGGTGGTTCAGGCCGCCGCCGCTGGACAGCACGCCGCTCCCCGCGATCCTGGCGATCAGCTCCGGGCCGGCGAGCATCGAGCCGAGCCGCAGACCGGGGCCGAGCGTCTTGGCGAAGGTGCACAGCCGTACGACACCCCTGTATCCCGCGAGTCCGGCCAGCGCCGGGGGCATCTCGACGGGGTCGAGCCAGAGCTCGCCGTAGGCGTCGTCCTCGACGATCAGCAGGTCGTGATCCCGTGCCACGGCCAGGATCTCGCGCCGCCGCGCCTCCCCGACCAGCAGTCCCGTGGGGTTGTGGAAGGTGGGGATGAGATAGACGAAGGCGACGCGCCGCCCACCGGCGCGGTGTGCCCGTGCCGCGTCGGCCAGGGCCTGTGGATCGGGCCCCGACCCGTCCACCGCGACGGGTGAGAGCGTCAATCCCCGGTCGGTGAAGATCTGCTTGCCGAAGTCGTAGCCCGTGGGCTCGCAGAGGACGACGTCTCCCGGCTCGGCCAGCATCGTCGCCAGCAGATGAAGGGCGTGTGACGTCCCCGCGGTGACCAGCACGTTCTCCGGCCCGCACGGCTGGCCGCCGGTGGCCGTCGCCCGCTCCGCGAGCGCCTCGCGCAACGGCGCCACCCCCTGGTTCTCGCCGTAGCTGAGCGCGGCGGAACCGTAGCGGGACAGCGCCTCGGCGTAGGCGTCGCCGAGCAGGTCGACCGGGAGCAGGTCCGGGTCGAGATAACCGGGCCCCAGGTCGGTGATCCCGTCCGGTGCGACCGCCTGCACGATGCCGGGCAGCCACTGCCTGCGGTGGGAGCGCGGACCCGCGACCTCTCCCGGATCCTCCATGTCGGCCACGGTGCCGGCCGCTCAGTGAGCCAGCAGGACCGCGCGCAGTTCGCGCACGGCCGCCCGCAGGGAGGTGTGGGGGCGGGCCAGGGCGATGCGCAGCGAGCGGTCCCCGAGGCTGGGGTCGGCCCAGTGGAACTGCGTGCAGGGCAGCGCGTACACCTGACGCTCGTGCAGCGCCGACCAGACGTCGGCGCAGCGCCGGCCGCCCAGATCGACCCGTTCCACGCTGACCCGGCTGTCGGGGTCGGGAAACGAGACGCCGGGCACGTCCGCGAGAGTGGTGCGGACGATTCGGCGGCTCTCGGCGACGAAGGCGTGCAGGTCGGCCAGCCCGTCCCCGGCGGCGTCCTCGGCGAAACGCTCGACGAGGGCCAGGATGAACGGGGAGACACCGAGCAGGATGTCGGAGTAGATCTTGGGAATCGGCAGTCCCACGTTCTCGCTGTAGGCCAGGAGCCCGACCTTGAGATCCAGGGTCGGCCACAGCTTCCCCGTGTCCTCGATGACGACCCATCGGCACCCGCTGGCCTCCAGCACCGCGTAGTGGTCGTAGTGGGAACGGGTGTCGAACCCCCTGAAGGAGGTGTCCAGCGCGAGCACCACGTCCTTCCTGCGGCACTCGGCGGCCAGCTCGGCCAGCCGTTCCCGGGTCAGCACCCTGCCGGTCGGGTTGTTCGGCGTCGTGACGAAGATGCACCCGACGTCCGGCGGCACGACCGAGGACAGATCCCCCGCATGCAGCGGGTCCTCCTCAAGGGGCACCAGCCGCAGGCCGACGCCCCTCAGGATGTCGGGGATGTTGTCGAAGGTCGGGTGGATCAGCGCCACGGCGTCGGTCTTCGTGACCAGGGACCTGGCGAGGATCTCCATCGCGACCGACGAGGCGTAGCAGCTCAGCACGGGGTTGGGCCCGATGGGGTAGCTCTGCTGGCCCATCAGGTGGAAGAACGCCCTGTGGGCGTCCCGCTCAAGGTCGGCGACCGGCTGCACGGCGGCCTTCTCGAAGAGCGTGGGCAACTCGTCGATGATGCGCTGCTGGCCCTCGCTGAGCTGCTGGCGAGCATGGCCGTCGGCCACGTTGAGCTCGCTGTTGAGCGCTAGGTGTTCGAGCTCGGTCAGGTTGGCCGTGCTCAGACGGAGCGTTGATTCGATCATGTCTACACCCCCGGTGTGGCGCAAGGAGAAAACGGCAGGACGGCGGTCACAGGGAGATCCGGATGCGGTACTGGTCGAGCCACTGGTTGGTCTGCAGGACCATTTCCATGTCGGTGAGATCCCGCCACGCCCGCCGGGGGTCGACGGGTCTCGCCAGCAGGGCCCTGGCCTCGGCCAGGTCGAGCAGGGGCAGAACCGGGGAGGCCGGGTCCGAGAGCACCCGGTCCAGTTCCGCCCTGAGCAGCGGCGCGTACGCGGGGTCGCGCCCGGTGGGAAACTGGCTGGGCTCACGCTCCAGCACCGAGTCCGGCAACAGGTCGGCCGCGGCGGCGCGCAGCAGGCTCTTGGGCTTTCCGTCGAAGGTCTTCATCGCCCAGGGGACGTTGAACAGATACTGCACGAGCTGGTGGTCGCAGTACGGCCAGCGCAGTTCCACCCCACCGGCCAGGCTGACGCCGTCGTCCAGCGCGCAGCCGAACTCCTGCCAGCCCTGCAGGTGCAGGAAGTAGATCTCCCGCATCCGGCGCTCGGCCGGGCTCTCACCGTCCAGCAGGGGGACCCCCGCCAGCTCGTCCCGGTAGGTGTCGGCGCAGTATCCGGGAACGTCGAGCTCCTTGAGCAGCTCCGCGCCGAACAGGCCGGTGCCCAGCCCGTTGGGCGGCAGGTGGTGCGCGGTCGCGGCGATCCACGGGTAGGTGCCGGCCGCGACGACGGCCGGGTCGTTCATGCCCATGAACGAGGCGAACACGGTGTCCGCCTGCTCCCCGGCCAGGACGACGCTCACCTTGTCGCTGATCCGCCGCGCCAGCACCCGCAGGGAAGCGGGGAACTGCGGTGCGGCCACCGGCATGTCCTGCTGGGCGCGCACCGCCGTACGGCGGAGCACGGGATCGGTCACGGCGCCGCTGTCGAGTTCGACGAACTCGTGCGCGGAACCGATGTGCTCGGCGACCTGCCTGGCGTACGGCGCGTCCTCGGCACTGCGCATCGGCCCCGGGCCGTTCGCCATGCCGCCGGTGTAGCCGACGGTGAAGGTGCGCAGCACCTCCCCGCCCCGCTCCCGCAGGACCCTGGCCGCCAGGGCCGCCATGGTGCTGGAGTCGATGCCGCCCGACAGCAGGACGCCCACGGGGACGTCGGCGTCGAGCTGCTGGGTGACAGAGTGTTCCAGCATTTCACGAACTCGCCGCACGGTGGTGTCGAGATCGTCGGTGTGCGGCCGCGCGGCGAGCTGCCAGTAACGCCGCTCGCTCTGACCCGCCCTCGTGACCGCCACGATCTCGCCCGGCCGCACCCGGCGCATGCCCCGGACGACGGCCCGGCCGACGGTGCTGGTGAAGGCCAGCAGCTCGCGCAGGCCGTCGGCGTCCACCACCGCCTCGACCAGGGGGTGGGCCAGGATCGCCTTGGGCTCGGAGCCGAACACCACACCGGTCTCGGTCGGATGGTAGAAGAGCGGCTTGACCCCGAGGCGGTCCCGTACGAGCAGCAGGCGCTCGATCCGTGCGTCCCACAGCGCGAAGGCGAACATGCCGTCCAGGTGCTCGGGGCACCGTTCCCCCCACTCCAGGTAGGCGTGGAGCAGGACCTCTGTGTCGCCCTCGGTGTGAAAGCCGTGGCCCAGGGCGCGCAGTTCCTCGCGGAGCTGCCGGTAGTTGTAGATCTCACCGTCGAAGGCGAGCACGGCCGCGGGCTCGCCTCCGATGTCGGCGACCATGGGCTGGCGGCTGCCGCCCAGGTCGAGCGCCGCCCTGCGGCGGTGGCCGAGCACCGCACGCGGCGAAGACCAGAGCCCCTCGCCGTCCGCGCCGCGCCAGGCGAGCTCACCCAGCTGGGCGAGCACGATGGTGCGGTCCGGTACGAGGTCACGGTGGAAGTCCACCCATCCTGCGATGCCAGCCATCCGCGAACTCCTCCGAGTGGTCGTGGGTAAGAACGCCCTGCGGGGCGCCTGCCAGGAATGCTCGCAGCGAGTGGTCGGCTCCCGTTCAAGTCGTGATCGAGGTCAGAACCAGCGTCGCTGGACCAGCCGTCGCGGCGAACGGGCCGTTCCCGCGTTCGTCCACGTCGGGACGGGGATCTCGCGGAGAGGTAGTGTGCGCACTACCTCCAACTCTCCTGTCGTCGCCCGTGCCCGCCGGACATGAGGAACGTTTGACTGGAGTCATGAGACGAACCGCATCTCCTCCAGACCTCACGGTTCCCACGACGACGGGGGACGCCGTACGACTGGTCGACCTGCGCAGGGTGTACGGCTCGCCGCCTCATGAGGTCGCCGCGCTGCGCGGGGTCAGCGCGGTCTTCCCCGCCCACTCCTTCACCGCGATCATGGGACCGTCCGGCTCCGGCAAGTCGACGCTCCTGCAGTGCTCGGCGGGACTGGACCGCCCCAGCGGCGGCCAGGTCTTCATCGGCGGCGTCGATCTGGGCGAGCTCGGCGAGGGACAGCTGACGGAGTTACGGCGCGATCGCGTCGGATTCGTCTTCCAGTCGTTCAACCTCGTCACCGCCCTGAGCGCCGAACAGAACGTCGCCCTCCCGCTCCGCCTGTCGGGACGGCGGCCGTCCGCGGCGTGGATCTCCGAGGTGCTGGGCCTGGTAGGCCTGACCGACCGAGCCCGGCACCGGCCCGCCGAGCTGTCCGGCGGGCAGCAGCAGCGAGTGGCCATCGCCCGCGCCCTCGCCACCAGGCCGGAGGTGATCTTCGCCGACGAGCCGACCGGCGCGCTGGACAGCCGTGCGGGCAGGGAGGTCCTCGCGCTGCTGAGGCGGCTCGTGAACGAGCGCGGGGACACCGTGGTCATGGTGACCCACGACCCGTTCGCGGCCTCGCACGCCGACCGGGTGCTGTTCCTGTCCGACGGCACGCTCGTCGGAGAGCTCGCCTCCCCCTCCGCCCAGTCCGTCGCCGCGCGCCTGGCCGAGCTGGAGGATGCCCACCGTCAGGAGGCGACATGAGCGCCTTCCCCTTCTCCGTCCGGCCTTCCTCGCGCACCCGGCTGGCCACCCTGGTCTCCGTCGCGTGGCTGACCCTGCGCACCCGGCTGTCCGGCTTCGCCGGTGCGGTGGTCGCGCTCGCCCTGGGTGTGGGCTTCTCCGGAGCCGCCGCGTCGGTTCTGGCCACGAGCGCGTCACTGCCGCCCGCCACACCCGAGGCCGTACGGCGCGCGGTGCAGGAGTCGGGTGCGCTGCTGGTGATGCTGTCGGTGATCGGCGCCTTCGTCACGATCTTCGTGGTGGCCGGCACCTTCGCCTTCACCGTCGCCCAGCGTCGCAGAGAACTTGCCCTGCTGCGCGCGGTCGGAGCGACTCCGAACCAGGTCAAGGGCATGGTCATGGCGGAGGCCGCGCTGGCGGCGCTGATCGCCTCGGCGGCCGGTGTCCTGCTGGCCCCGCCGTTCACCTCCGGGATGGCCGCACTGCTGCGCCGGCAGAACCTCCTGCCCGCCGGATTCCGGCCCGGGGTGTCGGCCGGAGCGTTGCTGGTCGCCTTCGTCCTGGGCGTCGCCGTCGGGGTGGTCGCGGCGACCGCCTCGGCCCGCAGGGCGGCCGGAGTGCGGCCGATCGAGGCCCTGCGGGGTGCGGCGCTGGCCGACCGGCCGATCGGCCGGGGCCGCTGGATCGGCGGAATCGCCGCCCTCGCCTGTGGGGCGGGCATGCTGATGCTGGTCCCCGTCGCCCCGCCCGACGGGCGGCTGCCGCTGACGATGTTCGTGTCCCTTCCCCTGGTGACGGGGTTCGCGCTGCTGTCTCCGGTGTTCGCGTCGCGGGTCGGCGTGGCCGTCGCCACGCCCCTGGCCAGATGGACCTCCGCGACGGGCCTGCTCGCCAGGGAGAACGTGCGCATGGCGGCCAGGCGGACGGCCGCCATGGCCGCCCCCGTGCTGGTCACCGTGGGACTCGCCGGGTCGCTGCTGGGCGGAACCGCCCTGTTGGGCGAGGCGATCGCCGCCGACGCCCGGCAGGTCTGGCGCTCCGATCTGGTCGTCTCCGGGCCGGACGCCGCGAAGGCCGCCGGCGAGCTGCGCGGGGTGCCCGGTGTGAGCGCCGCCGTACCCGTCACCCGGGGCGATGTGGAGGTCTTCGCGAACAGGACCGTCCGAACGGTGGCCGCGCTCGGCGTGAACCCGGCGGGCCTCGCTCAGGTCATGAACCTCTCCCGCGTGGAAGGCGACCTGAACGCGCTGGAGCGCGGTGACGCCGTGGCCGCCGACCGCAGGCAGGCCCAGGCGCTGGGCTGGAAACTCGGCGAGCCGGTACGGCTCGGCCTGCCCGGCGGAACGCCCGGCCGGCTCAGGCTGGCCGCGGTCTTCGAGAGCTCCCCGCTCGGCGGCGGCCTGCTGCTCCCTCGCGACCTGCTCGCGCGGCACGCCGGCGTCCGTTCCACGGCCGTGCACGTCTCGCTGGAACCCGGAAGCGAACCCCGTGCCGTGGCCTCGGCCATCGAGGGCAGGTGGAGCGGAGCCCGCGCGGACCTCACCGTCGAGGCGATGGCCTCCGCGGGCAACGCCCGGCAGGAGGGCATGCGCATCGGGGCGGTGGCCCTGGCCGGGTTCGCCGTGGTCTACACGCTCATCGCCGTGGCCAACACCTCCGCGATGTCGTTCGGTTCCCGCAGAACCGAGTTCGCGGGGCTGCTGTCCCTGGGTGCGCGCCGGGCCCAGGTGTTGCGCATGGTGCTGTGGGAGGGGTTGTGCGTGGCGGCGACGGGCGTGCTGCTCGGCGGGGCGGTGACAGGGGTCGCGGTGCTGGGTCTGCGGCAGGTCCTGAGCCGGCTCGGGATCGAAACTCCCTCGGCGTTCCCCTGGGCGGAGGTCGGCCTGGTCACGGGCGCGTGCGTGGCGGTGGTCCTCGTCTCGGGCCTCCTGCCGACGGCTCTGCTTCTCCGTCGTCGTGCCTCCTCCGCCGCAGCGCCGTGAGACCGTGACCGGGCCTCGTCCGGGCGCCCGCCCTCAGCCGGTCCCCTCACGGAGATAGTGGAGCACCGCCATCACCCGGCGGTGCTCCTCGTCGGTGGGCTCCAGCAGGAGCTTGGCGAAGATGTTGCCGACATGTTTGAGCACGGCGGCCTCGGTCACCACGAGGGTCCTGGCGATCGCGTTGTTGGACCTGCCCTGCGCCATCAGGGCCAGCACCTCCCGCTCGCGGGGCGTCAGCCGGTCCAGGAGCGCGTGGTCGCGGCGGTCCTCCAGCAGCCGGACGACCACCTCGGGATCGATGGCGGTGCCGCCGCCGGCCACCCGCCCCACCGCGTCGAGGAACTCCTCCACCTCTCCGACCCTGTTCTTCAGCAGGTAACCCACCCCCCGGCCGGAGCCGGACTCCAGCAGTTCCAGGGCGTAGGACCGCTCGACGTACTGCGACAGCACCAGGACCGCCACCGTCGGATGCTCGGTCCGGATGCGCAGGGCGGCCCGCAGCCCCTCGTCCCGGAAGCGGGGAGGCATCCGCACGTCCACCACGGCCACGTCCGGCAGGTGTTCCGCGACCGCCGTCAGGAGCTCGGACGCGTCGCCGACCGAGGCGACCACGCGGTGTCCGAAACGTTCAAGAATGTGCCGCAACCCCTCCCGCAGGAGCACCGCGTCGTCCGCGATCACAATGTCCACTCGACCTCCACACGTACGACGGTGCCTCCACCCTGCGGGCTCGACAGGCTGACCGTGCCGCCCACCGCCGACACCCGGTCCGCCAGGCCCATCAACCCGCTGCCCGCCGCCGGGTCGGCCCCGCCGACGCCGTCGTCGCGGACCTCCAGGACGACGCGTCCGCGCCCGGGACCGGCCGGCTCGTCGTGGAGCAGCAACTCGGCCCGCCCGGCACCACTGTGCTTGGCGAGATTGGTCAGGGCCTCGCAGCCCGCGAAGTACATCGCCGACTCCACCGATCCGGACGGCCCCGGCTCATGGGTGCCGGCATGTACGGTGACCGGCACGGGACAGCGTCTGGCGGCCTCGGTCAGCGCGGTGGCCAGGCCTCGGTCGGTCAGAATCGCCGGGTGGATGCCCCGGACCAGATCCTGGAGCTCGCTCAGGGTCTCCTGCGCTTCCAGGTAGGCCCGGTCCACCAGTTCCCGGGTCTCCCGCGGCCCGCCGGCGAGCTCCAGCTTGACCAGACCCAGAGTCATGATCAGACCGGTGAGCCTTTGCTGCGTGCCGTCGTGCAGGTCCCTCTCCAGCCGCCGCCGTTCGCTGTCGAAGGCATCGGCCAGCCTGGCCCGCGAACGGTCCACCTCGATCAGGCGCAGTTGCAGGTCCTGGTCCTGCGGGGGTGTCAGCAGCGTACGGGCCAGGGTCGCCTCCGCCGCCGCGGCCCCGGTCACCAGGTAGGCGGCGGCCGCCGCCAGCAGCACTCCACCGGCCGCCGCGGCCCACGCCAGCACCGGCCGGTCCACCACGGCCTGCCAGGACGGGTTGACGCTCGGCGGCCCGGGCAGCGCGTGCCATACCGGGGCCGAGAGCGGTCCCAGCACTCCTGCGGCGACCAGGAACAGCCCCACGAGGTTGACCGGCGTCAGCACACACGACAGCAGACCGTGCCCGATCTCCCGCCACGTCGCCGGCTCGGCCAGCAATCCCCGGGCCTCCCCGAACCACCGGCCGCCTCTCCCCCCGCCGGCATCCGGTCTCCACCCCGCTCCCGCCCTGCGCTCACCCGGCCGCCGCTCTCCTCCACGCAGGCGGGGGTGCGGGGACGGCGCCGCCCGGCGGTCCACCAACCGCAGACGGGACCGCTCGACCCGGCCCATCGCCACCGTCCACACGGGAATCCACCTCAGCGGCACCACCCCGACGACGAGCGGAAGCGTCAGCACGCCGGCCACCAGCAGAAGCACCACCCCGGCCAGCCACCCGAATGCGACCACCGGCCCGCTCAGCAGGTAGGCGGCCGAACGCCAGGGTGCGCTGGAGAGCGGGACACGCCATGGCGAACCGACCAGGCTTTCCCACGGCCCACCTGCGACGACGCCGCGACTCCCCATGATCGTCACCCTAACAAGTCTCGTCGGTCATCCCGGCCCGGACGAGACGCCCTCTCCTGGCCGACCGGGATGGAGGCGTCGTTCCCGGCCGGCCGCACCGGAGACGGGGCGGACATCCCGCCACCGCGGGCATGGCCGGGTCCGGCGGATATGGGGAGCGGAACGAGGACGCCTGGAGCGCCGCAGGAGGCCGGCTGGAGGTTCGTTGCCTATCTCCGGGCCGATTCCTACGCTGCCCCCATGACGACTGTGGCGCACGACACCGGGCCCATCGGATACTCGCTGCCGCTCTCCCCTTCGGGGAACTCCTCGATGATCACCCCTCCCCCGTGGCATTTCTCCGGCGAGGTGGTGATGGTGGACTACCGCGTCGATCCCGCCGCCGCCTTGAGGTTCCTCCCTCCCGGCCTTGAGCTGGGACCCGATCCGGGGGCGGCGGCCGCGGTGTTCGCCGAGTGGCAGTGGTGCTCGGACTCCGGCGCGGAACTGGAAGACCCGGTCCGCTGCCGCTTCTCGGAGTTCCTCATCCTGCTGGCCTGCACCTACCGGGGCGAGCCGATGGCCCGCTGCCCCTACGCCTGGGTGGACCAGGCGGTGCCGCTGATGCGCGGCTGGATCCAGGGGATGCCCAAGCAGCACGGTTCGGTGCACCTGACGCGGCCGGTCCGGGTGGGCCGGGCGGGTCCGCGGCTGGGTCCCGGCGGGCGCTTCACCGGCAGCGTGGCCGTGCACGACCGGCGGCTGGCGGAGGCCGGCGTGGTCGTGAGAGAGCGGTCCGAACCGCCGGCGCTGCACAGGGTGCCCCTGGTGCACAACAGGTTCTTTCCCGGCTGGGATCCCGCCGAGCCTCCCATGAACCAGCTGGTCGCCTCGGAGGTGACCGGCGTCGAGTTCGGCGAGGTGTGGGCGGGCTCCGGCGAGGTGAGGTTCCTGTCCGGTGTGGACATCGATCCCGACCTGGCGCTGCTCGCCCCGGTCGAAGTCGGTTCCGGCTACGTCTTCTCCTACGCGGAGACCCTTCTCGGCGGTCGCAGGCTCGCTTAGCGACGGTACGGCGAGCACACCGTACCGGGCGGGCGGGTGGAACCCGTCCGGTACGGTGAGCACACCGCACCGGGCAAGCGCGGGAAACCCGCCCGGTGCTCGACACGCCCTCAGAAGAACACCACCGTGCGCGCGTCCACTCTGCGCCGGAACGCCCACCACATCCCCACCTGCATCGCGACCAGCAGTGGGAGCACCCCGAGCGTGAAGCCGCCCAGCACCCGGAGGGAGGCGGCGTCCGCGGTCGCGTCCGGCAGGCCGGGCGCCAGCCGGAACCCGATCATCAGGGCAGGGCTGGCGACGGCGAAGGCACTGAGCGCCAGGGCCCTGCCGTACCTGCGGCCGGTCACGGACCCGCTCGCGAACCAGAGCGCGGCCACCGCCGACGCGCCGATCACACCGACCGGGAGCGATCGGCCCGGCTCCCAGGGCACGACGAACACCAGCCCGGTGAGCACGGCGAACCCGAGGAGCCCGGCGGCCGGGCGCAGCAGCCGTGCCGCCGTCGCCTCGGCGCTCGTCACGAGGTCCGCGGGGAGCCTGACCGTCAGGAAGACCGCTCCGTGCGCGGCGAAGAGCACGACCATCACCCCGGCCCAGAGCAGCGAATACGCTCCCGTCAGCTCCCACGGGCCCGCCGTACCGGCTTCGCCCGCCGGGGGCAGACCGCCGAGCAGGGCTCCGATCACCAGCCCCCAGAAGACGGCGAACGCCGCGCTGGTCACGGTCAGGGACCGGTCCCAGCCCGAGCGCCAGCGCGCGGACTCCTTGCGGCTGCGGAACCAGATGGAGGCGTCCCGCAGCACCCAGATGAGGAGTCCCGCCACCACCAGCAGGTACAGCCCGCCGAGAACCCGGTCCTTCAGCAGGGGGAACGCGCCGGTCAGCACCCCGCCCACGGCCACCAGCCACACCTCGTTGCCGAGGAAGAACGGCCCGATGGAGGTGATGAGCGCGCGGCGTTCCGCCTCGGTGCGTCCGATACGCCGCAGCAGGAGGCCCGTGCCGATGTCGAAACCGTCCACCACGAAGTAACCGGCGAACAGCACTCCCAGCAGTGTCGGCCACAAGAGTTCCATGGTCTCCTTCCTCAGAAACCGGCGCTCGGCACAGGACTCGGCGCGGGTTCAAGGACGGTCCCGAACAGGGAGTCGTCCGGCCCTCTGCGGACATATCGGGCGATCAACCAGTAGTCGATGATCACCAATGTCCCGAGAACCGCGGTGAACCCGACGAAGGACAGGAGCACCGCGGTGGAGTCGACGTCGGAGACGGCCTGCTCGGTGGTGAGCATGCCGTACACGGTCCAGGGCTGGCGGCCGACCTCGCGCACCAGCCATCCGGAGATCACCGAGACGAACGGCAGCGGGATCATCGCGACCAGCACGTAGAGCGGGACGCGCAGCCGTACCACCCAGTTGCGCAACAGCAGCACCAGGCAGACCAGCGTGGTCAGCGCCATGACGAACGCGCTGTTCATCATGATCTGGTACGGGACGGAGATCCAGGACGGCGGGGCGAAGTCACCGGGGCCGAACTGCTGGAGCAGCAGCTTCCCGGCCGCCTCGATCCGCGCGGGCTCCTGGTACATCTGGGCCAGCTTCATCGGCTGGTTCCGCTCGATCACGACCTCCTGCAGGAAGCCGTAGTGAATGATCGCGAAGGCGCCCACGGGGGCGGCGACCAGCCCCCACCGCAGCGAGCGGCGGAAGACCTCGACCTCCTGGGTGCGCCTGATGAAGTGCCAGGCGCTGATCCCGGCCACGAACAGCCCCCCGGCCAGCAGCGCCGCGAAGACCACGTGGAGCAACGAGTCCGTCAGGCTGGTGTTGCTCATGAGCGCGCCGAAATCGGTCAGGTAGGCCTGGCCGTCGCGCATCTCGTAGCCGACCGGGTGCTGCAGGAAGGCGTTGGCGACCAGGATCCAGAACGCCGAGACGTAGGCGGTGACCGCCACCAGCCAGATCAGCGCCAGATGGACCCACTTGGGCAACCGGTTCCAGCCGAAGATCCACATGCCCAGGAACGTGGCCTCGGCGAAGAAGGCCACCAGCGTCTCCAGCGCGATGGGGACACCGAAGACGTTGCCGACGACCTTCGACAGGCCGCTCCAATTCAGGCCGAACTGGAACTCCATCACCAGGCCGGTCACGATGCCCAGCGCGTAGTTGACCACGTAGATCTTGCCCCAGAACTTCGTCATCCGGGCGTAGACCGGCTTGCCGGTGATCGTGTAGGCCGTCTGCATGCTCACGACGAACACGACCAGGCCCAGCGAGAGCGTCACGAAGAGAAAGTGGATCGAGGTCGTGGTCGCGAACTGCAGCCTCGACAGGAACAGGGTGTCCATCATCACTCCCTCGAATGCGTCCGTTCCGGTGCGGATCCCGAACGGTTCCGGCCTGGCGAGGTGGATCAAGCCTGCCACCTCGGGTGGGGGGCGGCGTCGGGCCACGGGAGACTTGTCGGGCTACCTCCTGGGAAGTAGCCCGACCGGCCCGGCTACGACCACCGGCGTACTGACCCCGCCGGCCCCGGCCGCCGGGACCGTGGCGCGAGCGGTCAGGCCGCTCCATCGAGCCGGGCGTTGACCAGGTCGAGGAACTCGCGCGGACGCTTCACCTCGCCGACCTCGTCGTCGCCGAGCTTGATGCCGAACTTCCGCTCGACCCGTACGGTCACCTCCAGGATGGCCAGCGAGTCGTAGTTGAGGTCGCCGAACGGCGTGTCGAGGATGTCGCCGTCGATGTCGACATCCGTGTTCTCACCGGCCGCCTCGCGCATCACCAGCCGGAGGTCCTGCAGGGTGAACTGGCTCATTGTCCGCTCCTTGTCGATTCGTGTTCGGTCGATTCGTGTTCGATGGGTGGTGAACGGGACCGGTCGGGGGGAGCCGCAGTGCCGAGGCGGCCAGAACGCCGAGCCCGGCGATGACCGCGGCGATGAGGAAGACGGCGCCGAGCGCGGCGCCGTAACCGCTCGTCACGGCGTCGCGAAGCCCGCCGGGCAGGAGGCGGATCAGCTCGGGCCGGCTCGCCGCCGCCATCGCCTCCTCCCCGGGGGAACCCCCGGGGAGTCGCGCGGCCAGTTCCTGGGCCAGCCGGAACTGGAAAACCCCGCTCAGGGCCGCCAGGCCCAGAGAACCGCCGAGCTGGCGACTGAGCGACTGCAGGGCGAGCGCCGCCCCGAGGTCGGGACGCGGGGCGTTGTTCATCACGGCCACCGAGTAGACCTGGAACATCAGGCCCAGCCCGATGCCGAAACAGACGGTGCAGGCGGTGGTCAGAACCGGCGGCGTGTCGCCCCTCAGCGTGGCCAGGGCCGCCAACCCCGCCGCGAGCAGCGCCACGCCCACCACGCCGTACCACTGGGGTCTCCCGTGGCGAGCCATGAGCGGGCTGCCCACCAGGGAGACCACCAGGGCGCCCGCCGTGACGGGAAGCAGGGTGATGCCCGCTCCCGTGGCGCTGGCGCCGGTGGCGACCATGAGCAGCGGGAGAAAGGTGATCACGGTGAACATCGCCAGCCCCGTCACGAAGCCCTGAAGGTTCGCGACGACGAGGACGGGATTGCGGAACAGCCGCAACGGGACGATCGGCTGCGGCGCGCGTTTCTCGACTCGCAGCCAGAGCACCAGCAGGACCGCGGCCCCCGCGCCCAGGCCGAGGATCATCGGCGAGGTCCAGGAGTAGGTGCTCCCCGCCCAGCTCGACAGGAGCACCAGGCAGGTACACATGCCGCCCAGGAGGGACGCCCCGAGATAGTCGATTCCGGGGGCGGCCTCCGGGCGCGGCAGGAGCCTGGTCCCGGCGATCAGGGCGAGAGCGACAAGCCCGATGGGCACGGTGAGGAAGAACGTCCAGCGCCACCCGACCCAGTCGGTGATGAAGCCGCCGGCGAACGGGCTCAGCGCGGAGAAGGCGTTGAGCCCGGTGGCGAAGTAGATCTGGTAGCGCATCCGCTGTGCCGGGTCGAGCAGCTCGGCGTAGACGGCGATGGCCGAAACCATCAGGCCGCCCGCGCCCACGCCCTGGACGACGCGGAAGAGCACCAGCTGCGTCATCGACCCGGCCAGCCCGCACAGCACGGAGCCGGCCACGAGCACGGCCAGGGCCAGGACGAACACCTGTTTGCGGCCGTAGACGTCGCCGAGCTTGCCGTACAGGGGGGTGGTCACCGTGGAGGCGAGCACGGCGCCGGTGGTGACCCAGGCGAACAGGTCGAGCCGGCCGAGCTCGCCCACGATCGCGGGCAGGGCCGTGGCGGTGATGTTGAGGTCCACCATGGCGAGGAGCTGGGCGAGCGCGACGGCGATCAGCGCCGGCACCAGGCCTCGGCGGCGTGTGCCGGGAGAAGGGGAGTCCAGACGTACCACGGGTTGGTCCTCTGCGGGCGGGGATGGATCAGGCCTTGAATTCCGCGTCGAGCCGGGCCAGGAGAGCGAGCTGTTCGCGGGTGAGGGGCGCGTCGGTGAGGGGCGCATCGGCGAGAGGGGCGTCGGTGAGAGGGACGGTGTCGCAGGTGTCCCCGTCCGGCGACGGGTGCTTCGAGGGAGCCTCGGCCGGTACGAACCAGAACGGCTGGCATCTTCCCAGCGCTTCGAGGAACACCCCGAGCCTCCGGCCCGCCGTGCGCAGCAGCCCTCGGCCGCGACCGGCGGGTCCGGTCACCGCGGCCTCCGCGACGGTTCGACGACGGGTCCGGTCACCGCTCTCTCCGCGGCGCTTCGGCGGCGGGTGACCGCAGGTCCAGCAGATGGCGCAGCGCCGAGCGGAGCTCGTCGGCCGCGCGGTCCGCGGCGGACGCCCGGCGCCAGGCGACGATTCCGTCGGGACGGACCAGGACGACGCCGTCGGTTCCGACACCGTGACGGCGGCACCAGGCGGCTCCTCCGTGAAGGAGCATCTCGTCGGTCATGCGGTGAGCTTCCAGGTCGACGCCCAGCTCCGCGGCCACGCCCCTGGCGGCGTCGATCCAGTGCTCGCCGTCCTGCCCGGCCAGTACGGTGAACAAGCGGCCGAACAGGTCCAGCGTGGACGATCCGCGTTCCCGCAAGGGCACGTGGGGGGCCCGGGTGCCGGGATCCCCGCGAAGTTCCCGGGGATCGACCACGATGGTGTCCGCCACCTCGGGGTCGATGACGGCTCCCGCGGCGTAGCGGTAGCCGAGCGTGAGCGTCAGGTCGTCGACCAGACCGGCGCCGGCGGCCGGGCGCCCGAACCCGGTGCGGGTGGTCACCCGCCGCAGGCACTGGTCCACGGTGTAGTCGGCCACCGGTGCGCGCTCGGCCTCGTAGGTGTCGAGCAGCGCGGGCCCGGCCTGTCCGCGCAGGGTGTGGGCGAGTTTCCACGCCAGGTTGTGCGCGTCCTGAATTCCGGTGCTGGCACCGAAGCCGCCCACCGGAGGCATCACGTGCACCGCGTCCCCGGCGAGAAAGACCCGTCCTTCGCCGTAGCGCGCGGCCGAGAGCGCCGACAGCTCCCAGGACTGGATGTCGAGGACGCGGACCGGCAGGTCCGGCACGCCGACGGCCGCGCGCACCAGCTCGACGCACCGCTGCAGGGGGAAGTCGTCCGCGTGCTGGCCCTTGGCGGGATCGTACTGAATGTAGAGAGTGCCCTGCCGGAGGGTGTCGTCGTGGACGAGCAGTCCTTCCACGGTCTCGTTCTGGATCTGACAGATCGCGAATCGGCGTTCGCCCAGCGGGCCGCGCAGGTCGGCCTCGAACACGATGCTGAGCTGGCGCAGCAGAGCGGGTGTTCCCTTGAGCTCGATGCCGAGCTGCTGCCGTACGCGGCTGCGGACGCCGTCGGCCCCGACGAGGTAACGCGCCCGGACGCGACTCCTGGTTCCGTCCTTCCGATTCTGCAGAGTGACCGTCACGCCGTCGGCGTCCTGCGCGAAGGAGCGCATCTCGTGGCCGAACCGGATGTCCGCGCCGAGGTCTTCGGCATGCCGTCTCAGCAGGGGTTCCAGCCGGTCCTGGCTGCACAGCGCCCACGGTGAGGGGCTGACCTCGTCGAGGTCGGTCGCCGTGGGCAGGTCGGCGCGGAACAGCTCGCGCCCGGTGAGGCTCTCCACGCGGGCCCGGATCGTGTGGTCGGCGAAGCCGTTGCTGACCTCCCGGACGGCGGGCTCCAGGCCGATCTGCCTCAGCAGCTCCACCGCGCGCGGGTTGAATCCCCGCGCGCGAGGATGAATCGACAGGTCGGTGCGGCGCTCCACCGCCTGGCACGGCACGCCGTGCCAGGCGAGGAACGCGGCCGCCGACAACCCCACGACACCGCCCCCCACGATCAGGACGTCGGTCGATTCGACTTCGGCTTCGGGCACTGCGACTCCTTCGGCGTTCGGTGGCTGGCGGTCGTCGGGTCGTCAAGGCCGGCGTGCGACGACCAGGGTGTTGTGCGCGCCGAGCGAGGACGCGGAGATGTCCACGAACCCGGCCTCGGTAAGCCACGACCGGCACTCCCCGGGCGTGTACTCCGAGCCGTGCGGCGTCACCATGAGCATGTTGAGGCTGGTCAGCAGGGCACCGGCCGGCCCCTTGCGGTCATCGTCGATCATCGGGTCGCAGATGAGCAGCACACCGCCCGGCGGCAACGCCTGGAACGCGCCGGCGACGAGCTTCCTGCGCTCGGCCACACCCCAGTCGTGCAGGACGTGGCTCATGACAAGAGCCTGCGCGCTGGGCATGGGGTCCTCGAAGAAGTCGCCCGGGTAGAAAGTGATCTTTCCGGTGAGCTGGAGCTGGGCCATGTGCTCGTGGAACACCGGCTCGACACCCGGAAGGTCCTGCACGCCGACCGTCAGGTGCGGGTTGCGGCTCAGGATCGCGGCGGCCAGGTTGCCCCGGGCGCCGCCGACGTCCACGACGGAGTCGACCGACGACCAGTCGAACGCCTCGGCGAGCACCGGGCCGATCATGCCGTTGAGGTAGTCCATGCCCGCGGTGAAGTTCCGCCAGGCCGCCGTGGTGCGGTACTGCTCGGTGAACATCGCCGGGCCCGAACCCCAGCGGTTCTGGGGATCCCCCGTGCGCAACGCCTCCACCAGGAGATTCCAGCGCGCGTCGGCGCTGGTCAGGAACGCACCCACGTAGGAAGCGCGGTCGGCGTTGAGATAGTGCTCGGCGAGAGGGGTGTTCTGGTAGAGGCCGTCCTCGCGGGTGAGCGTCCCCAGGGCCACCAGGGCGTCGAGGAAGTCGCGGGCCCCCCTGGGGTGCAGTTCCAGACGCTTGGCCAGGTCGTCGGCGGTGGCGGGGTTTCCGGACAACGTGGTGAACACGCCGAGCTCGGCCGCGGTCAGGATCGTCTTGCGGCTGAAGTAGGCGGTGCCCAGCCGCCACAGCGGCTCGGCGCTGACGACTTCCGCGGGCAGTTGCGTGGTCATGTGGACCTCCGTCAATGGGAGAACTGGTGGGAAGGGCTCAGAGAGCCGCCCGGCGCGAGCCGGGCGGTGATCCGGTCGCGGCGGACCGCCAGGGCGATCGCCACGGCGGCGGGCAGGAGTGTCAGGGCGAGGAAGTAGGCGGGGCTGGAACCGGAGCCCGCGGACATGGCCAGGCGGGCGAGCTGGCCGCCGACCACCGCGCCGACCGCTCCGGCCAGCCACCACAGGCCCATCAACCGGCTGGTCGCACCGGCGGGGGCGATCTGGGCCGTGACCCCCAGACCCACCGTGCCGATGATCAGCTCGGCGAGCGATTGGATCAGGTAGACCAGGATCAGCCACAGTGGTGAGACCGGGCCGGAGAAGGCGGCCTGGCCAGCGAAGATCATCGGAACGAAACTCGCGGCGGCCAGGGAAAGCCCGGCGGCCAGCTTCACCGGCACGCTCAGCCGCCCGCCCGGTCCGGCCCAGATCCGGGCTATCACCGGTGCGGCCAGGAGGATGAACAGGGGGTGCAGCGCCTGGAACCAGCTGGCGGGCACGGTGAAGCCGGCCATCACACGGTCGGTCGACTCGGCGGCGAAGCGATTGAGCACCGAATTGCCCTGGCTGACCAGCAGGAACAAGACCGCCGTCGACAGGAAGACCCAGGCGTAGGCCCGTAGCCGTACCCGGTCGGCCTCGGTGACCTCCGGGCCGCGCAGGATCGTGCGAATGTACGGCACCGGCGAGAGCAGGACGAGCGCCCCGACGACGGCCACGAAATACTCCACCCGCAGTGCCCCCGCCAGCGCACCAGCCGTGACCGGAACACACGCGAGACCGAGCCCGAGCGCGGTGCGCAGGCCGACCCGTCGCAGGATCGCCGGATCGGCGCGATGGCGGGGTTCCCGGCCGACGTCACCGAGATGCCGGAGTCCCCGCAGGTAGACCAGGATGCCGACGCCCATGCCCACCGCGGCGGCGCCGAAGCCCAGGTGCCAGTCGACCTTCTCGCCGAGGAACCCGGTGACGAGAGGGGCGAGCAGCGCGCCGATCTGGATGCTGATGAAGAACACCGAGAAGCCCGCTTCGCGCTGCGCGGAGGACTTCGACGGGTAGAAGGCCCCCAGCAGCGCCGAGAGGTTGGGCTTGAACAGGCCGGTCCCCGCCGCGATCAGGGTGATCCCGAGGTAGAAGGTGCCTTCGGCGGGGATCACCAGGCACAGGTGCCCCGAGGCGATGAGCGCGGCGCCGTACAGGACGGCACGCTGGGCGCCGAAGAGGCGGTCGCCGAGCCAGCCGCCGGGCACGGAGGCCACGAACGTGGCCGAGATGTAGAGCCCGACGAGTGCGCCCGCGCTGCCCGGGAGCATGCCGAGACCACCCTCGGCCGCCGGCGTGCTGGCGTAGAGGAAGAGGATCGCCATCATCCCGAAGAAGCTGAACCGCTCCCACAGGTCGGTCAGGAACAACGTGCTGAACCAACGCGGCTGGCGCCACGGCGAGAGTGCCCGCACAGGGGGGTCGGGTGAGGACATCTGCTCCACTCCTGGGTTCCGAAAGGAGCCTGACGGCTGCCTGGAGCGATGCTGGCATCCGGGTCTCGCGCCGGCTTCGTGTCACACCAGGTGCCGGCTTCGTGTTCCGCTGGTGGGCCTGGCACGCGGTGGGCACGGCACGCGGTGGGCACGGCACGCGGTGGGCACGGCACGCGGTGGGCACGGCACGCGGTGGGCACGGCACGCGGTGGGCCCGGTACGCGAACCGCCGCCGGACCCGATGCGCGGACCGGCCGCCTTCCACCGGCACACGAGCGCGCGGGCCGGTCGGCTCCACCGCTCCTTGAAGCCCCCACGACCTCCCACGGACAGGCTGGAGGCTCCGCCTACTTTCAGGAGCGCCGACATGACTTTTGAGGCCCGGGAGACCGAAGGGCTCCGGTTCCCGTTCACCCCCCGACGCCCGGGAGAACTGGCCCCGGAGTTCGGCCGTCTCAGGAAGGAGGAGCCGGTGGCCAGGGTGACGTTCCCCACCGGCGACTCGGCGTGGCTGGTCACCGGCTACGAGGACAACCGGATCGTGCTGAGCGACCCCCGCTTCAGCCGGGCGGCCACCACCCTGCCGGGAGCGCCGAGGCTGCAGCCGATTCCGCCCGACCCCGCTTCGATGTTCAGCATGGACCCGCCCGAGCACACGCGGCTGCGCCGGCTGGTCGCGCCGGCGTTCAACAACCGCAGGATGGCGGCGCTGCGACCGGTGATCAGGCATGAGGTGGATCTGCTCGTCGCCGGCCTGGCCGTGGCCGGCCCGCCGGCCGACCTGGTCTCCCAGTTCGCCCGGCGGCTGCCGATCACGGTGATCTGCGAGCTGCTCGGCGCCCCGGCCGGCGACCGCGACCGGATCGCGGGCTGGGTGGACATCCTGCTCAGCCTGACCCAGTTCAAGCCCCCGCAGGTGGCGCAGGCTCGCCAGGAGCTGAAGCGGTACCTGGCCGAGCTGGTCGCCGCCAAGCGGGAAAATCCCGCCGACGACCTGTACAGCGAGCTGATCGCGGTGCGGGACTCCGGTGACCTGCTCAGCGAGGAGGAGCTGATCGTGCTGGGCGCGACGGTCCTCACCGGCGGATTTCTCAGTACGGCCAGCGAGATCGCCCTGTCGTTCCTGTGCCTGTTCCGCCATCCCGACCAGTTGGAGCGGCTGCGGCAGCAGCCCGAGCTGCTGCCGTCGGCCGTGGACGAGCTGCTCCGGTACAACGCCCTGACCGCCGGGGGCGGTCTGATCCGTGTCGCGACCGAGGACGTGAAGCTGGGCGGGGTGACGATAGCCGCCGGTGAGGCCGTACTGCCCGCGATCTCCTCGGCCAATCGCGACCCGGGGGTGTTCTCCGACCCCGACCGGTTCGACCTGACCCGTGAGGACAACCCGCACCTCACCTTCGGCCAGGGCATCCACTACTGCCTGGGAGCACGGCTGGCCAGGATCGAGCTGGAGCTCGCCCTTGAGGGTGTGCTACGTGGCCTGCCCGGCCTGCGACCCGCGGTGCCGCTGGACGAGTTGCGCGCGCAGGGCGGTCACCTTGTCCGCGGCCTTCCGGAGCTGCCGGTCACCTGGTGAGGGAACCCGGACCGCCGCGGCGGGTTCACCACGGCCGCCGCCGACTGACCGGGCCCGTCCGCCATCGCCGTCAACGGCCGTCGCCGAGGCGGACGGGCCGGTTCGCCGCGAACACCGGCGGGAGCGGACGGGCCGGTTCGTCACGGACGCCGGCGGGGGCGGACCAGACCTGACTCGAAGGCGAACACCACCAGCTGCGCCCGGTCCCGCGCCGCCAGTTTGATCATGGCTCTGCTCACGTGGGTCTTGGCCGTCGCCGGGCTGACGACCATGCGCTCGGCGATCTCCTGGTTGGACAGCCCGGCGGCGACCAGGGCCACGACCTCCCGCTCGCGCTCGGTGAGCACGTCCAGCTCGGGCATCGGCGCCTCCTCGACGCTCCGGGCGGCGTACTCGGTGATCAGCCGACGGGTCACGCTGGGGGTGAGCAGCGCCTCCCCCTTGGCCACGACCCTGACGGCCTGCAGGAGCACGGCCGGTTCGGTGTCCTTGACCAGGAATCCGCTGGCACCGGCGCGCAACCCCCTGAAGACGTATTCGTCGAGCTCGAACATGGTCAGGATGATCACCCGCGTGCCCGCGAGCCGCGCGTCACCCGCGATGCGGCGGGTGGCCTCGATGCCGTCCAGCACGGGCATCCGCACATCCATCAGCACGATGTCCGGTAGCAGGGCGGCGGCCCGCTCCAGCGCCTGCTGCCCGTCCCCGGCCTCGCCGACCACGTCGATGTCCGGCTCGGAGTTCAGCAGGGCGCGCAGCCCCGCCCGGATCAGCGACTGGTCGTCGGCCAGCAGCACCCTGATCACGCGGCCACGCTCCGCGACGGAAGGCGCGCGTGGACGAGGAACCCGCCCTTGGCCTGCGGCCCGGCCTGGAACGTCCCGCCGACGGCCATCACCCGCTCCCGCATCCCCACCAGCCCGTTGCCCTCGTCGAGCCGCGCGCCGTACGGCACGCCGGTCCCGTCGTCCCGCACCTCGATGAGGACGTCGCCCTCGGCGAAGCCGACGTCCACGCGGGCGTGACCGGCGCGGGCGTGGCGGATGACGTTGGTGAGGGACTCCTGGACGATCCGGTAGACCGCCAGGTCCACACCGCGCGGCAGGTCCGGCAGGTCGGCGGGCAGGGTGAGCGCCACGTCCAGACCGCTGTCCCTGGCGCGCTCGACCAGGTCCTGCAGGCGGTCCGTGCCGGGCACCGGCGCGAAGGCATGCTCGTCGTCGTCCACGCTCCGGAGCATGCCGAGTGTGCTGCGCAGCTCGACCAGCACCTCCTTGCTCGCCTGCTTGATGATCCCGATGGCGACGCGGGCCTGTTCGGGATCGCGGTCCATCAGGTGCTCGGAGACCCCGGCCTGGAGGTTGATGACCGAGATGCTGTGGGCGAGCACGTCGTGCAGCTCCCTGGCGATGCGCAGTCTCTCCTCGCTGACGCGGCGCCTGGACTCCTCCTCGTGGGCGCGCTCGGCCTGTGCCACGCGTTCGCGCTCGGCCCTGAGCTGCTCGCGCCGGTTGCGGGAGATCTCGCCGACGACGAGGACGACCGCCAGCCATGTCACGAACCACACCGTTCCCTGCAGGTCAGGAGCACGTCCCTGGAGTTGGCCGACGGCGAAGGTCCCCGCGGACCACACCGCCGTGCCGACGACGGCGGCGATGCGGTGTCCGGCGCTGACCGTGCTGAACAGGGCGATGGCCGGGGGGATGGTGAAGGCCCCGCCGGGGAGGTCGAGAGCCTGGTAGGACAGTGAGCCGGCGAGCACCGCGACCATCATGACCAGCGGCGCCGTGCGCCGGAGCACCAGCAGGGCCGAAGTCGCCGACAACAGGAGGTAGCCCACCCAGCCGGGCAGACGGCCTGGCGGCGAGTGCCCGGCGATGACGGCCGTCCCGACAACGGTGACGGCCGTGACCGCGACCACGAGCAGGAGATCCGTCAGCAGATCCTTGGGGAGGGGGATTCGGCGGGACACGGTCCACGGCATAGGAACACTGTACGAATGATCGGCCGTCCCCGCGCTTCAGTGCCTCTCGATGTGAAGACCATGAGGCGTGGACATGCGCTGGAGCACCCCACGAAAGGGCGGTGGGATCGTTCGGGCATGCCGATTGCTCCGGAAGGTGCGAACCAGCACCGGGGGCCGGCCATGCCAACGAGGAGAGTCCGATGACCGTGCGTCAGACCCGCACCGTGAAGATCTCAGCTGCCGACGCCATCTCGAACCGACGCAGGGGTGGGGACATCCGGGTCCTGCTCAGCCCCAAGACCGTGGGAAGCACCTCGGGTTTCATGGGCGTGCTGACCCTCGCCCCCGGCGAGTACGTCTCCGAGCACTATCACCCCTACTCGGAGGAGTTCGTCTACGTTGTCCGAGGCCGTCTGGTCATGCGCGTCGAGGACGAGCTCGTCGAGCTGAACCCCGGCGAGGCCATGGTGGTCCCGATCGGGGTCAGGCATCGGCTGCGCAACGTCGGCGACGAGGAGGCCCAGGCGGTGTTCCATCTCAGCCCGCTGGCCCCCCGCCCCGAGCTGGGGCACGTCGACACCGAAGAGCCGCCCCATCGTGGCGAGTCCTCCCCCGAGGTCGGTGGAGACAGCCGGTGAACAGGCGCGTTGTCATCACCGGGATCGGTACGGTCACGCCCGGCGGGGTGGGGACCAAGGCCTTCTGGGAGTTGCTCACGGCCGGGCGGTCGGCCACCCGCATCATCCGGGCGTTCGACGCCACTGCCTTCCGGTCGCCTCTCGCCGCCGAGGTGGACTTCGATCCCGCGCTCGCGGGTCTCACCGCCCAGCAGGTGCGGCGGATGGACCGCGCGGCCCAGTTCGCCGTGGTCTCCGCCCGCGAGGCTCTGGCCGACAGCGGGCTGGAGCTGGGCGGCCTGGACCCGGGCCGGATCGGGGTGAGCCTGGGCAGCGCCGTGGGCTGCACCGTCAGCTTGGAGGAGGAGTATGTGGTGCTCAGCGACAGCGGCCGGCGCTGGCTGCTGGACCATGAGTACGGCGTCCCCCACCTCTATGGGCACATGGTGCCCAGCACCCTGGCCGTCGAGGTCGCGTGGGAGAGCGGCTCGGAGGGCCCCGTCCAGCTGGTGTCCAACGGATGCACCTCCGGTCTGGACGCGGTGGGGTATGGCGCGCAGCTTGTCGCCGAGGGCACGGTCGACGTCGCCGTGGCGGGCGCGACCGACGCGCCCGTCTCACCGATAACCGTGGCCTGCTTCGACGCGATCAAGGCGACGACCCCCGACATCAGCGACCCCGAGCACGCCTCGAGGCCGTTCGACCTCGCCCGCAGCGGGTTCGTCCTGGGCGAAGGCGCGGCCGTACTGATCCTGGAGGAACTGGGCGCCGCCCGGGCCCGTGGCGCGCACATCTACGCTGAGCTCGTGGGCTACGCGGCACGGAGCAATGCCTACCACATGACGGGCCTCAAACCGGATGGGAGGGAGATGGCCGAGGCCATCAGGGTCGCCCTGGACCAGGCGCGGCTCAATCCCGAGGACGTCGACTACATCAACGCGCACGGCTCGGGGACCAAGCAGAACGACCGTCACGAGACGGCGGCCTTCAAGCGCAGCCTCGGCGCCCGCGCGTACGAGGTGCCGGTCAGCTCCATCAAGTCGATGGTCGGCCACTCCCTGGGAGCGATCGGCGCGATCGAGGTCGCCGCCTCCGCTCTCGCTCTGGAGCACCAGATCGTGCCGCCCACGGCGAACCTGCACACCCCCGACCCCGAGTGCGACCTGGACTATGTGCCGCTGACCGCCCGGGACCACAGGACCGACGTGGTGCTGAGCGTCGGCAGCGGGTTCGGCGGATTCCAGACCGCCATGGTGCTGGCCCGGCCTGAGGAGATGGACGCGTGAGGGACGGTCTGGTGGTCACCGGTCTCGGCGTGGTCGCGCCGAACGGGACGACCACTGAGGAATACTGGTCGGCCACGCTCGCCGGGCGCAGCGGCATCGGCCCGATCACGAGGTTCGACGCGACGCCGTACCCGGTACGGCTCGCCGGGGAGGTCCGCGGCTTCGTCGCCACCGATCACATTCCGGGCCGGCTCACCGCCCAGACCGACCACTGGACTCATATGGGACTGGTCGCCGCGGACAGGGCCCTGGCGGATGCCGAGGTCAGTACGGCCGAGCTGCCCGAGTACGAGATGACGGTCGTGACGGCCAGCTCGTCCGGGGGAACGGAGTTCGGCCAGCGCGAGATGACCGGCCTGTGGGGCAAGGGGCCGGACCACGTCGGCGCCTACCAGTCGATCGCGTGGTTCTACGCGGCCTCCACCGGACAGATCTCCATCCGCAACGGCATGCGCGGGCCGTGTGCCGCGCTGGCCACCGAGCAGGCCGGTGGCCTGGACGCGGTGGGCCAGGCGCGGCGGATGCTCGCGTCCGGGGCACGGCTGGCTCTCGTGGGCGGCACGGACGCGTCTCTGTGTCCCTACGGGCTGGTGGCGCAGATCTCGAACCGCGGGCTCAGCTCCCGGCCGGATCCCGCCCGCGCCTATGTGCCGTTCGACGTCTCCGCCTGTGGCTATGTGCCGGGAGAAGGCGGGGCGATGTTCGTCGTCGAGCGCCTGGGCGCGGAGGGACGGGGCCCGTCCGCGGAGCCGTACGGGCGGATCGCCGGGTATGCCGCGACCTTCGACCCGCCGCCGAGCCGGGGACGACCCCCGACGCTGATGCGGGCGATGGAGCTCGCGCTGGCCGACGCGGGACTCCGCCCGCGGGATGTCGACGTCGTCTTCGCCGACGCGATGGGCACCCCGCAGGCGGATCGGGCCGAGGCCGAAGCCCTGGCCCGGTTGTTCGGTCCCCGCGGGGTGCCCGTGACCGCGCCCAAGACGATGACGGGCCGCCTGTACGCCGGCGGCGGGGCGCTGGACGTCGCCACGGCGCTGTTGAGCCTGCGGGACGGCGTCATACCGCCGACGGTGGGAGTGACCGATCTCGACGAGGCGCACCGCCTCGACCTGGTCCGCGACCGGCCGAGGGAGACCGCCCCGCGCACCGCGCTGGTGGTGGCCAGGGGGTTCGGGGGATTCAACGCCGCGCTCGTGCTCACGAGGGAACGGGGTTGAGGTCGTCTGCTTCCCACCTCTGAGGCCGAAGCGGGCGAGCCCCGGGTAATTCAAGCACTCCGACCGGCACTTCGCCGGGCCGGCTTCCCCGCCCGACATCGTGCATCAGGTCCGATTAGCATATTTATGCGCCACCTGAGGCTCAAAGGAGGACTAAACTGCACGTATTGGCGCTTTGTAAGAATTCATGGCTTTCCTTCGCCATGCGGCCATCCCGTGGAAGATACCGGGCAGATCTGGCCCACACCATCGGATCCCGCCGGCCGAACCATCAGTTCGACCTGGCCAGCCGCTCGGGCCCGCGCCCGCCAGAGATCCCGACCCGGGACCCTCATATCATAAATCATAATCGAAATAAATAGGATAAATTATTGCTTTTTAGTTATTATCCTGTTTATACTTGAATCAACTCCTGTGACGTCGAAAGACATGCGAGGCATGCTTACGCTCACGCCACACACACATTTTCTACGGGGTGGTAAGAAATGTTGGAGTTCAAAGTTCTGGGGGCGCTTGAGGTCCTTAATAAGGGCCGCCACTGCACGCCCACGCCTCCGAAAGTGTTACGCGTCCTGGCCGTCCTCCTCCTCCGGGCGAACCGAGTCGTCCCCATCGAGACCCTGATCGAAGAGCTCTGGGGAGACGCACCGGCGAGAACCGCGGTCACAACCACACAAACCTACATCTACCAACTCCGCAAACTCATCGACAGGCAGTGCGCCGACGCCGCCGACGAACTACTGGTCACCAAATGGCCCGGATACCTGCTCCGGGTGCCCGAGGGCTGCCTCGACTCCGACCTCTTCGATCGGCTCGTCGCGCAAGGCCGCAGGCACCTGGACGAGGGGCGCCCCGAGGAGGCCTCGGAAACCCTGCGCGAGGCCCTCGGACTCTGGACGGACGCACCCCTCGCGAACGTCCCGCAGGGCCGCATCCTCGCCGCGCACACCCAGGCCCTCCAGGAGCAGCGGCTACGCGCCACCGAACTACGCATCCAGGCCGACAGGCAGTTGGGGCGTCACCTCGAACTCATCGGGGAGCTCCGCGAGCTGGTGACCGAGTATCCGTTCAACGAATGGTTCCACGGCCAGCTCATCACCGCGCTCAATCACGCGGGAAGACGCAGTGACGCGCTGCGCGCCTATCAGAGCATTCGCTCGACACTCCACAACGAACTCGGGCTGGAACCGTCCAAACAGCTGCAGCGCCTGCAACACGAAGTGCTCACCGACGGGCACCGGGAGGCAAGCTAGGCCTGACGGAATCAACGGCCGAAGCCGCCGCCGCGTCCGTCACCGCCGACAGACCGCAGGGGCCCAGCCCGAGCATCCGGGCATGGAACCGCCGTGGGTCGAAGCCGGATCCGAGGCGGCGGCGCGCGGTCTCGCCGGCGTCATGCCATATCTTGGCGCCGTACGCATAGGTCAGCGCCTGACCAGGCCATGCGCTTCCTCTCAACGTCGTGAAGGCGAGCATCGGCTCGGGGATCGTGGAGTTCTCGCGGAGAAAGGCCGTGGCCCGCTCCCGTGTCCAGCGTTCCCCGGCCTCCGCTCCCGCCGTCGCGACCATGGGCAGCCGGGCGTGCGTGCCGATGTCGGCGAGAGCGACCGCGAGGTTCGCGCGCAGGCCCATGAGATAGCCCAGACCCGGTGGCCCGTCGAGCACGCCGAGCTGGAACATGAGCCCCTCCGCGTAGACGGCCCAGCCCTCCGCGTGACCCGGCACGTTCAGGTGGCGTTGCCAGGAGGACAGGCCGGAGTCCAGAACCGCCGCGCCCATCTGAAGGTGGTGGCCGGGCACACCCTCGTGGTGGATCGTCGTCACCTGGCTCCAGACGGGCGTGATCGGCCCACCCTGCGACGGCCAGATCACCCGGCCCGGCCGGGAGAGGTCGGCGGCGGGAGGCAGGTAGCGGATCGGGCCCGCCTCCCCGGGCTCCGGCACGACCGCCTCGATGGTCCGCAGCTCCTCCGGCGCGTCGAACACGTGCCCGCGGACGATGTCGAACGCCAGGTCCAGCCGTTCCCGGAGCCAACCCTCCAGTTCGACGGTGCCGACGCACCAGGCCGGATCGGCGTCCAGGTGATCGCAGACTTCGCGCAGGTCCGCACCGGGTTTGATGTCGCGCGCCAGCGCCCGTGCCTCCTCCTCCACCGAGCGGAGACGGTCGGCGAGCCACTCGTACGTCGCCTCCATGTCGAGGTCGACCCCGAGGAAGTAGCGAGCCGCGGCGCCGTACGCCTCTGGTCCGGCCGCGTCGTCGGCGATCGCCCGCGGGAGCACCTCGCGTTCCAGCCCGTCGGCGAAGTCCGCGTAGGCGGCCGCCGCGGCGGTGGCGGCGGCGGTGAGGTCGCGCTGGAGCGCGGGAGAACCTGCGGCGCCCCCGGCCGCCGCGGTCTCGGCGAGCCCGGTGAACATCGCGTCGCCCGACCAGGCCCGCGCCACCATGGCCACGACCTCCGCCTGCTCTCGCACCGCCGGTCGCCCATTCGCGGCCTCGTGCGTGAGGGTGCGCAGGTAGCCGAAAAGCGCGTCGGGTACGGCGCGCAGCCTGGCCTCCAGCGCTCGCGCACCGGCTTCGCTCGCGGTGTCGGCCTGACCCGCGCACTCCCGGATCAGCATGGGCGGGCTGACGACGACGTTGACGGATGAGGCGATGCCGCAATCGAGGTAGGCGGCTTCCGCCTCAAGCCGTTCCCTCAGGATCGAGGCGGTCACGGCGTCGCGCTCGGTGGTGACAGGCAGGGAGGCGAGCCGTAGCAGCGTGGCTCGCCGCAGGGCCAGCCGTTCCGCCCAGCCGTCGGGCGAGTAGTCCGGCAGCCTGTCGTCGAACCCCACCGCGCCCGACAGGGTCGCGTGCACGGGATCCAGGCGGCACTGCGCGTCGTGGTACGTGTCAGCCAGACGGTCGAGTGGTGATCGTTGATCCATCACTGGCCTTTCAGACAGCAGTCGATCGAATGTGCCTCCGCCCCGCACACGATCCCGGGGCGGACCGATTCCTTCACCGGACCGGTGAAACCGTGGCGCTCTTCCCGCACGACCCGGTCCTCCCCGCCGTCCTCCTCGCCCGGCCGGGCGAGGATCGCGCACAGCGGCCCCGTCATCGCCGTGGTCACCAGGGTCATCACCCCCAGGGCGAGGAACGACGGAGCCGTCAGTATCCCGGCGGCGTATCCGGCCTGCAGGACGACGATCTCGGTAAGCCCGCGGGTGTTCATCATCACCCCGAACTGCAGCCCCGCCCGATGGGAAAGCCCGCCCAGCCTCGCCCCGAGGTAGCCGCCGCCCACCTTGGCGAGGATGCCCGCCCCCGTGACCACGCAGATCGCCGCCCAGGGAACGACCGCCGAGGGCGCGGTGAAGACGGTGACGCCCACCACGACGAAGAAGACCGGCACCAGCCGCCGACCGGCCTGGGCGACCCGGTGCACGGCGCGGCTCCACGCGGAACCCTCCCCGCCCGGTATCGCGAGCCCGACCAGCAGTGCCCCGAAGATCTCCGTCAGTCCCCGCTGCCGCATGACCTCAGAGGCTCCCAGCGCGCAGGCGGCGATGACCACCATGGTCAGCCGGGGGAAGCGGCTGCAGAACCGGCCCGCCGTTTCGGTGATCAGCAGCCTGTGTGCCAGGACGGCGACCGCTCCGCCGCCGATGACGAGTACGGTGAGACCGGGCATCCTGCCGGCTCCCTCACCGGCGGCGAGACCGATCGCCAGCGCCAGCAGGACCCAGGCGATGACATCGATGACCATCGCGGCGGCCATGGCCAGGCGGGCGACGGCCGTACGCATGAGTTTCTGGTCCGCCAGGATCCGCGACAGGACGGGTACCGCGGTCACCGAGAGCGCGATCGCCGCCAGCAGGACGAAGGAGGGCGTCGGCGCCGGTCCTCGCAACCCGGCGTCCCCGATCCAGACGACCCAACCGGCGAGGAGACCCCCCACCGCCAGAGGTATCCCGAGCGAGCCCGCCACCGCCCACCACAGGGAGCGCCCGCGCGGGACGACGGACCCCGCCCGCAACTCGTGCGCGACTCCGACCAGGAAGAGCACCAGCCCCACGTGGCCGACCGTCCGCGCCGCGTCCAGCTGGGCGGGCGGCAGCAGGGCGGTCACGAGGTCCGGGCCGCCGGCCGCGAGGAGGGCGGGCCCGGCGAGCAGGCCCACTCCCACCTCCCCGATCACGACCGGCTGGCCCAGGGCGCGGGCGAGCCGTCCACCCGCGTAGGCGGCCAGCAGTACGCCGCACAGGATGGCCGTGATGTGCCCGAACCACGTGAGGGCGGCACCGACGCTCATCGCCGAGGCCATCTACACCACCTCGGCCGGCAGACCGCCCGGCTTGGCGGATTGGGCGACCAGGACGGCCACCGAGGCTCGCGAGTCGACGCCGAGCTTGCCGAAGACACGCGCCAGGTGAGCCTCCACCGTCTTGTCGGTCACGCCGAGCCTTTGCGCGATCTGGCGGTTGGTGTGGCCCTTGCTCACCAGCGCGGCGACCTGCATCTCCCTCCTGGTCAGCAAGGTGAGCCTGCCCTCCTTGGAAGGCGGCTGCGCCGCACGCTCGACCAGCCGCCGCTGCTCCTGGCGGGCCCGCTCCAGGAGGAGCCGGGCTCCCGACTCCTCGAACAGGGCCTCCGCCCGCCCGATCTCGGCACGGGCCCGCGTCTGCTGGCCCGCGACGATGTGCGCGAGACCCGCCACGAGGCGTACGCGCCCGACCTCCATGCGCCGCCCCAGCCGTGTGAAGGTCGCCGCGGCGGCCATGGCGTGCTCGACCGCCGCCGCCGGAGCGAGCGCGGTCAGTGTCTGAGAGCGAGCCAGCGAGGCGAACGCCCTCGCGCTCGCCGTTCCCCGTTCGGCGGCCGCCTCCGCGTGCTCCGCCCACACTTCCGCCCTGCCGGGCCGGCCGGCCGCCAGTTCGGCCCGGGTGAGCAGCTCGAACACCTCCGGCCGCGTGGCCGCGAACACGGCCGGCAGGCCGGGACCGCCCCCGACGACCTCGACCGCCTCGATGCAGCCCTGAGCGTCACCCGCCAGGAGTCGCGCTTCGGCGAGTGCCACCCAGGCGAACTCCCACCACCGGCCCTTGACCCAGTTGGCCATCTCCGTGGCGTGGGTGCCGGCTCGCAGCGCCGTCTCAAGGTCACCCCTCGCGACGGCGAACTGGCACTGCACGGTCAGCGCCATCGTCCGCAGGTCGTCGCTGCCGGACAGCCACGCCGCCTCCAGGGCCTCGTCGACGAAGTCAGCCGCTTCCGGCAGGCGTCCCATCATCGTGTGCAGCCTGGCCATGGCGACCAGGAGCCGCGGCAGGCTGGAGCCGGAGCCGGACGAGCGGGCCAGGTGGAGCCCACGGCTGAGGTGGCGCAACGCTCGCGTGTAGCGATCGCCGTAGATCTCGCCCCAGCCCACCCAGACGACGGCGTCGATCCGGCGGGCCAGCTGCTCGTCGGAGAGCTTGTCCATCAGCCTTGCGGCCTGTGACAGCACCGCGTCGGTCTCGTCGGCCGGGCCGGTGGCGTAGTCGGCCAGGGTGGCCAGGGCCAGAGCCGCGGCCCTCAGCACCGGGTCCGGATGGCTGTCCACCGCGGTCACCAGCTCCTTGAGCTGCGCCTTGTCGCTGAAGCCCGCGTCGCCGAGCAGGGAGGCCGCGATGAGCTCGAGTTTGAGGGCGGCCGTCTCGGGAGCGTCACCGGAGGAGGAGAGGGTCTCAAGCTCCCTGCGCACGAACGCGCGCACTTTGGTGTGCCGCCCGAGAAGCCGCTCCATCATCGCCCACAGGGCCACCACGTGGGCACGGCGTCCCTTCTGCTCGCGCGGCAGGCGCCGTACGACCTCCCGGAGCGCGTCTCCGCTCTCATCCAGCCTGCCACTCGCGGCGAGGGCCTTCGCGAACGCGATCATCAGGTCCACTCGACGGGAGGAGATCTCCGCCGAGTCGGGAAGAAGCCGGAGCGCGCTCCGCAGCCAGTGCGCCGCCTCGACCGGCGCTCGCGAGACCGTCCTGCTCGCGGCCTCGACGAGCGTCGCGGCAGCCCGCTCGTCGCCCGCGCGGGCGACGAGTTCCAGGTGCCGCGCGCAGCTCACCACCGAGGCGCCCCGATCCACCAGCGCGGCGGCCGCCCTGGCATGCGCGGCCAGCCGCCACTCCGGGTCCGTGGTCTCGTAGACCATCTGGCGGACCGTGGGATGCCGGTAGAAGAACTCCGCGGAGGATCCTGCCCGGCGGATCAGATCACGTCCGGCCAGGTCGTCGACGGCCGCCCGCACCTGGTCCGGCGGGAGTTCCGCGAGCTCGGCCACCAGCTCGGGATGGAAAGGGTCCCCCGCCACCGCCGCGGCCCGAGCCACGAGCAGCCGGCCCGGGGACAGCCCGGCGAGCTCCGCGCGCAGGGCGGCGGTCGCCCATGGCGACAGCTCGCCGAAGCCTTCCCGGAAGGCACCGGGCGAGGGAGGGCGATTGACCTCTCCGCGCCCGGCGGCCAGCCCTTCCAGGTAGAAGGGGATGCCCCCGCTGGCCTGATACAACATCCGGCGGTGGGTACGGCTCCACCCCGGGCCGAGCAGCTCTCCGGCCTCCTCCTCACTCAGCGGACCGAGCTCCAGAGAGGTGATGCGCCGCGCGCCGGCCGCGGCCGCCAGCGCCGAACGCAGCCGGGCGGAGACCTGGCGCGGCCGGTAGGCCAGGGCGAGAAGGACGGGCCCGCGCGGTGGGTCACGCAGCAGGTGGGCGAAAAGCTGGGCGGAGACCGCGTCCGCCCAGTGCACATCGTCGAAGATCAGGACCAGCCCGTCGGGTTCCGCCAGCTCGTCGAGGAAAGCGCGCACCGCCCGGAACAACCTGAGGCGCCCGGCCTCCGTCAGCGGAGGGAATCCCGATCTGACCAGCTGAGGGGAGAACTTCGCCAGAAGATCCGCGAAGGCGGATCCGATCCACCGATGCGGGCTGGTTCCCAGCCGGCCCAGGTGATCGTCGACGGCTCCGAGCACCATGCCGAGGGGGGTCGCGCGCTCCTGCTCGGACGCACAGCCGGAGAGCACGACCTGACCGCGGATCCCGGCCCCTCTGCGGAGCTCAGCCAGCAGCAGGGTCTTACCGACTCCCGGATCGCCGACGATTTCGACGATCTTCGACTCGCCTTCGCGTAACCCGTTGAGCGCCCGTGTGAGAATCCCCACTTCTTTCTTTCGGCCGACCAAAGGCCTGTCGATCTGAGGAAACCGGCTCGGCCCGACCCCGCCACGGACCGTCGCCCTCTCTTCCCTCCGCGCTTCTCCTCGCGCTTCTCCTCGCGCGCCCGCACCTCGCGCCGACCACGTCACAGAGCTGGGTCTTTCCCCTCTCGGGTTGCGCCAGAATTCATGCCTCTGCCGTATGACCAAGTCAGCCTCACCACAACGATCGTTGGCACGCATTCCCACCCCAAGTGAACACTGACGGCGATAAATCAAGAGCCGACGAAAAGCAAGCGAAAAGGCGACCTCGACGACGATGTCATGCCGCTGCCGACCTGGGCTGCCACCACGGAATCGCGCACCGGCGACTGTGACAAGACAGCTCAGAATCACTCCCCACCTGTCATAACAGCCCCGCCGGCACAGCTCGAATTTAATCAGCTTCGCCCGGGTCCGACTCTGGGATCATGCATGAAGACATCTCGGCTGTCAATGACGATTAGGCGAGACCTCCGAGCGACGACAATGCACATATGAGTCATCACTGGGAGTCATTAGCCAAGTCTTCAACGACCAAGATACAAGTGGTTCTAGCTGGGAAAACGCTAGATTTAGGCCCCCACTCTTTGGGCCGCTCCACGGCAACCCCGACCTCGCGTCCCGCCTTCAACCTAAGGGATTTCCCTAACTTCTCGCCCTAATAGGCCCGGGTTACGATGGCCGCGGCCCAGCTGCATATCAGAAAGGAGATGTATGCGCTCGTCCGTCTTCTGTTTTCCTGGTTCACGAATTATCGGGCCGCCATCACCGCAAATTTACACGCAACAATCAGAACGGCTCACCGATCCAAGCTGAATAGCGAAAGGGTGAATCCGATGCGCGAACTGAGAGAATCATCCGCCATCATCCACGACCCCCAGGAGATGAGGCGGCGGATCGCGGAGGACGGTTATATTTTCTTTCGCGGCCTGCTCGATTCCACACCGATCCGGCAGCTCGCACTGGACATACTTTCCGCGCTTCAGGAGGAAGGGTGGCTGAAGGACGGCTACCCGCCTGACGAGGCTCCACTCGAACCGCCGGCAAGGGATTTCAAGAACAGCAATTTCTTCGGCGGATACATCGCCCTGCAGCGGCTGGAGTACTTTCACGCCCTGGTTCATCAGGCCGCGCTGACGACGGTGATGCGGAACCTCATCGGAGCCGATGTCTTCTCGCACCCGCGCAAGGTCGGCAGGATCGTGTGGCCGACACGCCTCGGCACGACACCGGGCATCTACGCCCACCAGGATTTCGTGGTCGAAGGCGTCCCCGACATGTTCACCTCCTGGATCCCCTTCGTCGACTGTCCCCGGCAGCTCGGGGGACTCGCGATCCTCACCGGCTCCCAGAACGAGGGCGTCGTGGCACGCCTCCACCGGGTGGACCCCGAGAACGACGCGTGGGTGACCACGGACTACCAGGTCGGAGACGTCCTGATCTTCCACTGCCTCACGGCGCACGCGGCGCTGCCGAACAGGACCGAGAGGCTGCGTTTGTCGGGGGACTACCGCTGGCAGTCGGTGGCGCAGCCGCTCCCGGCCGACGCGCTGCTCCCTCACCTCCACGGGCCGGTTCCGGGATGGAGCGAGCTCTCCCGCGACTGGTCGTCCACGGCCTGGATCGACGTCCCCGACGGCGTTCAGGCGATCGACCGCGCCGGAGGCGAGATTCCCGAGTTCTCGGCCTCCCCGTTCGTACGGGTTCCCCCGCAGACCTCACGTGACAGAGAGCACGCGGTGCTGGCAGGCATCTTCAACAACATGCAGGACTCCTTCCGGCCGGAGAAGGCGGTCGGCGAGCACGCGGTGATCGAATACCGCATCGTCTCGGAGTCCGGGAACCACCACTGGCAGATACAGGTGTCGGGCAGCCGCTGCCTGGCCGCGCCCAACGGTGATGAGCCTGCCGACGTCACGATCACGTCCGCCTTCCGTGACTACCTGATGATCACTGGCGGCAAAGCCGACCCGGTCGACGCATTCGGCAGGGGGGCTCTCTCCATTGACGGCGATCTCTCGATTGCGCTGGAGCAGATGGAATGGTTCCGAGACTAGGTGTTGATGACAAGATGAACAGCAACAAGCCGGGCACCTTGGTCGATATCATTCGCCTCCGGGCGCACAAAGACAGCAGCCGGAAAGCATACATATTTCCCGTTGATTCCCATGTGGCGGAACTGACTTATTCGGAACTCGAACGCCGAGCCCGCGCCATGGCAATCGGATTACGGCAAGTGACGAATCCCGGCGACCGCGTCCTCATCATGAGTTCTCCCGGGGCTCACTACATCACGGCATTTGCCGCCTCGCTGTATGCCGGGACCATCGCGGTTCCCGTGTATCCGCCCACCAACAGCCGCAGCCTGTCCCGCCTGCTGGGAATCATCGATGACGCGCTGCCGAGCGCACTGCTGGCCGACGCCCCCGTGCTCGCCCTGATCGCGGCGCAAGCCGGAGACAGCCCGCTGAGCCGGATACGGCGGCTGGCCGTCGAGGACTTCGCCCTCGTCGACGACGACCTCCCCGGCCCGCTTCCCACCCCGGAGGACGTGGCGCTCCTGCAGTACACGTCCGGATCGACCGGCGACCCGAAGGGCGTCGTCGTCACGCACGGCAACCTGATGCACAACTCCTCCCTCATCGCGTCGAGGATGGGCGTGACCGAGGAGTCGGTATGCGTGAGCTGGCTACCGCCGTACCACGACATGGGGCTGGTGGGAGGAATCCTGCAACCCCTGTACCGGGGTTTCCCGGCCGTGCTGATGACACCGCTGGACTTCCTCCAACGGCCGCTGCGCTGGCTTGAGGCGATCTCCCAGTTCGGCGGCACCGTGAGCGGCGGGCCGGACTTCGCCTTCGAGCTGTGCGTGAGGCGCTACCAGGAGGGAGCGACCGTTCCCCTGGACCTGAGCACCTGGTCGGTCGCGTTCTCCGGCTCCGAACCGATCAAGAAGCGGACACTGGACCGGTTCGCCGAGTGCTTCGCGGCATCGGGGTTCCGCCGGGAGGCCTGGTATCCGTGTTACGGGCTGGCCGAAGCGACATTGTTCGTATCCGGAGGCCCGGCCGAAGCCCCGCCCGTCGAGGTGAGGACTTCGGCCCAGTCGCTTGAGAAGCACACCTTCGAGCAGAGCGACACGGGCGACACGTGGCTTGTCGGGTGCGGTGAAACACCTCCGGACCTGGACGTACGGATCATCGACCCCGCGACCTTCGAACCGGTGCACGACGGGCGGATCGGCGAGGTCGTCGTCGCCGGCGAGAGCGTGACCAGGGGTTACTGGAACGGCAAGGGCCAGGAGTCGTTCAAGACCCGGCTTCCCGGGATCGAGGGCGACTTCCTCCGGACCGGAGACCTCGGTTTCCTCTGGAAGGGACAGCTCTTCGTCACCGGCAGGTCGAAGGACGTCCTGATCATCAGAGGACGCAACCACTATCCGCAGGACATCGAGGACTGCGTCGAACGCTCCCACCCGCTGGTGCGTCCTCGCGGCATCGCGGCATTCACCGTCGAGGCGGACGGCCAGGAACAACTGGTAGTCGTCGCCGAGCTCTCTCCGCGCCACGACGCCGGACAGATCGAGGACGTGCGCTCGGCCATTCGGCAGGCCGTGGCGGAAGAGCACGGTCTGCATCTTCACGCGGTGGCGCTGGTCCGTAGCAGGTCCGTGCCGAAAACCTCCAACGGGAAACTGCAGCGCGGTTTATGCCGCCGATTGTTCCTTGACGGGAAATTGCCCATATTGCCGACGGCAGAAGCCGGAGAGGACGTGGCCTGATGACCGACATCGTGTCCTCCCAGCCCCGGGGAACCGATTCACCACTCGACGCGGCCACCATCGAAACGCACATCCGGACGGCGGTCGGGGAATCACTCGGCATTCCCGCGCACAAAATCGATACCGATCGCTCATTGATCAGCCTGGGCTTCGACTCCCTGATGGCGATCAACCTTCAGCATCGCATCGAATCGTCCCTGGGCCTGTCGCTCTCAATCATGGACCTCCTCGCCGGCGCCACGATCGCGGAGATGGCGGAGGCGCTGGCTGAGGCCATGGGCGATTCGGACGTGGCCGGGCAGGGGGGCAAGGCTCTTGAGCCGTTGGGGGACGAGCAGGGAGGCAAGACCCTCAATCCGCTGCGGAACGGCCAGGAAGACGAGACGTCTGAGCCGTTGCGGAATGGCCAGGAGAGCAGCAAGACATCCGAGCCCACACGGAACGGACAGAAGGGCAGCAAGGCATCCGGGCCGATACGGAGCGGACAGAGGGGCAAGGTTCTTGAGCCGTTGTGGAGCGGGCCGCGTCCCGAGCGGCTGCCGTTGTCCTTCGCCCAGCAGCGCCTGTGGTTCCTCGACCAGCTCACCCCGAACAGCACCGTCTACACCGTGGCCGGCACCATCACCCTGACCGGCCCCCTCAACACCGACGCCCTCACCCACGCCCTGACCGCCATCACCACCCGCCACGAAACCCTGCGCACCACCTTCCCCACCGACGACACGGGCCCCTACCAGCACATCCACCCACCCCACCCCCACCCCCTCCCCTACACCGACCTCACCCACCCGGCCCACCCGGCCAACCCGGCGGACCCGGCGGACCCGGCGGACCCAACCGATCAGACCACCCTCGCCGACCGGATCGACCGAGCCACCGACCACGCGAGCCTCGCCAACGGGGCCAATCCGGCCACCGACCAAACAGACCTCGCCGACCGAACCCACTGGGCCACCGGTCAAACAGACCTCGCCGACCGAACCCACTGGGCCACCGGTCAAACAGACCTCGCCGACCGAACCCACTGGGCCAGTCAAACCGCCGACTCCACCAACCGGATCACTCAGAACGGTCACGCCAGCCAGGCCAACCAGACCGATCTCGCTAACCACACCGATCTCGCCAGCCAGGCCGACCAGATCAACCCCGCCGACCAGAGCGGCGATCCCATCGGGGATGATCCCGCCCGCGACCGCCTCGCCCGACTGATCGCCGAGGAAACCGCCCGCCCGTTCGACCTGGCCACCGGCCCGCTGCTCCGCACCCACCTGGCCAAGACCGGCCCCACCACCCACCACCTGATCATCACCG
>NZ_JBIAZA010000035.1:0-112372 GCF_042898655.1 Streptosporangium sp. NPDC000396
CCCCCACACCTTGGTGGGTGGGACGGGGTTGTGCTTCATGCACTGGCTTTTAACACACTGTTGAGTTCTCAAGAAACGGACGCGTACACCGTCGTTTCGGTCATTCGGCCGATCCTTCGGGGCGTTCCATTTCGTATTTCTATCTTAGCCCGCTTGCCATTTCCGTGTCAAACTGCCCATTTTCGGAGCGCTTGCCACAAACCGGCGAAACTTGACTAGGGTTTTTGCTGCTCCATCTCTAGAGCAACCCTCTAAACTTACCCTGACATTCAGACCTCGTCAAACCATCTCATCTTCCGATGGTTATACGAAAGCCGAACATCAAGGTTCGTTCAGTGGGGATCGTCCTTGGGGCCCGTCCGCCGATCAGGCGTCCGGTCTCGCTCCCTGGACATCAAAAAGCCTAAGCCGCCCCTGAGACGTCGTCAAATCAGCCGCACCGGGAGAACCCGCAGGTCACTGGCGACTCGCGGGGGAATCCACGCTCTTCGCGACCTGAACGTTACACAATCAACGCCCTGACGCCCCGGCCGGAACCGGGGCGTCAGGGCGTGTTCTGCGGATCTCTTCGTCTACTGCGGTCGCCCGGACGGCGCTCCATCACACCGAAGACCAGCCGGTGGCGACCCACGCCGAGGGATCAGCCGGCGACGACCTCGACTCCGCCGATGGAGCGCTTGCCACGACGCAGCACCAGGAAGCGGCCGTGCAGCAGGTCGTCGGCCACCGGCACGTAAGCCTCATCGGTGATCTTCACGTTGTTGAGGTACGCGCCACCCTCCTTGACCGCCCGGCGGGCGGCGGACTTCGACTCCACCAGCCCGCTCTCGGCCAACAGGTCGACGAACGAGGCGCCCAGCGCGGCGACCTCGACATGCGGCACCTCGGCGAGAGCGTCACTCAACGTCCCTGCGGGCAGGTCTTCCAGCGAACCCTGACCGAACAGGGCCGCTGATGCGGCGATCACCGCGGCGCATTCGTCGGCGCCGTGGAGCAACGTGGTGAACTCCGTCGCCAGTGCGCGCTGCGCATCCCGCGCGGCGGGCCGTTCCGCGGCGGCCTTCTCCAGCTCCTCGATCTCCTCGCGAGACTTGAAGCTGTAGATCTTGAGGAACTTGATCACATCTCGGTCGTCCGCGTTCAGCCAGAACTGGTAGAACGCGTACGGCGAGGTCATCTCCGGGTTGAGCCACACCGCGCCGCCGGCCGTCTTGCCGAACTTGGTCCCGTCGGCCTTGGTGATCAACGGCACGGTCAGCGCGTGCACGTGATTACCGGTTACCCTGCGAATCAGATCGGTTCCCGCGGTGATGTTGCCCCACTGGTCGCTGCCGCCGACCTGCAGTGTGCAGCCATATCGCCTGTTCAGCTCCAGGTAGTCGTTGGCCTGCAGGATCTGGTAGCTGAACTCGGTGTAGCTGAGCCCGTCGCCGCCCAGCCGGGCGGAGACCGACTCGCGAGCGAGCATGCGGTTGACCGGGAAGTGCTTGCCGACGTCGCGCAGGAAGTCGATCGCGGACATGCCCTCGGTCCAGTCGAGATTGCTGACCAGAACCCCCCCGGTCTCCTCGGAGAAGTCGAGGAACTTCTCCACTTGGACGCGGATTCGCGCGACCCATTCGGCGACGACGTCGGAGGAGTTGAGCGAGCGCTCGGTGCTGCGGCCGCTGGGGTCGCCGATGAGGCCCGTCGCACCACCGACCAGGCCGATGACCCGGTGCCCCGCCCGCTGCAGCCGGGTGAGGGTCAGGAGCGGGACCAGGTTGCCGACGTGGAGTGAAGGCGCCGTCGGGTCGAAACCGCAATAGACCGTGATCGGACCCTCGGCCATCGTCTCGCGCAGGGCGTCGATGTCGGTGGACTGCGCGATCAAGCCGCGCCAGGCGAGGTCATCCAGAATGTCGGTCACGATCCTTGCTTTCCAATGTTCGAAGGGACATATATCGCTCCTGTACAGCGTGCCCGATCACAGCACCGCTTCGCCACTCGTAATCTCCCTTACGGCCGGGACGACCAGCTGGAACGGGGGGACATGAGGCCTGCCGGCGGCGCGATCCTCCCAGCCAGGGGTCCTAACGGCGGCGCGGGACGTGCGGCCGGTACGGCGAGACGGTGCGGTCTCCGTCGATCCAGAAACGCCAGGGCGTCTCCTTCCCCGAGGAGACCCCGGTGCGCGGCCCCGATCTGATCGTTCCGGCCTTGGGCGAGTCGCCTTCCAGCACGGCGGCCGGGCCGGGCAGGCAGACGTCGAGCCCGTTGTGCTCCCGGGTGAAGCCGAGCGCCACGGCCAGGCGTGCGGGTCCGCGCGCGAGGTCACGTGCGCTGACGGTACGGCCCGCACCCGCCGTCCGGCGGGCCAGGGCGATCTCGGTTCCGGAGACGATCTCACCGGCTCGCAGCAACACACCCGAGCCGACCCCTTCGGGGAGGCAGACGATGTTGGCGCAGAAATGCATGCCGTAGGTGAAGTAGACGTACAGGTGCCCCGGCGGCCCGAACATCACCGCGTTGCGCGGCGTCTGGCCGCGGTAGGTGTGGGAGGCGGGGTCCTGTCCGGGCACGCCGTACGCCTCGACCTCGGTGAGGCGCACCGAGACCGGTCCGTGCGTGAGCACGCGCCCGAGCAGGTCCGGGGCGACCTCGTGCCCGGGCCTGTCGAAGAACTCCCGGGACAGAGGCGAGGATCCGGCGAGAGGGTGCTCGCCGGATCCGTTGACCGGCATCAGTCGCCGCTCGCCCACGCGGCCTGGACGTCGACGACCTCGCGGAGCGCCGCGAGCTGGTCGCGGACCCTGTCGGGTGCCGTGCCACCGTGGGCCTTGCGGGCCGCCAGGGCACCCGGCACCGAGAGCACTTCGCGCGAGTCGGGCGTGAAGTGCGGTGAGACCTTGGCGAGCTCCTCGTCAGTGAGCTCCTCGAAGTCCTTGTCGTTGACCTGGCACCAGACCACCAGGTGGCCGACCGCCTCGTGTGCCTCGCGGAACGGCACGCCCTTGCGGACCAGCAGTTCGGCCAGATCGGTGGCCAGCGCGAACCCGTCAGGGGCCGAGGCCTCCAGCTTGGCGGTGTTGACCCGCATGGTGGCGACCAGACCGGCCATGGCGGGCAGGACCAGCAGCAGGGTGTCGACGGAGTCGAACACCGGCTCCTTGTCCTCCTGCAGGTCGCGGTTGTAGGTCAGCGGCAGGCCCTTGAGGGTCGTCAGCAGCGACATGAGGTTGCCGATGAGACGGCCGCTCTTGCCCCGGGCGAGCTCGGCCACGTCGGGGTTCTTCTTCTGCGGCATGATCGACGAGCCGGTGGAGTAGGCGTCGTCCATCTCGATCCAGCGGAACTCCTGCGAGGCCCACAGGACGATCTCCTCGCCCAGCCGCGACAGATGCATGCCGATCATCGCGGCGGCGAACAGGAACTCGGCGGCGAAGTCGCGGTCGGCGACCGCGTCCATCGAGTTGGGCGCGGCGGAGTCGAAGCCGAGCTCGCGGGCCACGGCCTGCGGGTCCAGCGGCAGGGACGACCCGGCCAGCGCGCCGGAGCCGAGCGGGGAGACGGCGGCGCGCCTGTCCCAGTCACGCAGCCGCTCGATGTCACGGGTGAAGGCGTGCACGTGGGCCAGGAGCTGGTGGCCGAAGGAGACCGGCTGCGCGTGCTGCAGGTGGGTCATTCCGGGAGCGGCCGTCTCGGCGTGCTCCTCGGCCTGGCTCATCAGCGCGGTCTCCAGCTCCACCAGCCGGGACACGATGTGCCTGGCGTGGTCACGAAGGTAGAGGCGCAGGTCGGTGGCGACCTGGTCGTTGCGGCTGCGGCCCGCGCGAAGTTTGCCTCCGAGCGTGCCGAGGCGCTCCAGCAGACCGCGCTCCAGCGCGGTGTGGACGTCCTCGTCGGCCACGGTCGGCCGGAACTCACCCGACTTGCAGGCCTGCTCAAGGTCGTCCAGAGCGCCGATCATGCGCTCCAGCTCGTCCTCGGTGAGCAGCCCGGCGCGGTGCAGCACCCGGGCGTGCGCGCGCGAGGCCAGCAGGTCGTACGGCACGAGCCGCCAGTCGAAGTGCACACTCACCGAAAGCCTGGTCAGCGCGTCGGCCGGGCCTCCCTCGAACCGGCCGCCCCACAGCCGCATGGGCTTACCACCATCAGTCACCGTTGTTCTCCTCCCAGTTCAATCCGCGACCATAGCCCACTCAGGAGAGTCGGGCGTCCCGAGCCGCCGCGATCTTGGAGGGCAGGCTCCAGAGTTCGACGAAGCCCTTGGCGAGCGACTGGTCAAAGGTGTCACCGGTGTCGTAGGTGGCGAGGTTGAAGTCGTACAGCGAAGCCTCGGAACGACGGCCGGTGACCGTGGCCCGGCCACCGTGCAGGGTCATCCGGATCTCGCCGGTGACGTGCTGCTGGGCCTCGGCGATGAAGACGTCGAGGGCCTTCTTGAGCGGGGAGAACCAGAGACCGTCGTAGACGAGCTCGCCCCAGCGCTGGTCGACCGAGCGCTTGAACCGGGCCAGGTCCCGCTCGACGGTGACGTTCTCCAGCTCCATGTGCGCGGTGATCAGCGTGATGGCGCCGGGCGCCTCGTAGACCTCGCGGGACTTGATGCCGACGAGCCGGTCCTCGACCATGTCGAGCCGGCCAACGCCCTGGGCGCCCGCACGCCGGTTCAGCTCGGCGATGATCTGGAACGGGGTCAGGTGCCGCCCGTCCAGCGCCACCGGGACGCCCTCGACGAAGCTGATGATGACCTCGTCGGCCTCGCGAGGCTCGGCCGGGTCGGCGGTGTAGGAGTAGACGTCCTCGGTGGGGCCGTTCCAGATGTCCTCAAGGAAACCGGTCTCGACGGCCCGGCCCCAGATGTTCTGGTCGATCGAGAAGGGGTTCTTCTTGGTGGTCTCGATCGGGAGGCCCTTGTCCTCGGCGTAGGCGATCGCCTTGTCCCGGGTCCACGCGTAGTCGCGGGCGGGGGCGATGACCTTCAGCTCGGGGAAGAGCGCGGCCAGTCCGGCCTCGAACCGGACCTGGTCGTTGCCCTTGCCGGTGCAGCCGTGCGAGACGTGCGTGCCGCCGAACTCCTTGGCCGCGGCGGCCAGGTGCTTGACGATCAGCGGGCGCGACAGCGACGAGACCAGCGGGTAGCGGTCCATGTAAAGGGCGTTGGCCTGCAGGGCGGGCACACAGAAGTCGGTGGCGAACTCCTCGCGGGCGTCCACGACGACGGACTCCACGGCCCCGCAGTCGATGGCCCGCTTCCGGATGACCTCCATGTCCTCGCCGCCCTGACCGACGTCGACGGCCACGGCGATGACCTCGGCGCCGGTCTTCTCCGTGAGGAACGGAATGGCGACGGAGGTGTCGAGGCCTCCGGAGAAGGCCAGCACGATCCGGTCAGTCATGATCAGTTTCTCCAAAAGTCTTTCGTCACAGGTGATCGTCAGATCTCGGGCAGCCCGCGGGAGCGGGCTAGATACGTCGGTCGGCGTGCCGCAGCAAGGCCTCGGCGACCGCCGCACCGCCCAGCGGATCACGGCTGATGACGAGAATCGTGTCGTCTCCGGCCACCGTGCCGAGGATGGACTCCCAGTCGGCGTGGTCGATGGCGGAGGCGAGGAACTGGGCGGCGCCGGGCGGCGTGCGAACGATCACCAGGTTGGCGGACGCCTCGGCGGAGACGAGCAGTTCCTCGGCGATCCGGCTCAGCCGGGCGGCCGGGGTCTCGCCGGAGCCGAGCCGGGCCAGCGGGATCCGGCCACCGCCCTCGCCCGGCAGGGCGTAGACCAGGGAGCCGTCCTCCGCGCGCAGCTTGAGCGCGCCGAGTTCGTCGAGGTCCCGGGAGAGGGTGGCCTGGGTGACCTCGACCCCGCTCTCCAGCAGGAGCTTGGCGAGGTCGGGCTGGGAGCGAACCGGCTGCCGTTGCAGGAGTTCGGCGATCCGTGCCTGGCGAGCGGCCTTGGTCATGGGAATCGGCATGGGTTCTCCTCCGCGGGCGTCGTGGCGAGCGCGCCGTGCCCCTCCGCGCCCTTATCCGGTCCCGTCGCCGAGACCAGCCAGTGCAGCAGGGCCTTCTGGGCGTGCAGCCGGTTTTCGGCCTGCTCCCACACCAGGCTCTGCGGTCCGTCGAGGACGTCGGCGGAGATCTCCATGCCCCGGTAGGCGGGCAGGCAGTGCAGGACGATCGCGCCGGGCGCCGCCTGGCTCACCAGTTCGGCGTTGACCTGGAAGGGCATCAGGTCGGCGACCCGCTGCTCCTTGCCGTCCTGCCCCATCGAGACCCAGGTGTCGGTGGCGATCACGTCCGCGCCCGCGACGGCCACATCCGCGTCGGGCAGCACGGCGACCGACCCGCCGGTGGTGGCGGCGATCTCACCGGCCCGCCGCAGGATCTCCGGGTCGGGCTGGTATCCGGCCGGGGCGGCGATCCGCACGTGCATGCCGGCGACCGCCCCGCCGAGCAGGTAGGAGTGGGCCATGTTGTTGGCGCCGTCTCCGAGATAGGTCAGGGTGAGCCCCGCGGTCCTGCCGAAGCGCTCTCTGACGGTCTGCAGGTCGGCGAGGATCTGGCAGGGGTGGAACTCGTCGGTGAGGGCGTTCACCACCGGCACCGAAGAGGCGGAGGCCATGGCCTCGATCCTCTCCTGTCCTCCGGTCCGCCACACGATGGCGCCGACCTGGCGCTCCAGGACCCGGGCGGTGTCCTCGATGGACTCGCCCCGGCCCATCTGCGAGGAACCGGCGTCGATGACCAGGGGCAGCCCGCCCAGTTCGCCGATGCCGGTCACGAAGGAGATCCGGGTCCGGGTGGAGTGCTTGTCGAACAGCACGGCGACGGTCTGCGGGCCGGCGAAGGGGCGGTAGCCGTAGCGGTCCTTCTTCATGGCCTCGGCCAGGGCGAGCACCTGGGCCTGCTCGGCGGGCGACAGGTCGTCGTCCCGGAGGAAGTGCCTTACCTGGGCGGAGCCTGCGTGCGGCCTAGTCATGGGATGCCTCATCAAGGATCGCGGGGAGCGCGGCCACGAAGGTGGCGATCTGCTCGGAGGTGATCACCAGTGGGGGTGCGAGCCGTACGGCGTCGGGCTGCAGGGCGTTGACCAGGAAGCCCGCCTTCTGCGCCGCCGCCTGGACCTGGCCGGAGCGGTCGGCGGTCAGCACGATGGCCAGCCACAGGCCCCGGCCGCGGACGCCTCCGAGAAGCGGGTGATCGATCGCCGCGATGCCCTCGGCGAGCTGGGCGCCGACCGTCTGGACGTGCTCCAGCAGGCCGTCCTTCTCGATCGTGTCGAGTACGGCGAGCGCGGCGGCGGCCGAGACCGGGTTGCCGCCGAAGGTGGAGCCGTGGTCACCCTTGGCGAAGATCGTGCCCGCCGGGCCGAAGCCGACGCAGGCGCCGATCGGCATGCCGCCGCCGAGGCCCTTGGCCAGGGTCAGCACGTCGGGGACGATGCCGTCGTGCTGGTGGGCGAACCAGTGCCCGGTACGGCCGATCGCGGACTGGATCTCGTCGGCGACCAGCAGGGCGCCTGCCGCGTCGCAGATCTCCCTGGCGGCCCTGAAGTAGCCGTCGGGCGGGGGGACGACTCCCGCCTCGCCCTGGGTGGGCTCCAGGAAGACCGCGGCGCAGTCTTCGGTGACCGCGTTCTTCAGCGCGTCGGCGTCGCCGTACGGGACGAACCGGACGTCAACCGGGAACGGGCCGAACTGGTCGCGGATCGACGGTTTGCCCGTCAGGGAGAGCGCGCCGAGGGTCCGGCCGTGGAAGGCGTTCGCGGCGGCCACGAAGTAGGTGCGGCCGTTCGTCTTGCCGTATTTGATGGCCAGCTTGAGCGCGGCCTCGTTGGCCTCGGTCCCCGAGTTGGTGAGGAACACCCTGGCCGGGGCTCCGAGCAGGCCGAGCAGCCGTTCGGCGAGCAGCACCTCCGGCTCGTGCAGGAACAGGTTGCTGGTGTGGGCGAGCGTGGCCACCTGCCTGGAGACGGCCTCCACCAGCGCCGGGTGGGCGTGGCCCAGCGAGGTGACGGCGATGCCGCCGATCAGGTCGAGATACTCGCCTCCGTCGACGTCCCAGACCTTCGAGCCCTCGCCGCGCGCCAGCGCCAGCGGGGGAATCCCGTAGTTCGGCATGAAGGCGGCTTCGAAGCGCTCGCTGAGCGTCTCTCCGGCGCGCCGCTCGTTCAGGCTCACTCGTCGCTCCCGTTCAGCCGGATGGTGGCGGTCAGCCGCCGCTTGACCAGATTGGGTACGGCCGGCGCCGGCGCGGCGTCCGGCAGCACCATGGTTCCGATGCCCTCGTCGGTGAAGATCTCCAGCAGCACCGAGTGGGGAACCCTGCCGTCGAGCACGTGCGCCTGGGGCACACCGCCCTGGACTGCGGTCAGGCATGCCTCCATCTTGGGCACCATGCCGCTGGACAGGCTCGGCAGGAGTTCGCGGAGCTCGGTCGCGGAGAGCCGGTCGATCACCTCGTCGCTCGGCTCGCCGCCCGATGCGGCCTGGCCGTCGGCGGCGCGGGGCCGCCAGTTGCGGTAGAGGCCCTCGACGTCGGTGAGGACGATCAGCTTGGACGCCCGCAGCGCCACCGCCAGCGCGGCGGCGGCGGTGTCGGCGTTGACGTTGTAGACGGTGCCGTCGTCGCTGCGGGCGACGGAGGAGACCACCGGGATCCGCCCGTCGTCCAGCAGCGCCTGCACGGCCCCGGCATCGACGTCGACGATGTCGCCGACCTGGCCGATGTCCACCGCGGTGCCGTCGACGACGGCCTGTTTGCGCACCGCGGTGAACAGGTGGGCGTCCTCGCCGGACATGCCGACCGCGAGCGGGCCGTGCCGGTTGATCAGGCCGACCACGTCCCGGTTGACCTGGCCGACCAGGACCATCCTGACGACCTGCATGGCCTCGGGGGTGGTGACGCGGAGCCCGGCGGTGAAGGTGGACTCGATGCCGAGCCTGTCGAGCTGGGCGTTGATCTGCGGGCCGCCGCCGTGCACGATCACCGGCTTGAGCCCCGCGTAGCGCAGGAAGACGACGTCGTCGGCGAACTTCTCCCGCAGGTGCTCCTCGGTCATCGCGTTGCCGCCGTATTTGATGACGACGATCGCGCCGTGGAAGCGGGCGAGCCAGGGCAGAGCCTCGATCAGCGTGTGCGCCTTGGTCAGGGCGTCGGTGGCTCTCATGACGAGTACGCCGAGTTCTCGTGGACGTAGGCCGCGGTGAGGTCCGTGGTGTGGATCGTCGCCGAGTGCGGGCCGGCCGACAGGTCGATGGTGATCGTCACATCGCGGGGGCGCAGATCCACCTTGGCCCGGTCGTCTCCGGCGGCGCCTCCCCGGCAGATCCAGACGCCGTTGATGGCCACGTTGAGCCGGTCGGCCTCGAAGACCGCGTCGGTGGTGCCGACCGCCGACAGCACCCGGCCCCAGTTGGGGTCTTCACCGTGGATGGCGCACTTGAGCAGGTTCGAGCGGGAAACCGTACGGCCGACGGTGACCGCGTCCTCTTCCGAGGCCGCGCCGACGACCTCGATGGCGATCGCCTTGGTGGCGCCCTCGGCGTCCACCAGGAGCTGACGGGCGAGATCGGCGCAGACCGTGCGGACCATCTGCCCGAACTCGCCGAGGTCCGGGGTGATCCCGGAGGCGCCGCTGGCCAGCAGCAGGACGGTGTCGTTCGTCGACATGCAACCGTCGGCGTCGAGCCGGTCGAAGGTGACCCTGGTCGCCTCGCGGAGCACCGCGGCGAGCTGGTCGGCGGGCACGTCGGCGTCAGTGGTGATCACGCAGAGCATGGTGGCCAGACCGGGAGCGAGCATGCCCGCGCCCTTGGCCATGCCGCCGACCATGTAGCCGCCCTCGCCCCGCCTGAAGGAGATCTTCGAGACCGTGTCGGTGGTGCGGATGGCGTCCGCGGCGGCCAGACCGCCGTCCCTGCTGATCTGGGAGACCGCGAGGTCCACCCCGCCCAGCAGCGCGTCCATCGGCAGCCTCTCGCCGATCAGGCCGGTGGAGCAGACCGCGATCTCGCCCGCCGACTCCTTCAGCGCCTCGCCGACCTTCTCCGCGGTGGCGTGGGTGTCCTGGAAGCCGAGCGGGCCGGTGCAGGCGTTGGCTCCGCCGGAGTTGAGGACGACCGCGTAGACCCGGCCCCCGGCCAGCACCTGCTGGGACCAGAGCACCGGCGCGGCCTTGACGCGGTTGCTGGTGAAGACACCCGCCGCGGCACGTGAGGGGCCGTCGTTGACGACCAGGGCCAGGTCACGGGCGCCACCGGACTTGATTCCGGCGGCGACGCCCGCTGCGCGGAAGCCGAGGGGGGCGGTCACACTCATGGGGCAACTCCATTGAGAGGAAGGCCGAGCTCTTCTGACAGGCCGAGGGCGAGGTTGGCGCTCTGGATCGCGCCTCCCGCGGTGCCCTTGGTCAGGTTGTCGATGGCGACGACGGCGACGACACGTCCGGCGCGCTCGTCCAGGGCGACCTGGAGGGCGGCGGTGTTGGCGCCAAGGGTCATCGAGGTCGCGGGCCACTGCCCCTCCGGCAGCAGCCGCAGGAACGGCTCGTCCTTGGTCGCGATCTCGTAGGCCTCACGCAGGGTCTGCGCGGTGAGACCCGGTTTGGCCGGTGCGGTGCAGGTGGCGAGGATGCCGCGGCTCATCGGGGCGAGCATGGGGGTGAAGGAGACCTTCACCTGCTCACCGGCCAGCGGGGAGAGGTTCTGCTCCATCTCCGGGGTGTGCCGGTGGACGCCCCCGACGCCGTAGGCGCTGACCGAGCCCATCACTTCGCTGCCCAGCAGGTTCGGCTTGAGCGACTTGCCGGCTCCGCTGGTGCCGGTGGCGGCCACCACGACCACGTCGGGCTCGGCGAGACCCGCGGCGAAGGCGGGGAACAGGGCCAGGGTGACGGCGGTCGGGTAGCACCCGGGGACGGCGATCCTCCTGGTGGCGCGCAGCTTCTCGCGCTGGCCCGGCAGCTCGGGCAGGCCGTACGGCCAGGTGCCCGCGTGGGCGCCGCCGTAGAAGTGGTCCCAGGCGGCGGGGTCGGCGAGCCGGAAGTCGGCGCCGCAGTCGATCACGAGCGTGTCGTCGCCCAGGTGCTCCGCGACGGCGGCGGACTGGCCGTGCGGGAGGGCGAGGAAGACGAGGTCGTGGCCGCCGAGGGTGTCGGCGGTGGTGTCCAGCAGGACCCGGTCGGCCAGCGGGGCCAGGTGGGGCTGGTGGGAGCCGAGGGTGGTGCCGGCGTTGGACCCTGCGGTCAGGGCACCGATCTCGATCTCGGGATGGGACAGCAGCAGGCGCAGAAGCTCGCCTCCGGCATAGCCGCTGGCACCGGCGATCGCCGCTTTCATCCGCCCCCCAGATCTGCATATTCATGCAACTCAACTCATGGACTTACTAGAGAGATTATGCATCCCATGGGATTGTCATGCAAGCGGCCCGACCGGCCACCCCGCAAGCACAAAGCGCACAGACAGGTTGAAAGTTCGCAAAAATTAACATTCACCGGCGAGCGGCCTTGCGAGTGATCCACTACTCACGTTTCGGCACTGTTGCGACATACTTACCGGTCGGTATCGTGACGGTTCCCGTTCCTCCGCCCCCGAGGAGTACGAACGTATGACTGTCGCCCATGACCAGGTCCGGGCCCAGCTCACCGGCCCCGGACAGCTTTTCGAGATGGACGAGGTGCCCGGCCACGGTGGCACCGTCAGGACCTGGAAACACGCCCCCGGCCACTTCCGCGCGCTCCTTGAGCTGAGCCGGTTCCACGGCGAGGCGGTCTTCCTGGTCTATGAGGACGAGCACATCACCTACGAGGAGCACTTCCGCAGGGCGGCCACGCTGGCACGGCGCCTGGTGGAGGAGTACGGCGTGGCCAAGGGCGACCGGGTGGCGATCGCCATGCGCAACTACCCGGAATGGGTGATCGCCTTCTCCGCCACACTGGCGGCCGGGGCGATAGCCGTACCGCTCAACGCCTGGTGGACGGCGCAGGAGCTGGAGTTCGGGCTGTCGGACTCCGAAGCCAAGGTCCTGATCGCCGACGGCGAGCGCGCCGCCAGGCTCGCCGGCCTCGCCCGGTCGCTGATCGTGGCCCGTGGCGAGGTCCCCGAGGGCGCGCGCTCGTTCGAGGACGTGCTGGGATCGGTCGAGGCCGACGTGACACTGCCACAGGTCGAGCTCTCACCCGAGGACCCGGCCACGATCTTCTACACCTCCGGCACGACGGGTCGGCCCAAGGGCGCCCTCGGCAGCCACCGCAACCTCGGTCAGTCGCCCATGACCGTGGCCTACGGCCTGCTGCGCAGCGTGGTCCGGGCCGGCAAGGACCCGGCGGAGGCGGCCGGGCAGCGCCGCGTCACCCTGCTCACCGTGCCGCTCTTCCACGTCACCGGCTGCTTCGCGGTGATGACCACCAGTATGTTCAGCGGCGGTGGCCTGGTGCTGATGTACAAATGGGACGCCGGGCGGGCCCTGGAGCTGATCGAACGGGAGAAGGTCACCACCTTCAGCGGCGTGCCCACCAACGTGTGGCAGTTGCTGTCCCACCCCGGCCTGGCCAAGTTCGACATCTCCAGCCTCAACTCCCTCGGGTACGGCGGCGCCCCGGCCCCGCCGAAGCTGCTGGAGCGCATCACCGAGCTGCTGCCGAACCGCTCCCCCTCCAACGGCTACGGCCTGACCGAGACCACGGCGCTCACCATCCACAACGGCGGCATGGACTACCAGGCCAAGCCCGACAGCATCGGCCTGCCGATCGCCGTGGTCGACGTGAAGATCGCCGACCCGCTCGGCGACGAGCTGCCGGTCGGCGAGGTCGGCGAGCTCTGCCTGCGCGGCCCGAACGTCATCCTCGGCTACTGGAACCGCCCCGAGGCCACCGCCGAGACCTTCGTCGGCGGCTGGCTGCACACCGGCGACATGGCGCGGATCGACGACGAGGGGTTCGTGTTCATCGTGGACCGAGCCAAGGACATGGTCATCCGCGGCGGCGAGAACGTCTACTGCGCCGAGGTCGAGGCCGCGCTGTTCGAGCACCCGGCGGTGGACGACGTCGCGGTGATCGGAATCCCCCACGACGAGCTGGGCGAGGAGGTCGGCGCCGTGGTACGGCTGGCCGCCCCGGCGAGCCCCGAGGAGCTGCAGTCCTTCCTGCGCGAGCGGATCGCGGCGTTCAAGGTCCCGGCCCGGTTCTGGATCCGCGAGACGGAGCTCCCGCGCAACCCCGGCGGCAAGATCCTCAAGACTCGCCTCCGCCAGGAGGTCCTGGGCTCCTGAGGCCCGCACGGCGGTGACCTGTCCGAAAACCGTTTGCCTCGGCGCAGGTCACCGCCGACACTGTCTGTCCGTGCCCGAAACCCCTGACCGATCGCTCAGAGCGCTGATCCGCCATCTGAAGATGGATCTGAGTCCCCTGCGCGACTCCCGTGACTTCCGGCTGCTCTTCGGCTCGGGGGTGGTCACGATGTTCGGCAGCTTCCTCACGCTGGTGGCGATCCCCCTGCAGATGAAGGAGCTCACCGGCTCCTACCTGGCGGTCGGCCTGGTCAGCGTGGCCGAGTTCGTGCCGATGGTGGTGTGCGGACTCTGGGGCGGGGCCATCGCGGACGCGCTGGACCGGCGCAAGATCATCCTCTACACCGAGCTCGGGCTCTGCGTCACGGTGCTGATCCTGATGGTCAACGCGATGCTTCCGCGCCCTCAAGTCTGGGTGCTGTACGTGGTCGGCGCCCTCACCGCGGGCTTCGGCAGCCTGCAACGGCCCAGCATCGAATCACTGATACCCCGCGTGGTCAGGCACGACCAGCTCACCGCGGCCGCCGCGCTGAGCAGCTTCCGCTGGAACCTCGGTGCCATCGTGGCCCCCGGACTCAGCGGCCTGATCGCCACTTGGTTCGGCGTCGCCGTCGCGTACGGCGTGAACGTGGCGACCTTCCTGGTCTCCCTGGTGCTGCTCTGGCTGGTGAAGGCCCCACCGCAGTCCGAAGACGCTCCCCCGCCGTCACTCAGGTCGCTGATCGACGGCGTCCGCTACGCCGTGGGCCGCCCGGATCTGATGGGCACCTACCTGGTGGACATCGCCGCGATGATCTTCGCGTTCTCCACCGCGCTGTATCCGTTCCTGGCCGGTGAGTTCCACTCCCCCGAGGCGGTCGGCCTGTTCTTCTCCGCCTCCGCCGTCGGCTCTCTCGTCGCCTCCGTCACCTCCGGCTGGACCGGCCGCATCCACCGGCACGGCCTCGGCGTCATCGTGGCGGCCCTGGTGTGGGGCGCCGCGGTGGCGCTGGCGGCGGTCATGCCGGCCGTCTGGGGCGTCTTCGCCTGCCTGGCACTGGCCGGAGCGGCCGACATGATCAGCGCCGTCTTCCGCTCCACCATCTGGAACCAGACCATCCCCGACGAGTTCCGGGGCCGCCTGGCCGGCATCGAGCTGCTCTCCTACACCAGCGGCCCGATGCTCGGCAACGCCAGGGCCGGCCTGATGGCCCAGCTCGGCGGGGCACGGTTCTCGCTCGGCGCGGGCGGCCTGCTGTGCGTCGGCGCGGTGGCGGCGATGGCGGGACTCCTGCCCGGGTTCCGGAGCTACGACGCCCGCACCGACGAGCACGCGATCAGGGAACGCACCCGTCGTGAGGCCCTCGCCGAGGTCTGACACACCGGCCGGGACTGTCAGTCCGACTCGCGCCAGCCGTCGTATTCCTCGGCGAGCGCGTCCAGACGGGCCACGTCCTCCGGGGGCAGGGTGTCGTCGTGGTCCTCGACGACCACCAGCCACTGGGCGTCCTCGGCGTCGTCCTCGCCCGCGAGGGTCTCCCGGACGACCGTGGGCATCATCTGCGGAAACTCCTCGGCCACCGTCTCCGCGACTTCCTCGGCGTCGTCACGATCGGCGAACACCAGCAGGTGTCTCAACGTCTCCTCCTCACTGAAGCCTCGCTGAGGCCTCACTGAAGGAGAAGGTCCCGGCGGCATGGCCGTCGGGACCTTCTCACGTATCGATCTCACATGTCGATCAGACGCCGCGGAGCTGGGCTCCGGTGCGTTCACCGGCCAGGGCCACGGCCGCGTCACGGGCCGCGGTGGTCTCCTCGACGGTCAGCGTCCGGTCCGATGCCCGGAACCGCAAGGAGTAGGCCAGGGACTTCTTGCCCTCTTCGACCTGGGTCCCGGTGTAGACGTCGAACAGCCTGATCGACTCCAGCAGATCGCCAGCGCCCTCGCGCAGCGCCGCCTCCACCACGGCCACCGGGACGGAGGCGTCGACGATGAGCGCGACGTCCTGGGTGGCGATCGGGTAGGCGGAGATCGAGGGGGCCTGCGCCGGACCCGCCATCAGCGGCTCCAGCCGGGCCAGCTCCAGCTCCATCGCGCTGGTGCGCGGGGGCAGGCCGTACGCCTCGATGACACGCGGGTGCAGCTCACCGGCGTGGCCGAGGAGCACGTCCCCGGCGTACAGCGCGGCGCAGCGGCCCGGGTGCCAGGGCTCGTGCCGGTCGGCGCGAACGTCGAGGGTGACCCCGGCCTCGCGGGCCACCGTACGGGCCGCCTCGATGGCGTCCGCCCAGCTGCCCGCGCGGCCCTTGCCCCACCAGCCGGACCGCTCGAACTCCCCGGCCAGCACGGCGCCGACCCGCAGCGGCTGGGCGGGCAGCGCCGACTCGATCGAGTTGAGCTCCACCTCGCTGGGCCTGCGGTCCACACCGAGCACCGGTGCGGTCGCGGGCGCCCCCTGTGACGGCCGGTAGACCAGGCCCATCTCGAACAGCGCCACGTCGCCGAAGCCCCGGCCCACGTTGCGGACCAGCGTCTTGAGCAGGCCAGGCAACAGCGTGGTCCGCATCAGCGGTTCGTCCTCGCTGAGCGGGTTGGCCAGCCGTACGGCCAGGCGGCGAGCGTCGTCCGCGGGCAGCTGCAGGTTGTCGAGGTCGCGCTCGCCGACGAACGGGTAGGCGAGGATCTCGACGTAGCCGGAGGCGGCCAGCGCCCTGCCGACCCTGCGGCGCAGCCGCTGGCCTTCGGTGAGACCGGCGCCCGCCGGGGCGGCCGGCAGGATCGAGGGCAGCTTCTCATAGCCCTCAAGCCGGATGACCTCCTCGGCGAGGTCGTTGGGGTCGGTCAGGTCGGGCCGCCACGTGGGCGGGGTGACCGTCAGCATGTCCTCGCCGGCGACCGCGAGCTTCGCGGCCATCTCGTCACCGGGGGCGACCGCACCGCTGACGACCGTGCAGCCGACCTGCTCCAGGCAGCGGATCACGGTCTCGCGGTCGTATTCGATGCCGGCGACCTTGCCGGGGTGACCGCTCGGGATGGAGATGCGGACGGGCTCGATCTCGACCGCGGCGTGGGTGACACCCGGCTGGATCGTGCCGCCGCCCAGCTCGGCCAGGAGCTGGGCCGCGCGCCAGGACGCGTACAGCGGGAGTTCCCGGTCGACGCCCCGCTCGAACCGTTTGGACGCCTCGCTGACCAGGTTGTGGCGGCGGGACATCCGCGCGATGCCGCTGGCGGAGAAGTGCGCGGCCTCGATCACGATGTCGGTGGACTGGTCGGAGATCTCGGTCTCCAGACCGCCCATGGTCCCGGCCATCGAGATCACACCCGACTGATCGGTGATCAGGATGTCTTCCGGGTGGAGCTTGCGCACGACGTGGTCGAGCGTCTCCAGCGTCTCATCGGGCTTGGCCCGGCGCACGACGATCTCGCCGGTCAGCTTCGCGGCGTCGAAGGCGTGCAGGGGCTGGCCGAGCTCCAGCATCACGTAGTTGGTGACGTCCACCGCCAGCGAGATCGGGCGCACGCCGGCCCGCGCGAGGCGTGCCCGCATCCACAGCGGGCTCTTCGCCGACGGGTCGAAGCCGTGGATCTCACGCAGCACGAAGCGGTCGCACGCGCCGGGGTCGGCGATGGAGGCCGGATAGGACGGACCGGACTCGGCGGGCGGGGAGACGTCGGCCGGATCGAGGAAGGTCGCGCCGAAGGCGGTGGCGACCTCCCGGGCCACCCCGCGGATGGACAGGGCGTAGCCGATGTCCGGGGTGATCTCCAGCTCGATCACGTCGTCGCGCAGGCCGAGCAGCTCGACCACGTCGGCCCCGATCGGGGTGCCCTCGGCCAGCACCATGATGCCGTCGTGCTCGTCGCTCAGGCCGAGCTCGCGCTCCGAGCAGATCATGCCCTCGGACATCCGCCCGTAGGTCTTGCGCGCGCCGACCTCGAACCCGCCGGGCAGCACGCCCCCGGGCAGCACGACCGGCACCCGGTCGCCGACGACGAAGTTGGTCGCACCGCAGACGATCTGACGCGGCGCGGCCTCCCCCACCTCGACCTGGCAGTGCCGGATGGGCTTCTTGAAGCCCTCCAGCTCCTCGATGGAGAGCACCTCGCCGACGACCACGTTCTTGACGTCGTGGCCGTAGGAGGTGATGGCCTCCAGCTTGAGCCCGGCCGCGGTGAGCTTCTCGGCGATCTCGTGAGCGGTGACGGCGGGGAGATCGACGTACTCCCGCAGCCATGAAAGCGGGACCTTCATCAGACCTCCATCCCGAACGGGAGCGTGAAGCGGACGTCTCCCTCGACCATGTCGCGCATGTCCTCGACGTTGTGGCGGAACATCAGCGTGCGCTCGATGCCCATGCCGAAAGCGAAACCGCTGTAGCGGCCGGGGTCGACACCGCAGGCGATGAGCACCCGCGGGTTGACCATTCCGCAGCCGCCCCACTCGATCCAGCCCTCGGACTTGCAGGTGCGGCAGTGCGGGTTGCCCGGCACCGCGGAGGTGCCGCGGCACACGAAGCACTTCAGGTCCATCTCGGCCGACGGCTCGGTGAACGGGAAGTAGTTCGGCCGGAACCGCGTGGTGATGCCCTCGCCGAACATGACCTCGGCGAAACGGTCCAGGGTGCCCTTGAGGTGGGCCATGGTCAGGCCCTCGTCGATCGCCAGCCCCTCGACCTGGTGGAAGACCGGAGTGTGGGTCGCGTCGAGCTCGTCGGTGCGGAACACCTTCCCGGGTGAGATCACGTAAACCGGGAGCTCACGGCTGAGCAGGGCCCGGATCTGCACCGGCGAGGTCTGCGTGCGCAGCACCTTGCCCGACTCGACGGACTCCACGAAGAAGGTGTCGTGCTCCGAACGCGCCGGGTGATCGGGCGAGATGTTCAGCGCGTCGAAGTTGAACCACTCGCCTTCCAGCTCGGGCCCCTCGGCCACCTCGTAGCCCATCGCGACGAACGCGTCGGCGATGTGCTCCTGCAGCGTGGTCAGCGGGTGCCGGGCGCCGCGCGGGGCGCGGTCGGCGGGCAGCGTCACGTCGACGGTCTCCTCGACGAGGACACGCTCGTCGCGCTCGGCCTCAAGCTGGGCCTGACGCTCGCCGAGGGCCTCGGCGACGGCCTTGCGGGCGCCGCCGATGCGCTTGCCCGCCTCGGCGCGCGCGGCCGGGGGCAGCGCCCCGATCTCGCGGTTGGCCAGGGCGATCGGCGAGCGGTCACCGGCGTGCGCGAGCCGTACTTGCTTCAGTTCGTCGAGGTCGCGCGCCGCCTTGATGGCGTCGAGCGCGTCGGCCTGCATGCGCGCCATTTCATCGGCGTGCAGCGGGGTCACCTCAACCGGGTCGTAGTTAGACAAGAGAGCTCCGAATCCAGGGCTTAAGCGGCCACGAGTCTAGTCGGGAGAGCCCACCGGGCTGGCATTCACGCTCAGGCGAAGTCAGGGGTGCCGGTGGGCACCATAAATCGAAACTCGGCCCCGCCTTCGGGCCCCCGCTGCACGGAGATGGTGCCGCCATGGGCCTCGATCAGGCCCTTGACGATGAACAGGCCGAGCCCGGTGCCACCGCGACGGCGGGCGTTGCCCCGCCAGAACTGCCGGAACACGCGCGTGGCCAGCTCGGGCGGGATGCCCTCTCCCTGGTCACGGACGGACACGGTCACTCCCCATTCGTTCGGTTCGACGACTATTGTCACCGTACCGCGCCCATGACGCACCGCGTTTTCCAGCAGGTTGGCCAGAACCTGATCGATCTTGTCCTGATCGAGCCAGGTCTCGGGCAGCTCGCCCCGCACCTCCAGCCGGAAACGCTCCTCCGGCTCCCCCGCCGCGACCCGCCCGGCGATGACCTTGCGGGCCCTGGCGGGGATGTCGACCACCTGGCGGTGGATCTCCAGCCGCCCGGACTCGATGCGGGACACGTCGAGCAGCTCGGTGATCAGCCGGGTCACCCGGTCGGCGTCGGCGTTGACCGTCTCCAGCATGACCAGCTTCTGGTTGTCGGTGAAGCGGGCCCACTTGGACAGCAGGGTCGCGGTGAACCCCTTGACGCTGGTCAGCGGGGAACGGAGCTCGTGGGCGACGGTGGAGACCAGGTCGGCGCGGCTGCGCTCCAGCCGGGCGCGGGCGCCCGCGTCGCGCAGGGTGATCACCACCCGGACGACCTCGCCGCCCCGCTCCGGTCTGCGCACCAGGCGGGCGGCCACGAGCATCTCCTGGCCCCCGGGGGTGCGCAGCGGCAGCTCGGGCTGACGGCTGCGCGTGGGCAGCCCGCCGTAGGGGTCGAACCACTTCCACCAGTCGCGCCCGTCGTGGTCGCGGAAGGAGAACACATCTCGCAGGTGCCGTCCGACGGCCTGGTCGCGAGCGACCCCGGTGAGGCGGCTCGCGGCCCGGTTGACGGTCAGCACGTGGCCGTCCCGGTCGGTCACGACGAGACCGTCAGGAAGATCATTTACGTCGATCACACAGGCGGAATCAGTGCTCCGCTCGTCGGTGTGTTCGCCGTGCACGACCCCGCCTCCTCGACGCTACAAGGCCGACAATAGCGGGTTTCTCGCGTTCTACGGCAGCCCCGGAGCGGGGGGCTGGGAACCGGTCCGCTGAGATCGGGCAGATGCGTACAGACACACCGCGGCCGCGGTCGCGAGGTTGAGGCTCTCGGCCCTTCCGTAGATCGGCACCCGGACCACTTCGTCGGCCAGCCGCAGGATGTCCTCCGGCAGCCCCCACGCCTCGTTGCCGAAAATCCACGCGGTCGGCCCGGACAGGTCCACGTCGTCCAGCGTCTGCTTGCCCGCGCCGTCGGCGGCGAGCACCCGCAACCCGGCGTCCTTCAGCTTCTGTACGGCCTGCGCCGCAGGCGTCCCCGTGGTGACCGGGAGGTGGAACAGGCTCCCCGCGCTGGCCCGGACGCACTTGCCGTTGTAGGGGTCCACCGAGGCGTCGGTGAAGACCACCGCGTCGGCACCCGCCGCGTCGGCGGTGCGCAGCACCGTCCCGGCGTTGCCCGGGTCGCGGACGTGGGCCAGCACGGCCACCAGCCTGGCATCGGCGGTGACGGCCCTGTCGAGGGGCACGTGCACGAACCGGCACACGGCCAGCAGCCCCTGCGGGGTGACGGTCTGGGCGAGCTCGGCCATGACCTCGCCACTGGCCCGGTACAGGGGCACCCCGGCGGCGGTGACGGCGGTGACGATCTCGGCGTGCCGCAGCTCGGCCTCGGCCGTGGCGAACAGCTCTACCACCACGCCGTCCAGCGCCAGCGCCTCGCGCACCGCCTGAGGCCCCTCCGCGAGGAAGGAACGGTCGCGGTCCCTGAAGGCCCGTTTGGTCAGCCGCCGTGCGGCCTTGACCCGTGGCGACTTGATGTTGGTCAGCTCAGATCCCGCCATGCCTGCTCCCCCAAGAATGCGAATGCGGCCCACAGCGTGATCGCTGTGGGCCGCACGCTCGTCAGTGCCTGACTCAGCTGGCGACCGGCGCGTTCACGTCGGCCGGAAGCGCCTTCTTGGCCGCCTCGACCAGCGTCGCGAACGTGGCGGCGTCGTTGACGGCGAGGTCAGCGAGGATCTTGCGGTCGACCTCGATGGAGGCCAGCCGGAGACCCTGGATGAGCCGGTTGTAGGTGATGCCGTTCTGACGGGCAGCGGCGTTGATGCGCTGAATCCAAAGACGGCGGAAGGTGCCCTTGCGGTCCTTGCGGTCGCGGTAGGCGTAGGTCATCGAGTGGAGCATCTGCTCCTTGGCCTTGCGGTACAGCCTGGACCGCTGGCCCCGGTAGCCCGTCGCCCGCTCGAGAACGACCTTGCGCTTCTTCTTGGCGTTGATCGCCCGCTTCACGCGTGCCATGTGTATCTATCTCCCCGGGGGCCGTTACTTAGCGAGCAGCTTCTTGATCTTCTTGGAGTCGGCATCGGAGAGCACGACCTCAGGCTTGAGACGACGCGTCAACTTGGACGACTTCCACTCGTTGTAGTGAGCGCGGTTGGCCCGACGGCGCACAAGCTTGCCGGAACCGGTGAGCCGGAATCGCTTCTTCGCACCGCTGTGCGTCTTCATCTTCGGCATCTCAGCCGTCTCTCCCTCGATCGTGCCGATGTCCCGGGCCGGTAACCCGAGTCAAGGGCATGCCTGACTGCGAGACCGGACCCGGTCTCGGCTTAATCTCGCGACTGCCTGACGGTCCAGGCTATGCGAGTCACTCCTGCGGAGCGGCCACCTCGTCGTCGACGTGTGCCTGGTCCTCCGGGGAGTCCTCACGCCGCGCCTTGGCCGCTGCCCTTTCGGCCTTGGCCTCAGCCTTCTTCTTGTGCGGGCCGATCACCATGATCATGTTTCGGCCGTCCTGCTTGGGCTGGGACTCCACGAAGCCGAGCTCCGTGACATCCTCCGCCAGCCGCTGCAGGAGCCGGAAGCCCAGCTCGGGCCGGGACTGCTCCCGCCCACGGAACATGATCGTGACCTTGACCTTGTCCCCGGCCTTGAGGAACCGCACCACGTGACCCTTCTTGGTCTCGTAGTCGTGCGGGTCGATCTTCGGTCGGAGCTTGATCTCCTTGATGATCGTGTACGCCTGGTTACGCCGCGCCTCACGTGCCTTCATCGCGGACTCGTACTTGAACTTTCCGTAGTCCATGAGCTTGCACACGGGCGGGCGAGCCGTAGCCGCGACCTCCACGAGGTCGAGGTCGGCCTCCTGAGCCAGCTTCAGAGCATCGCCGATGGAGACGATGCCAACCTGTTCGCCGTTCGGGCCGACGAGGCGGACCTCGGGGACGCGAATACGGTCGTTGATGCGGGGCTCGGCGCTGATGGGGCCTCCTAGGTTGCGATCCGCCGCGGTTCCGCGGCGGCTGCCACATACTCGACCGTGCCGGGAGATCACAGGACGGGAACCCTTCAAGGGCGCCGAACGCGAAATGCCCCGCACGTCGCGCATGCGGGGCCACATGAGCTCGCCGACTTTCCTGTCGCGAACTCCCCGGAGTCATCCGGTGTGATCCTTGACCTGCCAACCTTTCGGTCGACCAGGTGGGAGGCGAGCCTCCGCTTGCGCGTCCAGCAGGCATGCCGGACCGATCGATTAGTTACATTACCACAACCGCATACCCCGACCGAATCATTCCCGCGACACCCCCTCCACGGTGATGTTCGGCTTACCCGTTGCGCCATAAGCCGATGATCGATATATAAAGACGGTATGAGCGAACGATCGATGCAGGAACCCACGTTCCTGATCCTCACGGCCCTCGCCGAGGGGCCCCAGCACGGCTACGGGGTGATCGCCGACGTCCAGGAGATCTCCGGCGGCCGGGTGCGCCTGCGCGCGGGAACCCTCTACGCCGCCCTCGACCGCCTCCAGTCCGAAGGCCTCATCGCCGCCGACCGCGAGGAGATCGTGGACGGCCGCGTGCGGCGCTACTACCGGCTGACCGAGGAGGGCGGCACCCGCCTGGCCGCCGAGGCCGAACGGCTGCGCCGGAACGCCGAGGCGGCCTCCACCCGCCTGCGTGCCCGCCTGGCCGGGGGAATGCTGTTTCGCCACGGCCTCTCCGGAGGTACGGCGTGACCCCTCTGGAGGCGCGTTACCGCAGGCTCCTGGCCTGCTACCCCCGTGATCACAGGGCGATGCACGAGGAGGAGATGATCGGGGTGATGCTCGCCGGGGCGAGGCCCGGCCAGCGATATCCGGATCCGCGCGACGCGTTCGACCTGGTCCGGGGCGGTCTCATCATCCACCTCCAGCGCTTTCTCGGCCCCGCGTCCGCCGCCCACTGGCGCGACGCCCTGAACGTCGCCGCGATCGTCGCCCCGCTCTGCCTGCTCATCCCGCAGATCGGCAACTCGGTCACGCTGCTCTGGCCGATCGATCCGGATTTCTCCGCGTACAACCTGCTGGGTTTTGTCGACCTCCTGCCGGAGGCCCTGATCGTGGGGCTCGCCCTGCGAGGCCTGCGCTGGACCGCGGCGGCCTTGGCATGGATCTTGGGGCTCGCGAGCCCCATCGCCACCGCCGTGGCGACCGCGAACCTGGTCGAGCAGATGGGCGGGGCGAGCGCCTATCCCTTTGCCGTGCCCACCTTGGCCGACGAGACGCTCAGCGCCCTGCCCGGACTGATCGTGGCCCTTCTGCTGACCGTCGCGCCATGCCCCGCCAAGGGCGCGGAGCTCATCGGCCACCGGAAGCTGCTGCGCTGGTCCATGGTCAGCGCGGCGACGCTAGCGGCGACGACGGCCCTGTGGTACGGCTGGTCGCCCGACGACTACGCCAGCGCCCTGCTCACCCCGGCCCTGTTGGCCATGGCCTGCGGTGCCGGCAGCCACACTCCGGTCGGGCAGCGGGCGATCCTGCTCCTGGCCCCGATCCCGCTCTTGCTGTACGGCAACCTCCCGATCACCTACGCCTTCGACGGCAGGTGGCCCCTCGCCCTGGTGGAGGTGCTGCTCGTCAGCGTCCTGTTCATCGTCGCCCGGCGAGGCTTCCAGCCCTACGGTTCGGGGACGGTCAGTTCTCCGGAGCGGCTCGTCTGACGATCTCGGCCTTGCCCGCCGCGCGCATCGCCTCCACCGGAACGTCGGTCCGGCCGGTCATCATCTCGACCTGCCGGACCGCCTGGTGCAGGAGCATGGGGAAGCCCCCGATCACGACGCCGCCCCTGGCCGCCACCGTGGCGGCCAGGTGAGTGGGCCACGGTGAGTAGACCACGTCGAAGACCACGGGCACCCTGGCCACCAGGCCGGCGAAGCCGTCGGCGGCGCCGGAGGGCAGGGTCGAGACGACCAGGTCCACGTCCAGGGCGGTGTCGAGCTTGTCGAAGGTCTGCACCGGCAGGCTCATGCCGAGCCGCTCGGCCACCTCGGCGGTCTCCCCGGCCCTGGCCGGGTCACGGACCACCAGGGTCGCCCCGGTCAGACCCAGCTCTCGCAGGGCGGCCAGCGCGGAGGCCGCCGTCGCCCCGCCACCCAGGATCGTCGCCGCGCGCGGAGGCGGGGCCCCCGCCTCGGCCAGCGCCTGGACGATGCCATAGACGTCGGTGTTGTCACCGTGTCGCGCGCCGTCGCGGAAGACCACGGTGTTGGCCCCGCCCACCTTGACCGCGAGGTCGGAGACCGTGTCCAGCAGCGGCAGCACGGCCCGCTTGAGCGGCATGGTCAGCGATAGTCCCGCCCACCCGGGACCGAGCCCGCCGATCAGGCCGGGAAGCCGTTCCTCGTCGCACTCGATCGCCTCGTAGCGCCAGTCGTACAGGCCGAGGCCCTCGTAGGCGGCGCGGTGCAGGTAGGGCGAGAGCGAGTGGACGATGGGCGACCCGAGCACCGCCGCCTTCATCATCCGCCCGCCTGGTTCTTCTCGAACTCCGCCTTCAGCCGCAGGTGCTCGGCCTCGGACGCGGTGAACTTGGTGATGCCGCGCTTGGGATCGGTGGTCACGAACCAGATCCAGTCGCCCTTGGTCGGATTGAGCGCCGCCTGGATGGCGTGGTCACCGGGGTTGGCGATGGGGCCCGGGGGCAGGCCCAGCCGCTTGTAGGTGTTGTAGGGCGAGGGGCTGTCGAGGTCCGCGTTGGTCGACGCGATGCCGTACTTGCCCAGCCCGTACATCACCGTGCTGTCCATCTCCAGCTTGCGTTCGGGGTTGCCGTCGAGGCGGTTGTAGATGACGCGGGCGACCTTGCCCATGTCCTCGACGTTGCCGGACTCGGCCTGGACGATGCTGGCGATCGTCATGATCTCGTGCGGAGTACGGCGGAGTTTCTTCGCCGCCCGCGCCAGGTTCTCCTTCTCGGCGGTCTGGTTGAAGCGCTCGACCATCGCGGCCAGGATGTCGGCGGGCGTCATCTTGGGCGTGATGTCGTAGGTGGCCGGGAAGGCGTAGCCCTCCAGGTTTCCCTTCGCGAAGGCGGGCAGGCCGAGCGCCTTGGCGTTCTTGGAGGCCTGCTGGAACTCCTTGAGCGGCTTGCGGGTCGCCTTGGCGAGCGTCACCAGCGTGTCGGACAGGCGCAGCCCTTCCTTGAGGGTCACCCTCTTCAGGAGCCGGTTGACCGGGTCGAGCAGCTTGACCGCCTCGGCGGCCGCCATCTGCTTGCGCATGGGATATTCGCCCGGTTGCAGGGAGGAGCTCTTGCCGGCGTCGGCGATGGCGTTGGCGAACGCCCGGGCGCTCTTCACCACGCCCTGCTCCTCCAGGGTCCGCGCGACGTCGGAGGCGCTCTGCCCGTCCTTGATCTCCACGACGACCTCGCCGGAGCCCTGCCCCGCGTAGTCGTCGGGAATCATCACATCGCGCAGCCAGGTGTAACCGTAGTAGCCACCGGCGCCGAGGCCGCCCACCAGGATGATGACCGCGAGCATCGGGGCGAGGAAGCCGCCCCGGTTGCGGCGCCGTTTCCTACGGCGTCCGCGGCGTCCGGAGGATGCACGGGACCTGCGCCGCGACGGACCGTCGTCTTCGGCGCCGACCAGGAAGTCCATATCGAGATCGTTCATAGATGCGCTGGCCAATCTCCCGGTAGGGGCGGCCTGGCGTCAAGTGGGGATGCCAAACCGAACGAGGACACCGGGCCAAACGTCCCGGTTTGCCGGGCGCCTTCCCTCGGCCTGCCACTGCAGGTCGCCGCGTGCGGCGGAACGGGGGGTGTTCCGCCGGGCATCAACGCGTCCCGAGGTACGTATTTAGCTCTTCCCGGTATCTCACGAACTCACTCTCTCCCTCGGTGAATTTCGTGATTCTATGCTCCGGGTCCGTAGTGACAAACCACAACCAATCGCCTTGATCTGGACAAAGAGCTGCGGCGAGCGCCTTCTGACCCGGGTTCGTGACGGGCCCGGGCGGCAGGCCACCGCCGGCCCGCCTCTCCGAATCAAGCTCGGTGGTCGCCTGCTCGCAACCTTCCTCCACGGCCGCGAGCACGTCCGCCGACAGGCACACCTGCCGCAGGCGGTTCACCGAGCGGCCCCGCCGCCCGGCTCCGCGCCGGACTGCTCGTCCGGCGGTTCCAGGGCCTTCCCCGGCGGCCTGCCGGTGGCACGCTCGGCGTCCAGGGCGGCCTGGAGCAGCACGACAGCCGCCGCCTGGTCCACCACGCCGCGCTGGTTCTTGGCCCTCACCCCGCTGGCCCTCAGGCCCTGCTGGGCGGTGACCGTGGTCAGCCTCTCGTCGAAAAGCCGCACCGGGACGGCCGCCAGCCGCCGGGAGATCCGGGCGGCGAAGTCACGGGCCGCCTCGGCGGCCTGCCCCTCGCGCCCGGACAGCGAGGTCGGCAGGCCGACCACGATCTCGACGACCTCGTATTCGGCCGCGAGCTCCGCGAGCCGGTCCAGGTCGCCTCTGCCGCGCCGTACGGTCTCCACCGGCGTGGCCAGCAACCCGGAGGGGTCACTACGGGCCACGCCGATGCGGACCGAGCCGACGTCGACACCCAGTCGAACACCGTTTCTCATCGTCATCGTCTCCGCCCCCGAGTCACGTACGGCTCGCAGGCGTCCGTCATCAAGCGAGCGTCTGCGCGATCGCCTGCCTGACGGCGTCAAGCGCCTCGTCGATCGCCTCGGGACGGGCTCCACCGCCCTGGGCGACGTCGTCCTTGCCGCCGCCGCCACCGCCGAGCGCCTTGGCGGCGACGCCGACGAGGCTGCCCGCCTTCAGGCCCTGCCCGCGCCCCGCCTCGTTGACCACGGCCACGACGACGGGCCGGTCACCGGGAACACCGGCGACGACGACGACCGCCGCGCGGTCGGCCGGGAATCTGCCGCGCACGTCGAGTGCGAGCTTACGCAGGTCGTCGGCGGAGGTTCCATCAGGCGCACGGTGTGTCACGACGGAGACGCCGTGCAGGTCACGGGCGCCCGCGGCCAGTTCGCCCGCTATCGCGAGCACCTGGGCGGAACGGAGCTTGTCCAGCTCCTTCTCCGCGGCGCGCAGCCGGGTGACGATGCCCTCGATCCGCTCGGGCAGTTCCTCGCGGCGGGCCTTGAGCTGCTCCGACAGCTGGGCGACGAGCACGCTCTCGCGGGCCAGGAAGCGGAAGGCGTCCAGGCCTACCAGGGCCTCCACCCGGCGCACGCCCGCGCCGATCGAGGCCTCGCCCAGCACCTTGACCAGACCGAGCTGGCCGGAACTCGCGACGTGGGTGCCTCCGCAGAGCTCGCGGGAGTAGTCGCCCACCTCGACGATGCGGACGGTCTCACCATACTTCTCGCCGAACAGGGCCAGCGCGCCCATCGCCCGGGCCTCGGCCTGGGAGGTGTGGAAGGCGTTGACCTTGAGGTCGTTGATCAGGACGGCGTTGACCTCGTCTTCGACGTCGCGCAGCACGCTGGGCGGCACGGCGCCGGCGGAGGTGAAGTCGAAGCGGAACCGGCCGGGCGAGTTCTCCGAACCGGCCTGCGCCGCCGTCTCGCCCAGCGCGTTGCGGAAGCCGCGGTGCACCAGGTGCGTGGCGGTGTGGCTGCGGGAGATGGCGCGGCGCCGCTCGATGTCGATCTCGGCCTGGGCCTGGTCGCCCACCCGGACCTCACCGAGCCGGACCTTGCCCCGGTGCACGATGACACCGCCGACCGGGGACTGCACGTCCACGACCTCGACCTCGGCCCCGTCGGTACGGATGACGCCCTGGTCGGCGAGCTGGCCACCGCCCTCGGCGTAGAACGGGGTACGGCTCAGCACGAGCTCGACCGTGCTGCCGGCGCCCGCCGCCGGAACCGAGGCCCCGTCGACGAGGATGCCGACGACCTGAGACTCGGCGGTCACCTGGTCGTAGCCGAGGAAGTCGACCTTGCCGGTCTTCTCCAGGATCTGACCGAAGACCGAGATGTCGGCGTTGCCGGTCTTCTTGGCGGCGGCGTCGGCCTTGGCCCGCTCGCGCTGCTCCTTCATCAACCGGCGGAAGCCCTCTTCGTCGACCTTCAGCCCCTGCTCGGAGGCCATCTCCAGGGTCAGGTCGATCGGGAAGCCGTAGGTGTCGTGAAGCTGGAAGGCCTGCTCGCCGGCGAGCGTGGTCGCGCCCTTGCGCTTGGTCTCCTCGACGGCCACGTCGAAGATCGCGGTACCGGTGCGGAGCGTGCCCAGGAAGGACGCCTCCTCGGCGTCGATCACGCCGTGGATCTGCGGGGCGTCGACCTTGAGCTCGGGGTACTGCTCGCCCATGACGTCGATGGCGGTCTGGGTGAGCTCGTGCATGTAGCGCTCCTCGCCCGAGCCGAGCAGGCGCAGGTTGCGGATGGAGCGGCGCAGCATACGGCGCAGCACGTAGCCGCGGCCCTCGTTGGAGGGGAGCACGCCGTCGGCGACCAGCATGACGCCGGTGCGCACGTGGTCGGCGACCACGCGCAGCGACACGTCGGCGCGGGCGTCGCGGCCGTAACGCGACTTGGTGAGATCAGCGGCCTTGTCGAGGATCTTGTAGGTCGTGTCGATCTCGTAGATGTTGTCGACGCCCTGCAGGATCGCCGCCATGCGCTCCAGGCCCATGCCGGTGTCGACGCTCTTGGCGGGCAGCTCGCCCACGACGTCGAAGTCGATCTTGCTGCGGACCGTGCCGAGCTGGAACTGCATGAAGACGTTGTTCCAGACCTCAAGGTAGCGGGTCTCGTCGGCGACGGGGCCGCCCTCACGGCCGTACTCCGGGCCGCGGTCGTAGTAGATCTCGCTGCAGGGGCCACCCGGTCCGGGGACGCCCATGTGCCAGTAGTTGTCGGCCAGGTCACGGCGCTGGATGCGCTCGGCGGGGACGCCGGTCTTCTTCCAGATCTCGATGGCCTCGTCGTCGTCGAGGTAGACGGTGACCCACAGCTTCTCCTCGGGGAAGCCGAAGCCGCCGTCGGACTCGGAGCTGGTCAGCAGCTCCCAGGCGAACGGGATCGCCTGCTCCTTGAAGTAGTCGCCGAAGGAGAAGTTGCCGAGCATCTGGAAGAAGCTGGCGTGCCTGGTCGTCTTGCCGACCTCGTCGATGTCGAGGGTGCGCACGCACTTCTGGGCGCTGGTCGCGCGCTTGTAGGGCGGCTTCTGCTGGCCCAGGAAGTAGGGCTTGAACGGCACCATGCCCGCGTTGACCAGCAGCAGAGTGGGGTCCTCCGCGATCAGGCTGGCCGAGGGCACGACGGTGTGCCCACGCTCCTCGAAGAAGCGCAGGAAGCGGCGGGCGATCTCTGCCGACTCCATGTCAGCGGCCATCCTTTACGTCGTAGTGATAGGTGTTTTCCACAGTGTCGAGTCCGAATCTGGAGCGCAACTCGGTTTCCCGCTTCGCCGCGCCCTCCAGGGTGTCGCCGGCGAAATCCCTCATCTGCTCCAGGACTCCGGCGGCGCCGCGCACGGCCCGCCGGGCCAGGTGATTCGGATGCAATGTCTGCAGCTTACGCATGACCCACACTGCGCCGAACGCGCCCAGGGACATGTAGAACAGACGCCGGATCATCGCCGCCGCCCCTCCAGCACGCGGGGAGCCGAACTGCCGCGCATGCCCCTTCGGGCGCTCAGAGCCTGCTGGATGCCGTGGCTCAGCGCCGCGAGCTTGATCAGCGGCCCGGTGACCAGGGTCTGGGCGACATCGCTGACCTTGGCCACATGCCCGCTGACCTGCTTGACGTCTTTGGCGATGGCCTCGACGGCGACCAGCTGGCGGTTGGTCTCGCTGACGGTGACCGTGACGTCCTCCAGCAACGGCACCACGCGATCGCCCAGCTCCGAGACCATCTTGGTGGTCTCGGTGAGCAACCGTGCCAGCTTGACCAGGACCATCGCCAGGAAGCAGACCAGGATGGCCCAGAACATGGCGACGATCAGGCCCGCGACCTCTCCCGCGGTAAGCATGTGCGGATCCGTCCCCTCATAGGTGACCCCGGCCCAGGTCGGGTGGAATGGCAAAACCCTACCGTGCCGGACACCGCTTGCCCGCGCTTACCGCACCACATCCACGGCCACGCGTCCACCGCGTCGTCTGTCACACCGTCTCGGCGGGCGTGCGCGGGCCGCCGCCGAAGGCGTCCACGCAGAGTTGCGCGAACCAGGTGATCCCGGGAACCATGAGCAGCCATCCGGCCAGCGCCCAGCCCAGATGAATATGCGTGAGGACGTGCGCGATCGCGGCCACCCCCTGGGCGGTGCGGCCGTCCGCGCCTTCGTAGGTGATCCGGCGCAGCCCTTCCGGGTGCTCCTCGGCCGCCAGCACGCGGAGCCCGACGGGCCGCAGGTGCGCGTCACGTAGACCGACGCCGGGGGCATGACCGGCCGCAGACGCGGTACCCACGGCCGCACCGCGCGGTGGTAGTCCCGCCACTCCGCGCCGAAGCGCCGGGCGAGCTGCTCTCCCTCGTGCCAGGCCGCCAGTCCCGCGCCGTAGGCGGCGGCGACCGCCGCCGCGCCGAGGAAGACCGGGTCGAACGGAGCGAGGACGAGGTAACCCGCGGCCATCGAGACCTGCATCGGGTTGCGGACGTAGGCGTAAGGCCCGGTGGTCACCAGGCGGCGCGGCGGGTCGTACGGCAGCGGCGTGCCCCCTCCCACGGTCGCGAACTCCCGAACCGCGGTCACCCCGAAGATCATCGGTACGGCCAGCACCTGGGCGAGGAGGCCGAGAACCCACACCGGCTGCCGCCACACACCGGTCAGCAGGACGGGCAGGGCCAGCCCCAGCCCGCCCGCCAGGACGATCTGGAACCCCGCCCTGACCCGGAGACACGTGCCCGCGACCGTCCAGCGGGCCAGGAACAGGCCGGGGACCAGGCAGGTGACGATCGCCACCGACTCTCCGACGAGCCAGTCGCCGCCGAGGACGACGACCGGCTCGCCCCGCGGCATCAGGGCCAGGTCGAACCAGGCCGGCACCGCCGCGGTGAGCGGCAGCGGCACGGTCCAGGCCCCGCCCGCGGCCTCGCCCTCCCCGCCCGGCCCGGTGCCGTCCCGCCCGGACGTCCGCCGTGGCCGGGTCGCCAGGACGGGCAGCGCGCCCCAGAGCAGCGCCCAGCCCAGCAGCAGGTCCACCGGCATGCCGTACACGACGGCTCCCTCCGCATGGAACTCCCACCACCCCGCGGACAGGGCGAGTGTGTTCACGGCGATCAGCGCCAGCAGGTTCCAGCCCGTGGCGAGGATCGCGGCGGCGATGTCCCGTTCCGAGGGCCTCGCCCGGGCGGCCGCGGCCACGACGGCGAGCGCCGGGACCATGATCGCCAGCCCGCGGATCAGCGCGGGATCGCCCGTCGCCCGAAGCACCCCCGCCGGCGCCAGGAGACTCGTCGCGTTCATCGAAACTCCTTGAGCGAGGAGACCTCGGGCACCGGTCCCGAGGAGGAGGTCAACGGGTGAACGTCGCGGCGAGATAGTCGGCCGCCTCGCCGACGGCGTACCGCTGGAGGGGACCGAAATACCAGCCGGGGTCGAAGGTGCGGCGGTAGCGCAGGGTCACGGCGAGCCGGCCCTCGGTCCAGGCGAACTCCGCCTCCCGCAGGTCGAGCCAGCGGGCCACGGTCGTGTCGCGGACCACCGCGAACGTGACACGTCCCGGAGCCCGCTTCTCGACCCGCAGGGTCATCGAGCGGGGCTCGGCGACGGCGCCGATGCCCAGGGAACGGCGCGGGGTGAAGGTGATCTCCCTCAGGGCGCCGACCTCCAGGCCTTCACCCTCGGCGCGCACCGGCCGGGGGAAGCCCAGCTTCAGGAAGGGCGACTCGATCGGCCCGAACCCGGGGGCGGCGGCGAGGGCCTTCTCCACGTCCACCCCGGTGATCGCGCGGGTCGCGGTCGCCTCGCCCGCGCGGGACGGCCCGGTCACCTCCGCGCCACCGCCGATCGCCGCCAGGAGCAGCACCGGGACGACGAAGGCGTTCGTCCCGCGGTCGCGGACGGCGTCGGCGACAAGACCGATCAGCAGGCCGACGAAGTAGAACAGCGGCGCCGACATGACCAGGCAGACGATCCCCTCGCCGAGCAGCGGTCCGGCGAGGGCGAGTCCGACGGTCATCGTCGCCATGATCATCCCGGTGGCGCTCCGGGGCTTGGCGGTGAGCACGACGGTGACCGCGATGACGGCGGGGATGCCGACATAGAACAGCGCCGTCTGCTCCAGATGCCCGGCATGCAGAACCCGATAAAGCAGGAACGCGGCGAACAGTGCGACCAGCATCCCGGCGACGATGACCCGCGCCATGCGCTGATGCCGGCGATCAGGGAGGGGCTCAGGCGTGTCAGGCATAGAGGATCCCTTCATCAGTCGATTTAATCACTTGATTAAACCGTATGATTAGCGCGACGGCACGGCAAGGGGGTTCGAGTGAGCAAGCAGGCAGGCGCGGAGACCCGCGAGCGGTTGATCGAGGCCGCGTCGGAGATCCTGCGGACCGAGGGATACGCCGGGACCAGCGCCCGCAGCATCGCCAAGGAGGCGGGGGTCAACTCGGCACTGGTCTTCTACCACTTCGGGGGTGTGGATCCGCTGTTGCTGGCCGCGCTGGACCGCTCGTCGGAGCAGCGGATGGCCGCCTACCGGGAGGCCGTGTCAGGGGCCCGGACACTGGAGGAGCTGATCGAGGTCGCCAACGCGATCTACCGGGCAGACCTGGAGGGCGGGCACATCACGCTCTTCTCCGAGCTCGTGGGAGCGAGCATCGCCCGGCCGGAACTCCGCGAGGAGATCGTCAAACGGTCGGACCCGTGGATCGACTTCGTCGAGGAGACCTTGGAGCGGGTGATCGGCGGCTCACCCCTGGCCAGGCTTCTGCCCCCCCGCGACCTGGCCTACGCCGCGATCACCTTCTATCTCGGCGTCAACATGTTCACCCATCTCGACGCCGACCGCTCCCGCACCGAGGCCCTGTTCGACCTGGCCGGTCGCGTCGCCCCCCGGGCCAAGTTCCTGACCGTACGGTTCCCGCGCCGCCGTGCGAAGAAGCTCGAAGAGGGTTAGCCGCCGCGGAGGAACGAGCGGATCTTGGACCAGCGGTCGGCGAAGGTCGCCTCGGCGCCGTGCCGGGTGGGCTGGTAGTAACGGCGGTCGCGGAGCTCTTCTGGGGCGTAGCCCTGGCGGACCAGGCCGTGCTCGAAGTCGTGGGGGTATTTGTAGCCGTTGCCGTGACCGAGCTTCCTGGCCCCGGGGTAGTGGGCGTCGCGCAGGTGGTTCGGGACGTGGCCGATGTTGCCGCGCCGTACGTCCTCCGAGGCCGCGTCGACAGCGCTGATCACCGCGTTGGACTTGGGCGCCAGCGCGCAGTGGATGACCGCCTGGGCCAGGTTGATCCGCCCCTCGGGCAGGCCGATGAACTCCACCGCCTGGGCCGCGGCCACGGCGACCTGCAGGCACGTCGGGTCCGCCATGCCGACGTCTTCCGAGGCGAAGATGACGATCCTGCGGGCGATGAACCGGGGGTCCTCCCCCGCCTCGATCATCCGGGCGAGGTAGTGCAGCGCGGCGTCGGCGTCGGAGCCACGCATGCTCTTGATGAAACCGCTGATCACGTCGTAGTGCTGGTCGCCCTGACGGTCGTAGCGGACGGCCGCCTTGTCCACCGCGCGCTCCACCACCTCGACGGTGATCTCCTCGTCGGCGATGAGCGCGGCGGCCTCCAGGTAGGTGAGCGACCTGCGGGCGTCTCCCCCTGCCAGCCGTACCAGGTGCTCGGCCGCCTCGGGCGCCAGCCGCACCTTGCCGTCCAGGCCTCGGGGGTCGGCGACGGCGCGCTCCAGCACCGCCCGGATGTCCTCTTCCGACAGCGACTCCAGGGTCAGCAGCAGCGAGCGTGACAGCAGCGGCGAGATGACGGAGAAGAACGGGTTCTCGGTGGTGGCGCCGATGAAGGTGACCCAGCGGTTCTCCACCGCGGGCAGCAGGGCGTCCTGCTGGGCCTTGTTGAAGCGGTGCACCTCGTCCACGAACAGCACGGTCTGGCGGCCGGACATGCCCAGCTCGCGCCGGGCCTGGTCGATGGCCGCGCGAACCTCCTTAACCCCCGCCGAAACCGCCGAGACCTCGACGAAGCGGCGCTTGGTGACGCCCGCGACCACGTAGGCGAGGGTGGTCTTACCGGTGCCCGGCGGCCCCCACAGGAAAAGCGACATCGGGGCCTCGGCCTCGACGAGCCTGCGCAGCGGCGTTCCGGGGCCCAGCAGATGACGCTGGCCGATCACCTCGTCCAGGCCGCGCGGGCGCATCCGCACCGCCAGAGGCTCGTGGCCGCGCTGGGCTTCCTCCGCCACCGAATCGAACAGGCTGTCCACGATCAGACAGTACCGTCACGCAAAACGCCTCAGGTCCACGGTGCTCGTCTCCGGCGGGCTTCGGAAGGCATGGGATCCGGGGAGGGTGCTTCACAGCCTCGTGCGGGACGTCCGAGCCGCGGGGCGCGCTCTCAGCTTCCCCAGACCGCGGTGGCGCCGGTGTGCCCGGCGCGCAGCGCGTAGTACCCGGCCACGAGGGCCAGAACCACGGTCAGCGCCGAAACGGCCGTCCCCACCGGGCGGCCGAACCGGTCACCGCGCGAGACATAGACCAGCCCCAGCGAGACCGCGCCCAGGGCGAGGGTGCTCAGCAGCAGCGGCACGGCGAAACTCTGATGGTCGGCGAGGCGCTGGCCGAGCTGCCCGTCGACCGAGGCGAAGCGCCCGTCCTTCAGCGCCTCACCGCTCTGCCTCGCCGCCAGGACGGTCACCGGGGCGATCACCGCGAGCGTCGTCACCGCCCAGCCGAGCGCGGCGCGCGTGCGCGGCGCCAGCCCGTAGACGGCCGCCAGCACCGCCAGGAGCGGCGCGAAGATCACGGCGGCATGGACGATCAGCGGGTGGGCGGGCAGGCCCAGGATCTCGTCGAACATGTGACAGCTCCCGTCGCGCGTGGTTCGTCGTCACCGAATACGGGATTCCACCACGAACGGTTCCCGAGTGGAGCGGGACATTCTACGCAAATCTCTCCATTAACGGCTGATGACTTACGTCACTTACGTCCACCACACGCCAAGGCCGGTACGCTTTCGCCCAGTTGATAGTCATGTAACGGTCATCCTGGAGGACATAGCGGTGAGCGGCGAAGACCGCCAGAGCCAGCTGGCTCGGGAGCACAAAGAGCGACAGGCCCAGCGTGCCGAGCAGGCGACCAAGTCGAAGCGGAACGCCTTCATCGGAGTCGGCGCCGCCGTGGTGGTCGTCGTCGGCGGCCTGATCGCCACGTCGGCTCTTCTCGGCGGGAAGAGCGACGCCAAGCCCGAGGCCGCCGCCAGTTCGGCGGCCCCCTCGGAGACCGCCGCGCCGCAGCCGACGCCGACCGTCCCGACCGACCCCTCCAAGGCGAGCTGCTCCTACCGCAAGGACGACAGCGGCAGCCCCGCCAAGAAAGTGGGCATGCCGCCGAGCAAGCCCAACCTGAAACTGAAGACCATGACGATCACCACCAACCACGGTGACATCGTGATCGACCTGGCGACGGCGCAGGCGCCCTGCACGGTGAACTCCTTCGCCTTCCTCGCGAAGAAGAACTTCTACGACAACACCAAGTGCCACCGTCTGGCCACCCCGGAGAACTCGGGCGTGGCCATGCTGCAGTGCGGCGACCCGCTGGCCAAGGCCGACGGCGAGAACCCCACCGACGGCCAGGGCAGCTCCGGTTACGTCTTCGACGACGAGAACCTCGGCGGCATGCCGTACACCAAGGGCACGGTCGCCCTGGCCCAGCCGCCGGACGCGAAGAACCAGAACGGCAGCCAGTTCTGGATCTCCCTCGGGGTGGAGACCACCGCGATCGAGGCGGCCTACACGCCCTTCGGCACGGTTTCCAAGGGCATGGACATCCTCGACAAGGTCTTCAAGGGAGGATGGATCACCAACCCCGAGGACATCACCGGCGACGGCGGCTCCACCGCCCCCAAGATCCCGGTGGTCATCAAGGACGTGAAGCTCTCCTGAGGCCTCCAGCCGATGCCCCGGTGGTCGATCGACCACCGGGGCATCGGCGTTTCGAGGCGGGACCGCGGCCCGCGCCACCGTGACGGCGCCGCAGGTATCTGTGATACCGATCACAACCGGGCGATCATCGGCGCGCCGGGATCAGACTTGAAGCAGAGGTCACATGATCCATCTCACCGAGGGAGACCGATGCCGGAGAAGCTTCCCGCCGAGTTCGTGTTCGATCCCGAGTACAACCGGGACCCCTACGCCGTCTACGCCGCGCTCCGGGAGAAAGGGCCGGTCCACCCGATCGACTTCCCGCCCGGAATGGACGCGTTCCTGATCCTCGGCCACGAGCACGGCCGCCCCGCGCTCAGCGACCCGCGGCTGAGCAAGGACCTGGACCAGGGTCCCCCCGCCTTCCACCAGTTCGCCTCCATGGACAACCCGGCTCTCGCCCACAACATGCTCAACAGCGACCCGCCGGACCACACCCGGCTGCGCCGCCTGGTCGTCAAGGCCTTCACCCCGCGCCGGACCGAGAGCCTGCGCCCGCGGATCCAGGAGATCACCGACGGGCTCATCGACGCGATGGCCGCCAGGGGCCACGCCGACCTGCTGGACGACTTCGCCTTCCCCCTGCCGATCATCGTGATCTGCGAGCTGCTGGGCGTCCCCGCCGAGGATCGCGACGACTTCCGCGAATGGTCGGGCACGCTGGTCAACCCGAACCTCGACGAGGAAGGGACACGGCGCCGCGGCGAGGTGAACGCCGCCGTCCGCGCCTACTTCACCCGGGTCATCGCCGAGCGCCGCGCCGAACCCCGGGACGACCTGATCAGTGCGCTGGTGGCCGCCCGCGACGAGGACGAACTGCTCAGCGAGCAGGAAATGATCGCCACGCTCACACTGCTGCTCATCGCCGGACACGAGACCACGGTCAACCTGATCGGCAACGGCATGCTGGCCCTGCTGACCAACCCCGGCCAGCTCCGGTTGCTGAAGGACAGGCCGGAGCTGCTGCCGTCGGCGATCGAGGAGTTCCTGCGCTACGACGGCCCGGTGCAGCGGGCCACCCTCCGGTTCGCCACCGAGGACATGGAGATCGCGGGCGTGCACATCCCCAAGCGCAGCGTGATCCACGTGGTCCTCGGATCCGCGGGTCACGATCCCGAGGTGTTCGACGACCCGGAAACCCTCGACATCACCCGGACCGACAACCGTCACGTGGCGTTCGGCCACGGCATCCACTTCTGCCTGGGCGCACCGCTGGCCCGGCTGGAGGCTCAGATCGCCTTCGGGACGCTGCTGCGCCGCCTGCCGGACATCACGCTCGCCTGCGCTCCCGACGAGCTCTCCTGGCAGCAGAGCGGCTCGCTGATCCGCGGGCTGACGGCGCTTCCGGTCCGTTTCTAGACCCTGGCACGACGCTCAGGGGCCCGGGTACGGCGCGGGCCCCCCGGAGATTCCGGGGGGCCCGCGGCGACGCCGGGAGGACGCAGACGACGGCCGAAGGCTACGCCTGGGCCTTCGGCTTGGCGTCCACACCCGCCTCCTTGCGCTGCTCACCGGTGATCGGGGTGGGCGCGCCGGTCAGCGGGTCGAAACCGGATGCCGTCTTCGGGAAGGCGATGACGTCGCGGATCGAGTCGCCGCCCGCGAGGAGCATGCAGATCCGGTCCCAGCCGTAGGCGATGCCGCCGTGCGGCGGCGGGCCGTACTTGAACGCCTCCAGCAGGAAGCCGAACTTGTTCTCCGCCTCCTCCTTGGAGATGCCGAGCACGTCGAAGACCCGCTGCTGCATCTCGGCCCGGTGGATACGGATCGAGCCGCCGCCGATCTCCATGCCGTTGCAGACCATGTCGTAGGCGTAGGCCAGGGCCTCGCCGGGGTGCTCGTGGAAGTTGTCGGCCCACTCGGGCTTCGGCCCGGTGAACGGGTGGTGGACCGCGGTCCAGCCGGTCTGGCGGCCGACCTCATCGTGCACGGGCTCGAACATGGGGGCGTCGACGATCCACAGGAAGCTCCACGCCGACTCGTCGATCAGGCCGCAGCGACGGCCGATCTCCAGGCGGGCCGCGCCGAGCAGGTCACGGGAGGCGGAGGCCGTACCGGCCGCGAAGAAGATCGCGTCACCGGGCTGGGCGCCGACCTTCGCGGCCAGACCGGCGCTCTCGGTCTCCGACAGGTTCTTGGCCACCGGGCCGCCGAGCGTGCCGTCCTCGCCGACGAGCACGTAGGCCAGGCCCCGGGCACCGCGCGACTTGGCCCACTCCTGCCAGCCGTCCAGCTCCTTGCGGGTCTGCGAGGCGCCACCCGGCATGACCACGGCACCCACGTACGGTGCCTGGAACACCCGGAAGGAGGTATCGGCGAAGAACTCGGTCATCTCGACCAGTTCCTGGCCGAAGCGCAGGTCCGGCTTGTCGGAGCCGTAGCGCGACATGGCCTCCCAGTAGGTCATCCGGGGCAGCGGCGTCGGCAGCTCGTAGCCGAGCGTCTCCTTCCAGATGCGGCCGATCAGCGCCTCGCCCAGCGCGATGACGTCGTCCTGGTCCACGAAGGACATCTCGACGTCGATCTGGGTGAACTCCGGCTGCCGGTCGGCGCGCAGGTCCTCGTCGCGGAAGCATCGGGCCAGCTGATAGTAGCGCTCCATGCCGGCGACCATGAGGAGCTGCTTGAACAGCTGCGGCGACTGCGGCAGCGCGTACCAGCTGCCCGGCTGGAGGCGGACGGGGACGAGGAAGTCGCGGGCGCCCTCGGGGGTGGAACGGGTCAGCGTCGGGGTCTCGATGTAGTTGAACCCGTGCTCGTTCATCACCTCGTGGGCCAGGTAGGTGGCCTTGGAGCGGATCCGCATGGCCTGCGCGATCTGCTGGCGGCGGATGTCGAGGTAGCGGTATTTGAGCCGGGCCTCCTCGGAGACGCCCGCGGCGCCCTCCACCGGGAACGGCAGCGGGGCCGACTCGCTGAGCACCTCGACCTCGGAGGCGACGACCTCGATCTCGCCGGTCGGCAGATCCAGGTTCTCGTTGCCCTCCGGACGGATCCGCACCTGTCCGACGACCTTGACGCAGTATTCGGCGCGCAGGCCGTGCGCGTCGTCCTCTTCGCGGAAGACCACCTGGGAAGAGCCGGAGGCGTCACGCAGGTCGATGAAGACCACACCGCCGTGGTCGCGGCGGCGCGCCACCCAACCGGCCAGCGTCACCTGCTGCCCCGCGTGTTCCTTACGCAGTGATCCCGCTTCGTGCGTGCGGATCATTTCTTCAGTTTCTCCTTCAGGGTCGTGATGATCTCAGCGAGTGGCACGGCGGACTGTTCGCCACTGGCCAGGTCCTTGACCTGGGCGGATCCGGCGGCGATGTCTCGCTCGCCGAGGATCACGGCGTAGCTCGCCCCGGAGCGGTCGGCGCCCTTCATTGCGCCCTTGACGCCCTTGCCGCCGAACGACATGTCGGCGTCGAGACCGGCCCGGCGCAGTTCGGTGATGAGGAGGAACATCCGGCGGCGCGCCTCCTCACCCAGCGGCACACCGTACACCTGGACGCCGGACTCGGCGTCCTCGTCCTGGAGCAGACCCTCGGCCTCCATGGCCAGGATCGTCCGGTCGACGCCGAGCGCCCAGCCGACGCTGGGCAGGGACGGACCCCCGAGCATCTCGCTCAGCCCGTCGTAGCGACCTCCGCCGCCGACCGCCGACTGCGAGCCCAGCCCGTCGTGGACGAACTCGAACGTGGTGCGCGTGTAGTAGTCCAGGCCGCGGACCAGCCGGGGCTCGTCGGTGTAGGCCACGCCGGAGGCGGTCAGCAGTGAGCGGACCTCCTCGTGGTAGGCCTTGCACGCCTCACACAGGTGATCGACGACCAGCGGCGCGTCGGCGAGCTGGGCCTGCACCTCGGGACGCTTGTCGTCGAGCACGCGCAACGGATTGATCTCGATTCGCCGGCGGGTGGGCTCGTCGAGGTCGAGCCCGCGCAGGAAGTCCTGGAGCGCGGCGCGGTAGGCGGGACGGCACTCCTTGTCGCCCAGCGTGTTGAGCAGCAGCCGCACGTTCGTCAGCCCCAGTCCGGCGTAGCCGTCGGCCGCGAGCACGATCAGCTCGGCGTCCAGCGCGGGATCCTCCGCCCCCAGGGCCTCCGCACCGACCTGCCAGAAGTGGCGGTAGCGGCCCTTCTGAGCACGCTCGTAGCGGAACTGGCTGCCGGAATACCAGAGTTTCACGGGCAGCCTGCCGTTGTGCAGGCCGTGCTGGAGGACCGCCCGCACGACCGATGCGGTGCCCTCGGGCCGCAGGGTGATGGAGCGTCCGCCCTTGTCCTCGAAGGTGTACATCTCCTTGGAGACGATGTCGGTCGACTCTCCGACCCCGCGGACGAACAGCGCGGTGTCCTCGAAGACGGGCGTCTCGATATAGCCGTAGCCCGCACGGCGTGCCGGGGCGCTCAGCGCCTCACGCACGGCGAGAACCCGCTCCGAGCGCGGTGGAAGCCAGTCAAAGGTGCCCTTGGGCGCCTGCAAAGTCATCTTTAGAGTCCCCTGGTGGGACCACGGTCGTGCCGGGGGCGCGCGAGGTCTGCGCTGGAGACCTCCGCCGCTTCCGCCAGATACGGGTTGGTGGCACGCTCGTGGCCGATCGTGGTCTGTGGTCCGTGGCCGGGAAGGACCACCGTGTCCTCCGGCAGCGGCAGGCACTTGGCGGCCAGGCTGCGCAGGATGGTCGGGTAATCACCGCCCGGAAGGTCTGTGCGGCCGATGGAGCCGGCGAACAGCAGATCGCCCGAGAACAGCACGTCCGGAGTCTCCTCGGTGCCGGGCAGCCTGAACGTCACCGACCCCCTGGTATGGCCCGGGGTGTGGTCGACCGTGAGCTCCATGCCCGCCAGCTTCAGCACCTCACCGTCGGCGAGCTCACGCACGTCGTCGGGCTCGGTGAAGGTCAGCCCCCCGAACAGCTGCTGCTGGGCCAGCAGCGACAGCCCCTTGCCCGGATCGGAGAGCAGATCGCGGTCCTCCGGGTGGATCCACGCGGGGACGTCACGTGCGCCGCAGACCGGCGCGACCGACCACATGTGGTCGAGGTGCCCATGGGTGACCAGCACCGCGACCGGCTTCAGCCGATGCTCGCGCAGCACGTCATCCAGGTCGCCGACGGCGTTCTGCCCTGGATCGACGATGACGCACTCCTCGCCTGCGGCGGGAGCGACGACGTAGCAGTTGGTCTGAAACGAGCCTGCGGGAAAGCCGGCGATGAGCATCTGCCTCAGCCGATCTCGTCAAGAATGCGGATGGGAATGTAACCGAAGGGTACCGGTGCGGGTCGGCGGGCTGCGAACCATTACCCATTGGCCGATACGATTCGCCCACCTCAATAAGTAATACTCCGGCACTCGGGAGGGCGAAGCGGTGAGCGGCAAGGACCGCCAGAAGCAGCTGGCGCGCGAGCACTACGAGCGGCAGAACCAGCGGCGCCTCGAGCGTGAGGCCAAGGCCAAGCGCAATGCGATCATCGGCACCAGCGTTGCCGTCGTGGTTGTCGTCGGCGGTGTGATCGCCGCGACGGCCCTGCTCGGAGGCAGTGACTCCACCGCCACGGCCAACCCGACGGCACAGGCCTCGGCGAACCCTTCGGCGAGCCCGTCGGAGACGGCCGCCGCGCCCACGGCCTTCGACCCCGCCAGCGGCACCTGCGGCTACGTCGCCGACGCCGACGGCGGCCCGGCCAAGAACGTGGGCATGCCCCCCGCCAAGGTGGACACCACTCCCAAGACCATGACCCTGAAGACCAACCAGGGCGACATCGTCATCGAGGTGTCCGCGAAGAAGACGCCCTGCACGGTCAACTCCTTCGCCTTCCTGGCCGGGAAGAAATACTTCAACGGCTCCAAGTGCCACCGTCTGGGCTCCGACCAGTTCCCGGTGTTGCAGTGCGGCGACCCGCTGGCCAAGGCCGACGGCAAGAACCCCACCGACGGCCAGGGCGGTCCCGGGTACCGTTTTGTCAACGAAAATCTCGAAGGCGCGAAGTACACCCGCGGCGTCGTGGCCATGGCCAACAGCGGCCCCGACACCAACGGCAGCCAGTTCTTCATCGTTTACGGCGACACCCAGCTGCCGCCGCAGTACACCCCGTTCGGTACGGTCACGAAGGGGATGGAGATCATCGACAAGGTGAACAAGGGCGGGGTCATCACTCCGGGACCTGACGGCACCGGAGCCCCGAAGGAAACTGTGGAAATCAAAAACGTGACAATGTCCGGCAAGAGCTGACGTAATACATCCAAGAGGCGGTTAGCCTCGAAAGGCTGATGAAAGTGCGGGAGGACACGGTGAGCACCGACCCGTGGGGCCGGGTAGACGACGACGGCACCGTCTACGTACGTACGGCTGAGGGAGAACGGGCCGTCGGGTCCTGGCAGGCCGGCGAACCGGAGGAGGCACTTGCCTACTTCCATCGCAAGTTCGACGAGCTGGCCGGGCAGGTCACGCTGCTGGAACAGCGGGTCCGCGGCACCGACCTGCCGCCCGCTCAGGCCGAGGCGACCATCGTCAAGCTCCGCGAGGCGATCACCGACGCGCATGCGGTCGGTGATCTCGACGCGCTGCTGAGCCGGCTGAACACCCTCACGGAGCTGGTCGCCCAGCGCCGCGAGGAGGTCAAGGCCGCTCGTGACGTGGCTCGCGCGGAGGCCAAGGGTCTCAAGGAGCGGATCGTCGCCGAGGCCGAGCGCATCGCCGACGACACCACCCACTGGAAGACCGGTGGCGAGCGGCTTCGCCAGCTCGTCGAGGAGTGGAAGGCCGCCGAGCGCATCGACCGGGTCACCGAGGCCGCGCTCTGGAAGCGGCTGTCCGCCGCCCGCACGGCCTTCGCGAAGCGGCGCAAGGCCTACTTCGCCGGGTTGGACGAGCAGCGCGAGAACGTGCGTTCCTCCAAGGAGCGCATCGTGGCCGAGGCCGAGGCACTGGCCTCCTCCACCGACTGGAGCGCCACGGCCTCGGCCTACCGTTCCCTGATGCAGCAGTGGAAGATGGCGGGCCGGGCCTCCAGGGAGGTCGAGGACGAGCTCTGGGCCCGTTTCAAGGGCGCCCAGGACCAGTTCTTCCAGGCCCGCTCGGCGGTCTTCGCCGAACGTGACGCCTCGCTCGCGGCCAACGCCGAGGTCAAGGAGCAGCTTCTGGCCGAGGCCGAGAAGATCCTCCCGGTCTCCGACGCCCGCGCCGCCAGGGCCGCCCTGCGTGCCGTCCTGGAGCGCTGGGAGGCCGCGGGCCCGGTTCCGCGCGAGCAGCGCGACCGCCTCGAAGGCGGGCTGCGCAAGATCGACGACGCGGTCCGCAAGGCCGAGGACGCCGAGTGGAAGCGCTCCAACCCCGAGGCCCGCGCTCGCGCCCAGAACACGGTCGACCAGCTCCACAAGTCGATCGAACAGCTGGAGGCCCGCCTGGCCAAGGCTCAGGCGGCCGGCAAGGACAGGGACGTGAAGGACGCCGAGGAGGCCCTGACCGCCCGCCGTTCCTGGCTGGAGGAGGCCGAGCGCACGCTCGCCGAGTTCTCCTGACGCGCTGAAGGGAGCCTGGGGACGTGCCCTGTCGCAGGGCACGCCCCCGGGCTCTTCTCATGTGCACCGCCGGGCCGCCGGCGACCCGGCCGGTCGACGACGGCGCGAATCAGGCCCCGGTCTTCACCGCAGGCCCCGCCCCAGCTCCCAGGGCATGGGGTGACGGCGCGGGGACCCCTCCGGCCGCCGAACAGGGGCCATGAGCGGGTACGGGGACCCCCTCCGGCCGTCGAGCAAAGCTGTGAGCGGTACGGAGAGCCCTGCGGTGCCGTGGTCGGTACGGGGAGCCCTCCGGCCGCTGGGCGAGGCCGTGAACCGCCCGGCCCTCCAGGGGACCGGGCGGAGACCGCTTTCCCGGGAACCGGCGGATCAGGAGCCGGCGCCGCTCACCCGATACACGTCGTAGACACCAGGGATGTTCCGTACGGCCTTCAGGACGTGACCCAGGTGCTTGGGGTCGCCCATCTCGAAGGTGAACTTGCTGATCGCCACGCGGTCCCTGGACGTCGTCACCGACGCCGACAGGATGTTCACGTGCTGGTCCGACAGGGTTCGGGTCACATCCGACAGCAGGCGCGGCCGGTCGAGCGCCTCGACCTGGAGGGCGACCAGGAACACCGAGTCGCCTCCGGCCGACCAGTCGACCTCGACCAGGCGGTCCGGCTGGGACTTCAGCTGCTCCACGTTGGGGCAGTTGGTGCGGTGGACCGACACGCCGTGCCCTCGGGTGACGAAGCCGATGATCTCGTCACCGGGCACGGGAGTGCAGCAGCGCGACAGCCGCACCCAGACGTCCGAGTCGCCCGCGACCACCACGCCCGCACCGCCGCTGCCGCGAGGACGGCCACGCAGCTTGGTCGGAACCGACGCTTCGGCGATGTCCTCCTCCGCGCCGTCCACTCCTCCGAGGGAGTGCACCAGCTTCTGCACGACCGCCTGAGCGGCTATGTGGCCCTCTCCGACGGCCGCGTAGAGCGCGGAGACATCCGGGTAGCGCAGGTCCCTGGCGAGCGCCAGGAGGGACTCTCCGGACATCAGGCGCTGCAGGGGCAGGCCCTGCTTGCGCATGGCCCGGCCGATGGCCTCCTTGCCCGCCTCGATCGCGGTCTCGCGGCGCTCCTTGGAGAACCACTGCCGGATCTTGTTGCGGGCCCGGCCGGACTTGACGAACTTGAGCCAGTCGCGCGACGGGCCGGCGTCGGGCGACTTGGAGGTGAAGATCTCCACGGTGTCGCCGTTGCCCAGGCGCGACTCCAGCGGCACCAGACGGCCGTTGACCCGGGCGCCGATGCAGCGGTGACCGACCTCGGTGTGCACGGCGTAGGCGAAGTCGACCGACGTCGCACCCTCGGGAAGGGCGATCACCTGGCCTCGCGGTGTGAAGACGTACACCTCCGAGACCGACAGGTCGAACCTGAGCGACTCCAGGAACTCGCCCGGGTCCGAGGTCTCCTTCTGCCAGTCCAGGAGCTGACGGAGCCAGGCCATGTCGCTGGCCGGCTTCAGCTTCGACCCGGGAGAGCCAGAGGTGCTCAGGTCCTCCTTGTACTTCCAGTGCGCGGCCACGCCGTACTCGGCCCTGTGGTGCATGCCGTGGGTGCGGATCTGCAGCTCCACCGGCTTGCCCTCGGGGCCGATGACCGTCGTGTGCAGCGACTGGTACATGTTGAACTTGGGCATCGCGATGTAGTCCTTGAACCGGCCGGGCACCGGGTTCCATCGCGCGTGAATCGTTCCGAGGGCGGCGTAGCAGTCACGGACCGTGTCGACCAGCACCCGGATGCCGACCAGGTCGTAGATGTCGTCGAAGGCGACATCCCTGGCGATCATCTTCTGGTAGACCGAGTAGTAGTGCTTGGGACGCCCCTTGACCACCGCGCGGATCTTGGCCTCGCGCAGGTCGCCGGAGACCTTCTCGATGACCTCCTGCAGGAACAGGTCCCTGCGCGGGGCCCGCTCCGAGACCATCCTGGCGATCTCGTCGTAACGCTTGGGGTAGAGCATGGCGAACGCGAGGTCCTCCAGCTCCCACTTGATGGTGTTCATGCCGAGCCGGTGGGCGAGCGGCGCGAAGATCTCCAGAGTCTCACGGGACTTCTGCTGCCGCTTGTGCTCGGGCAGGTAACGCATGGTGCGCATGTTGTGCAGCCGGTCGGCAAGCTTGATCACCAGCACCCGGATGTCACGGGACATCGCCACGACCATCTTGCGCACGGTCTCGGCCTGGGCGGCGTCACCGAACTTGACCTTGTCCAGCTTGGTGACGCCGTCGACCAGCAGCCCGATGTTGTCGCCGAAGTCCGAGCGCAGCTCGTCCAGGCTGTAGGCGGTGTCTTCGACGGTGTCGTGCAGCAGCGCGGCGCACAACGTCTCGTCGTCGGTGCCCAGCTCGGCCAGGATCGTCGCCACCGCCAGCGGGTGGGTGATGTAGGGGTCGCCGCTCTTGCGCTTCTGATCACGATGATGGTAGGCGGCCACATCGTAGGCACGCTCGATCAGCCGCAGGTCTGCCTTCGGATGAGTCGCGCGGACCGTCCGGAACAGCGGCTCCAGCACCGGGTTCATGGCGCCACCCCATTGTCCCCCAAAGCGTGCGAGCCTGCGCCTTACCGCAGGCCTCTCTTCGGTGGCTCCGGACATGGCGGGACCGGCATCGCCGGCCGGGACGGCCGTCTCAGGACCGCCACCGCCGGCGGTCACGTCGGGGACGACCACATCACGGGGCACTCAGACTCCTCACATTCGAGTCCAGATCCCCCAAGTGTATCCAGACCGGTTTGAGTGCTTCCCCCGGGCGGTGGGATCAGACGACCAGGAGGGAGTACAGCTCCACACCGTCCAGCCGTTCCCTGCCCTTGAGGGAAGCCAATTCCATGAGCACGGCGATGGCGACGACCTCGGCGCCCGCCCTGCGGATCAGTTCCACCGCCGCGCACGCCGTACCTCCGGTGGCGAGCACGTCGTCGACGATCAGAACCCGATCGCCCGGGGCGAAGGCGTCCTGGTGGACTTCGATGGTGGCGGAACCGTACTCCAAATCGTAGGACGCCTCAAGCGTCTCGGAAGGCAGTTTGCCTTTCTTGCGCACCGGAACGAATCCCGCGCCGGCCTTGTAGGCGGCCGGAGCGGCCAGGATGAAACCGCGGGCCTCGATACCGACGATCTTGTCCACCTTGTGGAGGCCGGAAAGCTCGTCCACCACCGCGGCGAACGCCTCCGGGTCGGCGAGCAGGGGCGTGATGTCCTTGAACAGCACTCCGGGCTGGGGGTAGTCGGGCACGTCACGGATCCGGTCCAGGATCAGCTGGCGCATGTCACTCATGGTCACGTTCCTCCAAGGAAAACGCCCCCGCCCCCGGGAAGGGAGCGGAGGCGTCATCTTTCTGGTCTACTTCTTCTTGTCGCGCTTGTCACTGTCGGCCGGCGAGCCGTTGGCGGCCCCCGCCGTCACCGGCTGACGGCCACCCTTGGGGGCGGGCCCGGCCCCGTTGCCACGGGCGGCGAGCTTGCGGGCGATCGCCTGGTAGCGCGGCTCGCGCTCCTTCAGCGTGACCAGCATCGGCGTCGCCACACACAGGGAGGAGTATGTGCCGACGATCATGCCGACGAACAGGGCCAGCGACAGGTCCTTCAGCGTGCCCGCGCCGAACAGCGTGGTGCCGATGAACAGGATCGCGGCCACCGGCAGGATCGCCACCAGGGTGGTGTTCAGCGACCGGATCAGCGTGTGGTTCAGCGCGTTGTTGGCCGCCTGGGTGTAGGTCATCTTGGAGGTCGTGCCGAGCTTGGCGGTGACCTCCTTGATCATGTCGAACACGACGACCGCGTCGTAGAGCGAGTAACCGAGAATCGTCAGGAAGCCCAGCAGGGTCGCCGGGGTGACCTCGAAGCCGGACCAGGCGTAGACGCCGGCGGTGATCACCAGGTCGTGGAAGAGCGCCACGATGGCGGACAGCGCCATCTTCCACTCGAAGGCCACCGTCAGATACAGGATGATCGCCAGCATGAAGACGATCAAGCCGACGATGGCCTTGTCCGCCACCTGACCGCCCCAGGAGGCGCCGATGACCTGGAGGGTGACCTGGTTCTGCGGCAGGCCGAACTCCTGGGCCGCGCCCTTCTGAACCTTGGTGACCTCCTCGGCCGGCATGCTCGCGGTGGTCACCCGCCAGCCGTTGTTGGTCTCCTGCACGATGACCTGGTGCGCCCCGGCGTCGGCGAAGGTGCCGCGCACCTGCTCGATCGTGGCGGACGGGGCCTTGAAGGAGAACACCGACCCGCCCTTGAACTCCACGCCGAGGTTCAGGCCGTTGTTGATGATCAGACCTGCGATGGAGATCACCAGCAGGAAGGCCGAAAGGCCGTACCAGAGTTTCCTGCGCCCGACGAAGTCGACGTCGACCTCGCCGCGATACAGCCTCCGTGCGATGCCGGACATCAGGCCTCCTGCGGAACGGACTTGGAACCGGCGACGGCCTCGCTGCTCATCCGCTCGGCGTCGAGACCGGAGAGCTTGTGGCCCTTGGCGAAGAATTTTCTCCTGGCCAGCAGCGCGACAAACGGCTTGGTGAACATGAACACCACGACGATGTCGATGAGGGTGGTCAGGCCCATCGCGAACGCGAAGCCCGCCACACCGCCGACCGCCAGGAAGTACAGCACCACGGCGGCGATGAACATGACCGCGTCCGCGATCAGGATCGTCCGCCGGGCACGGACCCAGGCGACCTCGACGGCCGTCCGCAGCGAGCGGCGGCCTTCCTTCATCTCGTCACGGATGCGCTCGAAGTAGACGATGAACGAGTCGGCTGTGATACCGATCGAGACGATCAGACCGATGATGTGCGGCAGCGACAGGCGGAAGCCCGCGAACGCCCCCAGCAGCACCACGGACTCGTAGGTCAGGATCGACGCCACCACGAGGCTCAGCACCGAGACGATGCCCAGGCCCCGGTAGTAGAGCATCGAGTAGATCAGCACCAGGCCGAGACCGATGGCACCGGCGATCAGACCGCCACGGAGCTGGTCGGCGCCCAGGGTGGAGGAGACCTCGTCGATGGAGCTCTTCTCGAACTTCAGCGGCAGCGCGCCGTACTTGAGCTGGTTGGCCAGCGCGTCGGCCGTCACCTGGGTGAAACCGCCGGAGATCTGGGCCCGGCCGCCGGTGATGGGCTCCTGGATGACCGGCGCGGAGATGACCACACCGTCCAGGACCATGGCGATCTGGTTGCGCGGAGGCTGCGAGTTGAAGGCCGTGGTGGTGACCTTCGACCACTGGTCCGGACCCTGGCCCTTGAAGGCCAGCTGGACGAGCCACTCACCGGTGGTCTGCTCCACACCGGCGGACGCGCTCGCGATCGAGGTGCCGGTCACGGCCGCCTTGTCGAGCACGTATTTGACGCTGCCGTCCTGGCTGCAGCCGACGAACTGCTTGTCCGGCGCGTCCTGGACGCCCTGGCCCTTGTGCTTGGAGCAGTCGAGCGTCTGGAACTGCTTGAGCACCGCCGAGTCGATCCCCGTCGTGTCCACGCCCGCCAGCGGGTCGTTGGACGGGGCCGTCGGCTGCGCCGAAGGAGCGGCGCTCTGGCTCGGCTTGGCCGACGGGTTCTTGTTCGGCTTGGCCGCCGGCTGCTGGCTCGGCTTGGCCGACGGGGCCGTGTTCCCGCTCGGCTTGGCCGAGGGGGCGGGCGTGGCGGCCGGGCTCGGGTTGGTGAGCGCCGAGGTCAGGGCGCGACCGGCGGGTGAGCCGGTCGGGCTCGGCGTGGCGGCCTGCGTCGGCTTGGAAGTCGTGGAGTTGCCGCTCTTGGCCGCCGGGGAGGGCTTGCCGCTGGGGGTGGCCGACGGTGTCGGAGCCTGGGTGGGCATCTGCCCGGGAGGCGCGGGTGACCCGTCCGTGATCGCCATCACCTGACGGAATCGCAGCTCCGCCGTGGTGCCGACCAGCTTGACAACTTCCTCCTGGCCAACTCCGGGAACGGAGATGACGATGTTGTCACCGGATTTGGCAACCTCGGCGTCGGAGATGCCGCTGCCGTTCACCCGGTCACGGATGATGTTCACGGCCAGGTCGAGGCTCTCCTGGGAGGGAGCGCCGCCGTTCGGCGTGACGGGCTGCAGCGTCACTGTCGTGCCGCCGGCGAGGTCGAGGCCATATTCCGGGGTGTATGCCTTGTTCAGGAACATCACCCCGCTCATGGCGAAAATGAGCGCCAGGAGCACCAGGAGCATGCGCCCCGGTCTGCTCTGGCCGCTGGTCGGTCGGGCCACTGGTCGTCAGTTCTTTCGGCTATAGGGGATGGTCGGTGAGCCTGCTCATGACTTCTTGGTCGTCGAGTCCTGATCGTCACCGTGCGGCTTCGCGTTCTCCACCACAGTGTCGTCCACGGCGTCGGCGGGCTGGACGCTCTCGTCCTCCGCGTCGTCGAGGGGGGTCAGCACGCGGCCAATCGCGGCCTTGACCCAGCGGGTCTCGACACCGGGAGCGATCTCCAGGATCACATCGTCGGCGTCAATCTCCACCACGGTCGCGAAAAGCCCGGTCGTGGTCATGACACGGGTCCCCGGGGTCAGGGTGTTCTGCATCTGGGCCTGCTCTTGCTGCCGCTTTCGCTGCGGCCGGATGAGCAGGAAGTAGAACACCACGACCATCAGGGCGATCATGATGAGGCTCGAATAGTTGCCGCCCATGGGGCCGCTCCTTCGCTTAAGAATGATCGGCATGGCGCCGGACGTCACACGCGGCCACGCCGCTCAGCACGTCAGCCTACACAGCCAGCCAAGCCACGGAGTTTAGGCGAGCTGTTAGGGCGCGGCAACGAGGTCACGAATCGGCACACGGGGAAGTTCCCATTTCGATACCGTTGTCACCGATCTGTGATCAACTTTGTACGGTTTCCCCACTAAACCCCAACGTCAGGCCGATCCCAGATCTTCCTCGAGATCGACGACCATCGAGGCGCCGAACGCGTCCGGCGGTGGCGTGAGACCGAGGTGAACCCAGGCCGCGGCCGTCGCGACCCTGCCCCGGGGGGTGCGGGCCAGCAGGCCCTGACGCACCAGGAACGGCTCGGCGACCACCTCGACCGTCTCGGGCTCCTCGCCCACGGCGACCGCCAGCGTGGACAGTCCCACCGGGCCTCCGCCGAACTTGCGCAGCAACGCCTCAAGCACCGCCCGGTCCAGCCGGTCCAGTCCTTCGGCGTCGACCTCATAGAGGTTCAGCGCCGCCGAGGCGACGTCCCTGGTGACCACTCCGCCGGCCCGAACCTCGGCGAAGTCCCGGACCCGGCGCAGCAGCCGGTTGGCGATGCGGGGCGTGCCCCGGGACCGCCCGGCGATCTCGTGCGCCGCGTCGCCGGGAAGCTCCAGGCCGAGCAGCCGCGCCGAGCGGTTCAGCACCTGCTCCAGCTCGGCGACCTCGTAGAAGTCCATGTGCGCGACGAACCCGAACCGGTCACGCAACGGCGCGGGCAGCAGCCCGGCCCGGGTGGTGGCTCCGACCAGGGTGAACGGCGCGACCTCCAGCGGGATCGCGGTCGCCCCCGGCCCCTTGCCCACCACGATGTCGACGCGGAAGTCCTCCATCGCGAGATAGAGCATCTCCTCAGCCGGGCGAGCCATCCGGTGGATCTCGTCGATGAAGAGGACCTCCCCCTCCGAGAGCGTCGACAGGATGGCCGCGAGGTCACCCGCCCGCTCCAGCGCCGGCCCCGAGGTGATCCTGATCGGCACGGAGAGCTCGGTTGCGATGATCATGGAGAGGGTCGTCTTGCCCAGGCCGGGGCCGCCGCTCATCAGCACGTGGTCCGGCGGCCGGTTGCGCCGCAGCGCGCTCTGCAGCACCAGCGACAGCTGTTCGCGCACCCTCGCCTGGCCGATGAACTCATCCAGCCGCCTGGGCCGCAGCGCCGCCTCGATCAGCCGCTCGTCGCCCTCGGCGTCCGGTGACACCAGATCCCGATCGAAGCTCACGCCACGCCATCCTCACTGACCCGGGCCCAGAGGCGGAAGGTCGTCAACTCGCCGAATCCGCCGCGTCCCGACGAGATCCGCATCGTGAACCTCTCTCTCACCGGACACTCAGCAGGCGAAGCGCGGCCTTGAGCAATGCCGCCACCTGCGGGGAGCGGCCCTGCGCCACCTCGGCGTCGGCCTGGGAGGCGACGGCGGCCACGGCCTCGTCGGCGTCTCTGGCCGAATAACCGAGACCCACCAGACCGGAGTGCACCTGGTCACGCCAGGCCGGCGCGACCGCGCTGCCGTTGAGCGCGGCGTTGACGGCCTCTTCAGGCGTGCCGAGCTTGTCCTTGAGGTCGACGATGATCCGCTGGGCGCCCTTGGGCCCCACACCGGGAACCCTGGTCAGCGCCTTGACGTCGGCGGCGGCCACGGCCATCCGGAGCGCGTTGGGCGTGTGGACGGCCAGCATCGCCAGCGCGACCTTGGGACCGACCCCGTTGGCCGTCTGCAGCATCTCGAAAACCCCGCGCTCGTCGTCGCTCGCGAAGCCGAACAAGGTCAGCGAGTCTTCGCGGACCACGAGCGAGGTGGCCAGCCGGGCCTCCTCCCCCGTCCTGAGGGTCGCCAGCGTGCCCGGCGTGCAGTGAACCAGCACGCCCACCCCGCCGACCTCGACCACCGCCCCGTCAGGCGCGATCGCGGTCACCTGTCCCCGCACCGAGGCGATCACTTTGTGGTTCCTCTCGAATATCGGGCCCGGCCCAGCCCGCGGAAGTAGGCGGCGGCGGTCGTCCCCTGCCCGGTCTCGGCCCTGGCGACCGCCTCCGCCAGCCGGCTCTGGGCTCCGCCCCGCCACACGTGGCAGATCGCGAGCGCGAGCGCGTCGGCGGCGTCGGCGGGCTTGGGCATCTCGTCCAGCCGCAGCAGCCGGGTCACCATGGTTCCCACCTGCTGCTTGTCGGCCGTTCCGCTGCCGGTGATCGCGGCCTTGACCTCGGACGGCGTGTGCAACGCCACCGGCAGGCCCCGGCGGGACGCGCACAGGATCGCCACGGCCGACGCCTGCGCGGTGCCCATCACGGTTCTGAGGTTGTGCTGGGCGAAGACCCGCTCCACGGCCACCGCGTCAGGCTCGATCTCGTCGAGCCACCGCTCGATGCCCGCCTCGATCGCCACCAGCCGAGCCCCGATCTCGTCGTCGGCCGGAGTCCGCACGACGCCGACCTTGAGCAGCTTGAGCGGCGCTCCGGGCCGCCCCTCGACCGCCCCGAGCCCGCACCGGGTCAGCCCCGGGTCGACCCCCATCACCCGCAGCTCGGGCAACCGCACCGACACGCCTCCGCTCGCCGAACATCTGTTCGGTGCCAGACTCTACCGCCTGGGAGCACACCGCGCACGGCTACCTCACACCGCACGTCAGAAGTAGTCGAGCATGTGGGGCGTGGCGTGGAAGACCGCGTCGAGGGCCTCGTCGCCGTCCTCCGGGCCGGTGAGGATCCCGGAGCGGCGCAGGGTGGCCGCCGGGATCCCCGCGAACAGGGCCGAGAAGGCACCGGCGGTGAAGGTGGGGATGGGTCCCGGCTGGGCTCCGGCGGGCTCGGCCGTACCGGATCCGCCGGAGACGGACAGGTGCCAGGGGCCGGAATTGGCGGGGCGCTCGGGATCGTCGACCTGGATCACCGCGTCGAACGTCACACCCGCGGGGAAACCGCGCCCGGCGACGGCCGCGGCGAGGTCGACGACGCGGAACATCCAGCGGGCCTGCCTGACCTCGTCCTTGGAACGGTCGCCGATCAGCCAGAACACCGGGTCGTCCGGGGCGACGACCGCCTGGACCGACTTGGCGGTGGAGGCGGACGAGCCGATCAGCGACCACAGGGCCCGGGCCGTGGCCTCCGACCCCGCGACGAGGTTGCCCACCTCGATGTCGCCCTCGTCGCTCCAGCGGTAGATCACGAAGCCGTCGTCGGCCAGGTAGAGGAAGTCGTCCTTTCTCTCCAGCCACAGGCGCCAGGACCGCTCGTCCCGGCAGACGGGGCCGGAGGCCCGGGTGCCGGCGTGGACACGGCCGAGGATCCCGATCACCTCGGCGGCGTCGCCGGGGCCCATGCGGCGGAGTTTGACCTGCTCGCTGAGCCTGATCGCACGCAGCGCCTCGGTGGGCAGGGTGGCCCGGTGCATGGCACCGGCGTGCTCCCAGCCGAGCGAGCGGTAGATGGGGGTGGTGGTCGGGTAGAGCGCCGAGATCGGATGCCCCAGGTCCGCGCAACGGCCGAGGGTGGCCCGCAGCAGCGTCCGGCCGACACCTCGTCCCCGGTCCTCGGGGGCGACGGTCACCGAGGCGACGCCGCCCATGGACATCGGCCTGCCGTGCCACCACTGGGTGAAGTCGTTGATCCGGCTCGTCGCGACCAGGCGGGGGCCGTCCACGACGCCGAGGTATCTCCCCTCCGCGAGCACCGGGACGACCAGCTTGCGCCAGGTCTCCACATCGCTCTCGGACAGGGGCCCGAAGGCGCGCTTACGGTTGTCCAGCACCGCGTCGAGGTCCTCGACCGTCAAATCACGTAGCTCCACGGTGACCCAACCTAGGCAGGAACGGCCCGCGAAGGCGAATCGGGTTCCGCGGGCATCCGGGCCGCCGGTTCCGTGGCTTCATGTCCGGGTCCCCCGCCCTGCCGCGCGGGCGGAGCGCCGACCGGACGCCGGAGCGCCCGCCTCCCCGGGAAGGCGGGCGCTCCGGACACGGTCAGGCCTCGAGCTTCTCCAGAACCTCGTCGGACACGTCGAAGTTGGCCCAGACGTTCTGGACGTCGTCGCTGTCTTCGAGGGCGTCGATCAGCCTGAAGACCTTGCGCGCGCCGTCCTCGTCGAGCGGGACGTTCAGCGTCGGCAGGAAGCTGGACTCGGCGGAGTCGTAGTCGATCCCGGCGGCCTGCAGGGCCTTCCGGACCGGCACGAGGTCGGTGGCCTCGCAGACGACCTCGAACTGGTCACCCAGATCGTTGACCTCGTCGGCGCCCGCGTCGAGGACCGCGGTCAGCACGTCGTCCTCGGACAGCTCGCCCTTGGGGACGAGCACGACGCCCTTGCGGTTGAACATGTAGGACACCGAGCCGGGGTCGGCCAGGGAGCCGCCGTTGCGGGTCAGGGCGACACGGACCTCGGAGGCCGCGCGGTTGCGGTTGTCGGTCAGACACTCGATCAGCACCGCGACGCCACCGGGGGCGTAGCCCTCGTACATGATGGTCTGCCAGTCGGCACCACCGGCTTCGAGGCCGCCGCCGCGCTTGCGGGCACGCTCGATGTTGTCGATCGGGACGGAGCTCTTGCGCGCCTTGGTGATGGCGTCGTACAGCGTCGGGTTGCCGTCCGGGTCGGGGCCGCCGGTCCGGGCCGCGACCTCGATGTTCTTGATGAGCTTGGCGAACAGCTTGCCCCGCTTCGAATCAAGCGCGGCCTTCTTGTGCTTCGTCGTCGCCCATTTGGAGTGGCCGGACATCGCCTAGAACTCCCTCACCATCTCAACAAAAAATGAATGCACACCGACATCTCCGGTAAGTTCCGGGTGGAAGGATGTGGCGAGCAGCGGTCCTTGGCGGACCGCGACGATCCTATCCCCAGCTTCGGCCTTAGCCAGCACTTCAACATCGGAACCGACAGATTCCACCCACGGGGCGCGGATGAAGACCGCCCGCAACGCGCCGCGACCGGCGAAGTCGATGTCGGCTTCGAAGGAGTCGACCTGGCGGCCGAAGGCGTTGCGGCGGACCACCATGTCGATGCCGCCGATCGTCTGCTGGCCCTCGATGCCGCCCTCGATCCGGTCGGCCAGCATGATCATGCCGGCGCAGGAGCCGTAGGCGGGCATGCCGCTCTTGATCCTCAACCGCAGCGGCTCAAGCAGTTCGAAGGTCTCGGCGAGCTTCCACATCGTGGTGGACTCCCCGCCGGGGATGACCAACGCGTCGACCGCCTCCAGCTCGCCGGGGCGCCGTACGGGCACGGCCTTCGCCCCCGCCGCTTCGAGCGAGCGCACGTGCTCGCGCACGTCTCCCTGGAGGGCGAACACACCGATCGTCGGGGCGATGGTCACCAGTGGTCCTTTCAAAGGGGTTGAAATGCCCCTTTAGCGTATGGCCACTCCATCGCTCGCCCCAAACCGGATCGAGCCGCGCGACGCCGTACGGCGACGCGGCGAGGACGGACGCGAGCGCCGGCCCGGAGAACAGCCCGGAGAACGGAAAGAGGGCGGCGCCTTCCAGACGCCGCCCCGGTGAGGGGAACCCGGTGAAGGGGAACGATCAGGGACGCTTGGTCTCCAGGTCCACGGTCTCCTGGATCTGGTCGATCTCGGGGGTCCGGGCGACCGACGGCTCAAGCGGGCGCAGGTAGGTCTGCCGGACGCCCGGAATCTGGTCCTCGATCACGAAGGTCGCCTTGGTGTGCGCCTCGGCACCGGCCTGCGTGACATGCGGGAGCACCTTGAAGTCCGCGGTGAGCAGCTCCCGGTCGATCCGGGTGATCACGTAACCGCGCTGGTTGTTGTAGAACTTCAGGGTTATCTAGCAAGGAAGTCCGGGCCTTCATGCCCGTGTGGGGAATCGCTTCCCGCCTCCACCCGGACGTTAGTTCGGGCGTTTCTGGTTTTCGACGTATCCCTCGGTGATCGATAGTGGTGCGCCTGCGCAGGAAGCAGCGAAGTGGGACGAGGACCAGAAACGCCCATCCCACAGATGCCTGCGAACATGCGCGTCGTACTCCTTGCGCGACGGCCACGCCGATACTTGGGGATGAAGATCAAATGCACGTGCAAGGCGTAGGCCAGGGTCTGGCTTCGGCGAATATCGGGGTGGATTCCCAACGCGGCGACATGGGCTGAATGTTAGTTTGCTCGATATGCGGCTGGTGGTGCAGGTGAGACTCCTGCCGACGCCCGAGCAGGCGACGGCGTTGGAAGCGACCCTGCGCGCGTGCAACGACGCCGCCAACTTTGCCTCGGCCATCGCGTTCACCAGCGGAGCCCGGCGCGAGTACTCCCTACGCAAGCACACTTATGGCGCATTGAAGGCGCGTGGCCTGGGGGCGCAGGCAGCCCAGCAGGTGATCAAGAAGGTCGCCCACGCCTACACCACCCTCAAGGCCCGCCTCACAGGCGGCACCTACGGGCCACGCGAGTCAGCACGGCGAGCGGCGATCGAGAGCAAGCCGATCACCTTCCGCGCCGATGCCGCACAGCCGTTCGACGACCGGTGCCTGTCATGGGACCACAGCACCCATACCGTGTCGATCTGGACCACCGCCGGGCGGCTGAAAAAGGTCGCGTTCACCGGCTCGGCGGCCCAGCTCACCCAGCTGGCCATCCACCGCAAGGGCGAAACCGACCTGATCCACCGCGACGGCAAGTGGTTTTTGTACGCCACCTGCAACCTGCCCGACGTGCCGGTCACTGAGCCGGACGGGTTCGTGGGCGTGGATCTGGGCATCGTCAACATCGCCACCACCAGCGACGGGACCAGGCATGCCGGCAAGGGCCTCAACGCTCACCGGCATCGCCAGCGCCAACTGCGCCGCCGCCTGCAGCGTAAGGCCACCAAGTCCGCCAGACGGCTCCTCAAGAAGCGCCGCCGCAAGGAAGCACGCTTCGCCGCTGACACCAACCATCGCATCGCCAAGTGCATCGTGACCGAGGCAGAACGCACCGGACGCGGGATCGCCCTGGAAGACCTCCAGGGCATCCGCGACCGGGTACGGCTCCGCAAGCCCCAGCGGGTCACGCTGCATTCGTGGAGCTTCCACCAACTCGGGAGCTTCATCGCCTACAAGGCCGCCCGCGTCGGCGTCGCTGTTATCCGCGTCGATCCGGCCTACACCTCACAAGCGTGTTCGGCCTGCGGCCACGTGGACAAGAAGAACCGGTCTGACCAGGAAACCTTCACCTGCACGTCGTGCGGCTTCGCTGAGCATGCCGACGTCAACGCCGCCCGTAACATCGCCGCACGCGGTGTCATGGGCTGGGCAGTGAGTCACGCTGCCGACGACGCGGCCCGAACCGTATCCGCCAGGTACGGCGAGGAGTTGCAAGCTCGGTCGTTTATGACTGGGAAGCTGACGTGCGGGTTGATGGTACGGAGTGAACTTCTCCGGTCATGAGAAAGGCGGCATCCTTCACGGATGCCGCCTTCCCCGAAATTTCCTACCAGCCGCGCTCGGCAAGGCGGTGCGGGACCGGGATGTCGTCGACGTTGATGCCGACCATGGCCTCGCCCAGGCCTCGGGAGACCTTGGCCAGGACGTCCGGGTCGTCGTAGAAGGTGGTGGCCTTGACGATCGCGGCGGCGCGCTGAGCCGGGTTGCCGGACTTGAAGATGCCCGAGCCGACGAACACGCCCTCGGCGCCGAGCTGCATCATCATCGCGGCGTCGGCCGGGGTGGCGATGCCACCGGCGGTGAAGAGCACGACGGGCAGCTTGCCGGTCCTGGCGACCTCGGCGACCAGCTCGTACGGCGCCTGCAGCTCCTTGGCCGCGACGTACAGCTCGTCCTCGGGCAGCGAGGACAGGCGCCTGATCTCGTCGCGGATCTTGCGCATGTGGGTGGTGGCGTTGGAGACGTCACCGGTGCCGGCCTCGCCCTTGGAGCGGATCATCGCCGCACCCTCGGTGATGCGGCGCAGCGCCTCACCCAGGTTGGTCGCGCCGCAGACGAAGGGCACGGTGAACTTCCACTTGTCGATGTGGTTGGCGTAGTCGGCCGGGGTGAGCACCTCGGACTCGTCGATGTAGTCGACGCCGAGCGCCTGCAGGACCTGCGCCTCGACGAAGTGGCCGATGCGGGCCTTGGCCATGACCGGGATCGAGACGGCGCTGATGATGCCGTCGATCATGTCGGGGTCGCTCATCCGGGAGACGCCACCCTGCGCGCGGATGTCGGCGGGAACCCGCTCCAGCGCCATGACGGCGACCGCACCGGCGTCCTCGGCGATCTTCGCCTGCTCGGGCGTGACGACGTCCATGATGACGCCGCCCTTGAGCATCTCTGCCATACCGCGCTTCACCCGGGCGGTTCCGGTGACGGCGGTCTCGGTGACTTCGGGCGTGCTGCTGGACACGGTCTCTACCTCACGACGGCTGGTTGCGGATCACGGGCCGTCCGCGAGGGCGGCCACCACTCATCCATGGTAGGCGCTGATCAGCATGCCCTCTTACACACCATATTGTCGCCTTCAGGCGATCTTCTTGGACATCGTGTAGGGCCCGGGACCGCCCGAGATCAGGGAATCACCGGCTTGGGGGCGGCCAGGACCACCCACACCTGGCCGGGGGCGAAGTTCATCGGCTCCCCCGTCTCGGTGGTGAAGACGGTGCCGTCCTCCTCCGTCTCGCGCGACCACCTGGCCTTGAACGCCTTCCCCTCGCGGAGCACCAGCGCCCTGCCCTTGCCGACGGTGTGAACCAGGGGCGTGTAGCTCTGGTTCTTGTCGTGGAACTCCGAACGCTCGGTCTTCGCGTACTGCACGACGATCGTGGGCGCGCCCAGCTGGCCGCCCTCGGCGGCCATGTCCTTCTTCCCGTCCTGCCAGACCAGCCACTTCCCCTGGGCCTGCGACCAGCCGAAGGTGAAGCGGGCCGCCGGATACTTCACGTTGAACATCTTCTTGGGCACGCCTCCCTCGGGGGCGTCGCCGAAGGTGAAGCCGATGTCCTTGGCCTTGCTCGCCTTGGGCGCCTGGGTCAGCAGCTGCCTGGTGTTGGCGAACAGGTTGTAGGGCGCGTAGCGGCCGGGCTGGCGGAAGTAGGCGCCCGGGGCCCTGCTGTCGGAGACGTCGAAGAGCGACGCCGCCTGAACCTTGGGGATCATCTTGGTCTGCACACCCGAGTAGGCCAGGGCCGGCTTGCCGAACTGCGGAAGGATGTGCAGGTCGGAGATCCGGGCACTGCGGACCGGGCCTATCTTGGCCGGGATCTTCGAAGAGAAGATCGCCATGATGCGTGTCAGGCCCGCCTCGACCTGCTCGACGTAGACGATGTCGGCGCTCTTGAGGCCGAGTTGCGGCTTGCCCGCCGAGGTGTTCTCGATCTTCGCGGCGAGCACGGGCCTGCGGGCGGAGCCGGGAAGCCCGGTGAAGGGGTGGGCAGGCTCCGGGGTCGGGGTCGGGTCCGCCGGCGGGGGCGTGGCCGCCTGCGCGTTCTTTCCCGGAGCGGGCTCGTCGGAGGAGCAGGCCGCGGCCGGGGCAAGAACGGCCACTCCCGCCAGTGTGACGGCGATCATCCGGGGCACCCGCACGGCTCATCTCCTCAAATCGGCCACGAAACGCCCATGAGCTTACCTGTGCCCGACTTACCGGATATCCCGCTTTGAGGATGACCCTATTCGGCGGCGAGAGCCTGCGGAGGCGCGTCGTCGATCTCGAAGAAGCTGGGGTACTCCGTGTATCCGGCCAGTCGCAACGTGCGGGCCAGCCAGCGGCGCTGAGCGGTGCGAGTCACGGCGACGGCGTTGTTGTAGAAGCGGCGGGCGTAGAGCACCTTGGCCACCGCGGCGCCGAGCTCCTCCAGCAGGTCCGGGCCTGCCGGAGTCGCGGCCAGCCGATCGCGGAAGCGCTCCTGGTCGACCACGGCCCGCAACGTGCGCGACAGGTCGCTTTCGGCGTGCTCGCGCTCCTCGGGCCCCGCCGTACGGGCCTCGTGAGCCGCTGCGGCCAGCACCAGGCTCGTCGCCGGATCCAGCAGCCGGGAGGCGGCCAGCTCCAGGCAGACGGCGGTCCGCCGGACCAGAGCGGCGTCCAGGGACTCGCGGGCCAGCTCCAGCCGGATGTGCAACCGGTCCAGCCGGCCCGCCCGCCAGGAGATGTAGACGGCCATGAGCAGCACGAGCGCGCCCACCACCAGGATCAGCGTGGTCGTCACGGCGTGTCGTCCTCCTGCACCCCCACCGTGCTCGCCACGGTCTCGTAGACGCGGAGAACATCCCGGGCGACCGTGGACCAGTCGTATTTCCGTACGGCCTGGCGGGCCTCCTGCGAGAGCTTGGCCCGGCGCTCGGGATCGTCGAGCAGCTCGGCCGCCTGGCGGGCGAGCGACCCGGCGTCGCCGGTCGTGAAAAGCGCCCCGGCCTGGCCCTCGCCGAGCACCTTGCGGAAGGCCGGGATATCGCTGGCCAGGATCGCGGCGCCGGCCGACATCGCCTCGGTGAGCACGATGCCGAAGCTCTCCCCACCCAGGTTGGGCGCGCAGAAGACGTCCACCGAGTGGTAGGCGCGCACCTTGTCCTCCTCGCTGACCATGCCGAGCAGGCCGATCCGGTCGTGGAACCGGGCCGGAACCTTCTCCAGCACCTCCTGCTCGTCGCCGGGCCCGGCGATGAGCAGGCGAAGCTTGGGCCGCTCGGCGGCCAGCAGGGCGAAGGCCTCCAGCAACACCGGAAGGCCCTTGCGCGGCTCGTCCATGCGGCCGAGGAAGCCGATCACCTCGCCCTCGTCCCAGCCGGGAAGGGGCTCGGCATGGGAGTAACGGCCGACCGTCACCCCGTTGGGGATGAGCACGGCGTCACCGCCGATGAACTCCACCAGGGTCTTCCTGGCCGCGTCCGAAACCGCGATCCGAGCGGTGATCTTCTCCAGCGCGCTCATGATCACAGGAGACGCGACCGAGAACGCGCGCGAGCGCCCGTAGGAGGCGTGGAAGGTGGCCACGATCGGCCCCTTGGCCACCCAGCAGGCCAGCAACCCCACCGAGGGGATGAACGGCTCGTGCACGTGCAGGACGTCGAAGCCGCCCTCACGCACCCAGCGGCGCACCCGGTTGGCCGACAGGAACCCGAACGACATCCTGGCTATCGACCCGTTGAAGGGCACGGGGACCGCACGGCCCACCGAGGTCACGTAGGCGGGCAGCGCCGCGTCGTCGCCCGCAGGCGCGATCACCTGAACCTGGTGACCGTCTTCGATCAGGGCCTCGGCGAGGTCGCGGATGTGCACCTGGACACCGCCCGGCACGTCCCACATGTAGGGACAGACAATGCCGATCCTCATGGCTCCCTCACCACTCCTCGCTCACTTCGCGGAGAGCTTGCTTCGCCGCGCTCTCCACTCCGCTCGCTGCGTCGGGTTCGGACAGCTCCCATGGCTCCCTCACCCACGTGGCTCCAAGTCCTCGAGCCAGAGCCGCTGCAGCATGTGCCAGTCTTCGGGGTGCTCGGCGATGCCCTTCTCGAAGACGGTGGCCAGGCTCTGCACGGCGGCGGCCACCTTCTCCTTCTTGGTGCCCTCGGCGGGAACGACGATCTCCTCGTGGAAGTGGAGTCCCCAGTCGCGCCCCTGGAAATAGAGGGTCACCGGGATCAGCGCGGCCCCGGTGTGCACCGCCAGCATGCCCGGTCCGGCGGGCATGCGCGTGGCCGAGCCGAAGAACTGGACCTCCACGCCCTTGGCGGTCAGGTCCCGCTCGGCGGGCAACGCGACCGGGCGGCCGGCCCGCAGCCGCTGCGACAGGGTGCCGAAGGTGTGGCCGTCACCACCGGTGAGCGGCAGCACCTCCATGCCCAGCCCCTCGCGGAAGGCGGTGTATCGGTGAAACAGCGACTCGGGCTTGAGCCGCTCGGCGACCGTGGTGAACGGATATCCCTTCGCGGCGAACCAGGCGCCCGCCTGGTCCCAGTTGCCCATGTGCGGCAGCGCGAGGATCACGCCCCGGCCCCCGGCGAGGGTCTCGTAGACCGCCTCGTCCCCGATGACGTGCATGCGGGAGAGGATCTCTCCGGCGGACATGGAGGGCAGCCGGAACACCTCGTGGAAGTAGCGGAAGTAGGAGCGCATGCCCTCGCGGCTCAGCGCCCGGATCACCGGGTCGTCCGGCGAGGTGCCCTTGACGCGGGCGAGGTTGGCCTCCAACCGGAGCACCGACTTGCCGCGGCGCTTCCACAGCCGGTCGGCGATCGCCCGGAAGGCCCAGGCCGTGAGACGTTCGGGAAGGCGGGGGACGATCGTCCAGCCGGCGCCGAACCCGGCCGCGACGAGACGATCCTTAAGGGACGGCTTGTCGTTCATCGCTCTCCCGATCAGCGGAGGGTCTGGGGCGGGGCGGAGACAGCCTGGCGGTAGACGTGCAGCAGCCGCTGGCCGACCGTGAACACGCTCGCGGCGGCGAGCAGCCAGAGCCCCACGGCCAGGATGTACGGCACGCCGAGACCCCCCAGACCGGCCGAGACCAGGACCACGACCAGCCGCTCAGGCCGTTCGGCGAGGCCGACGTCGCACGTCATGCCCAGCCCTTCGGCCCTGGCCTTGACATAGGACACCAGTGCCCCGGCCACGAGGCAGAACAACGCGACCCCGGCCAGCACTCGCTGGCCGCTCACCATGAACCAGATCACCAGTCCCGAGAAGATCCCGGCGTCGCCCGCCCGGTCGAGGGTGGAGTCGAGAAAAGCCCCCCAGACGCTCCCCGGCCCCGTCATCCTGGCCATGACCCCGTCGAGGAGATCCGCCAGCACGAAAAACGTGATCACCACTGTGCCGGGGAACAACTCTCCCCGGGGATAGAAGAAGAGGGCTGCGGCGACGGTGCCGAGTGTGCCGGCCGCGGTGACCACGTTGGGGCTGATCCCCCGGCGGGCGAGTGCCCTGCCCAAGGGGGTCAAGACTCGGGTGACGGCTGGGCGCAGAAGTTTCAGCATCGCGGTCTGATCGTAGGCCACGCGGCTGGTGAGCGCGCAGCCAACGCTCCGCCATCGGATTACCCCAGCCCTCTTGTGATATTCGCCACATGGGTATTTGGTGAACACACCGCGTCCTTGCGGTGTATGGACGCGGCGGCGGACCCGGGGTGTGGCCGCACCTGGCCGCGCTCCTTCGGCAACGACGCGGGAGGCGACGTGGCAGAGAAAGCAACGGGCGCAGCAGCGGGAGCCGCGGGGAGGGCACCCGCGGCCGACCGTCCTGACATGGTGCGCAATGTCGTGCTGGTCGGCCATTCCGGTTCGGGGAAGACGACTCTCGTGGAGGCGCTCCTGACCGCGACGCGGACCATCCAACGGGCCGGCCGGGTCGAAGAGGGCACCACTGTCAGCGACTTCGACGAGGTCGAGATGCGCCAGCAGCGCTCGGTGAACCTGACCGTGGCCCCGCTGGTCCACAACGACATCAAAATCAACCTGCTGGATACTCCCGGCTACGCCGACTTCGTCGGCGACCTGCGCGCCGGGCTGCGCGCGGCCGACGCGGCGCTGTTCGTGATCTCGGCGTCCGAGGGCGTGGACGGCCTGACCCAGATGCTGTGGGAGGAGTGCGCGGCCGTCGGAATGCCCCGCGCGGTCGTGATCACGAAGATCGACCACCAGAGGGCCGATTTCGACGAGGTCCTGACCAGCTGCCAGAGCGCCTTCGGCGAGGGCGTGGCCCCGCTCTACGTCCCGGTGGTGACCAACGGCCGGGTGAACGGCCTGATCGGGCTGCTGAGCCAGAAGTTCTACAACTACGCGACCGGCACCCGGACCGAGAACCCCGCCGGTCCCTCCTACCAGGGGTTGATCGAGGAGCGCCGCGGCGCCCTCATCGAGGGGATCATCCAGGAGAGCGAAGACGAGTCCTTGATGGACCGTTACCTCTCCGGAGAGGAGATCGACACCAAGGTCCTCATCGACGACCTGGAGAAAGCCGTCGCACGCGGTGGTTTCTATCCGGTGCTCGCCACCGGGACCGGCGTGGGCGCCCAGGAGGTCCTCGAACTCATCACCCAGGGATTCCCCTCCCCCCTGGAGCACCCGATGCCGGAGATCACCTCGATCGACGGCAAGCCGGTCTCCGGCATCTCCTGCGACCCCGAAGGGCCACTCGTGGCCGAGGTCGTCAAGACCACCAGCGACCCCTACGTGGGCCGGATCAGCCTGGTGCGGGTGTTCTCCGGGACGCTACGCCCGGACATGACCGTGCACGTCTCGGGGCACGGGCTGGCCGATCGCGGTCATGAGGACCACGACGTCGACGAGCGCATCGGCGCGCTCTCCTCTCCCCTGGGCAAGCACCAGCGCCCGGCCTCCAAATGCGTGGCCGGAGACATCGTCGCGGTGGCCAAGCTGTCCCGCGCGGAGACCGGCGACACCCTTTCCAGCAAGGACGAGCCGCTGCTGATGACCGCGTGGACGATGCCCGAACCGCTGCTTCCGGTGGCGATCCAGCCCAAGTCCAAGGCCGACGACGACAAGTTGAGCCAGGCTCTCCAGCGGCTGGTCGCCGAGGACCCGACGCTCCGGCTGGAGAACAACGCCGAGACCCGGCAGCTCGTGCTGTGGTGCATGGGCGAGGCGCACGCCGACGTCCTGCTGGACCGGCTGAGCAAGCGGCACGGCGTCGAGGTGGAGAAGATCGAGCTGCGAGTGCCGCTCCGCGAGACCTTCGGCGGCAAATGCCAGGTCATGGGCCGCAACGTCAAGCAGACCGGCGGGCACGGGCAGTTCGCCATCTGCCACCTGGAAGTAGAGCCCCTGTCCTCCGGCGGAGGGTTCGAGTTCGTGGACAAGATCGTCGGCGGTGTGGTGCCGCGCCAGTTCATCCCGTCGGTGGAAAAGGGCGTGCGCACCCAGATGCAGCGCGGGGTCCTGGCCGGATATCCCATGGTGGACATCCGGGTGACGCTCTACGACGGCAAGGCCCACTCGGTCGACTCCTCCGACATGGCCTTCCAGATCGCCGGGGCGCTCGCGCTCAAAGAGGCCGCGTCCAAGGTTCCGACGCTGCTGCTGGAGCCGGTCGACGAGGTGGCCGTGCTGGTCGCCGACGACTACGTCGGCCCGGTGATGTCCGACCTGTCCTCGCGCCGGGGCCGGGTCCTCGGCACCGAACCGGTCGGCGTCGGGCGCACCCTGGTCCGTGCCGAGGTGCCCCAGCTGGAGATCACCCGCTATGCGATCGACCTGAGATCGATGTCACACGGCACCGGGACGTTCCAGCGCACCTTCCTGCGCTATGAACCGCTTCCGTCTCACTTGGTGGACAAAGTCGCCGGGTGATCTGTGGGGGAGGCGCGCACCATCAGGATCGCGCCTCCCAAAAATTACTCGTGTAACAGTAGAATCACAAAACGATTTCTTTTTTCGGCTAAAGCATTCCGGTTCCAGTGCCAGACTGAGGAACCATGCGAACCGGACGCCCTCTGCTTGCCGCCGCCGCCCTCGCCCTCGTCACCACCGGGGCCGCCTACACCTTCGGGCCCGATGCCCCGCCGGCGGCCAAGGCCGCCACCCCCAAGCGGACCTCCGGCACGGCCACGACCTCCGAGACGACCACGGCCTCCCAGTCGACGTCATGCCCGGTGGACGCGAAATATCCCAAGCGGCAGATGCGCGGGGTCTGGATCGCCACGGTGAAGAACATCGACTGGCCCTCACGGACCGGCCTTCCGGTCGCCCGGCAGCAGGCCGAATACCTCAAGCTTCTCGACAGCGCGGTCAAGCGCCGGTTCAACGCGGTGTTCGTCCAGGTCCGCCCGGCCTCCGACGCCTTCTACAAGTCCGACCTGGAGCCCTGGTCGCAGTATCTGACGGGCAAGGCCGGCAAGGATCCCGGCTGGGACCCGCTGGCCTTCCTGGTCGCCGAGGCCCACAAGCGCGGGCTGGAGTTCCACGCCTGGTTCAATCCCTACCGCGCCGCCTACGACGGGGACGTGAACGACCTCCCGGCGAGGCATCCGGCCCGGGTCCACCCCGACTGGATCGTCAAGCACGAGGGCCGGGTCTACTACAACCCGGGCCTGCCCGAGGTCCGCGACCACGTCACCTCGGTCATCAAGGACGTGGTGACGCGCTACGACGTGGACGGGGTCCACTTCGACGACTACTTCTACCCCTATCCGGGCGCGGGCACGAAGTTCGCCGACGACGCCGTCTACCGGAAGCACGGCAAGGGCGCCAAGCTCGCCGACTGGCGCCGCGCCAACGTCGACAAGCTGATCGCGCAGGTCGACAGGGTCGTGCACGAGACGAAGCCGCACGTGAAGTTCGGCATCAGTCCGTTCGGGATCTGGCGCAACAAGTCCGACGACCCCACCGGCTCGGCCACCGGCGGCATGTCCGCCTACGACTCCATCTACGCCGACGCCCGCCACTGGATCCGCAAGGGCACCGTCGACTACGTCATACCGCAGCTCTACTGGCCGCGCGGGTTCAAGGCCGCCGACTACGACGTGCTGATGCCGTGGTGGGCGAACGAGGTCAAGGGCACCGACGTGCACCTCTACATCGGCCAGGCCCTCTACCAGGTCGGCAGCACCGGCACCCCGGCCTGGACCGAACCCGGCGAGATACCCTCGCATCTCGCGCTGAACCGCAGGCACAGGCAGGTCGGCGGCGACGTCTACTTCAGCGGCAAGCAACTCCTCACCAACCCGCTGGGCGTGCTGGACCGGGTCGTCAAGAACCACTACCACCGCCCGGCGCTGCTGCCCCTGATGAAGTCCCTCGGCGGCCAGGCACCCGCCCAGCCCGCCGACGTGAAGACGCAGGGCACCACGCTCAGCTGGAAGTCCTCCGCCGGCGCTCGTTCCTACGCGGTCTACCGGGTTTCCTCCGGCAAGGCCGGCCAGTGTGCCACCGCGGACGCACGCAACCTGGTCGCGCTCGTGCCCGCGGCAGACGGCGGGCGGCAGACCTTCGCCATCGAGGGCGGCGGCACCTACCTCGTCACCGCCCTGGACCGGCTGCACAACGAGAGCGCGCCCGCCGGGGCCGTCTAGCCGAGTTCAATAGGCTGGTCCTGTAGACCCGTGGCACGATCTTCCCCTACGGTGCCAGCATTTGCCCAAGGTCTGGGGAGGTCAGTGGTGAGGCGGACGCTTATCGCGTTTGTGCTGTTCCTGAGCGTGTTGTGGCCAGGGGCAGCGCAAGCCGCCGCGCCGGCTGACGGGCGGGTGGTGCTCATCGGCGTCCCCGGGCTGCAGTGGGGTGACCTCAGCCCCGAGAACACGCCGAACCTGTGGCGGCTGGCCGGCCAGAGTGCGGTCGGCTCGCTGTCCGTCCGCACGGTCGGGCGGGTGACCTGCCCCTATGACGCATGGCTGACGGTCTCGGCCGGTGTCAGGTCCGCGGTCGGCTACGGTTGCGGGCTCCCGCCGGTGCCCGAGCCCGGCACGACCGGCGCGGTCATCCCCGGCTACGAATACCTGCGCGATGTCGCCGGTCAGCGGAACGCCGGTGTGCTCGGCGAGGCCGTACACGCCGCGGGTGGGTGCACGCTCGCGGTCGGCCCGGGCGCGGCGCTGGCCCTCGCCGACCGGACGGGGAAGGTGGACCGCTACGTCCCCTCCCCCTCGCAGATCGGTCCGGGCGTGCTCACCGAGTGCCGGGTGGTCGCCGTGGACGTGGACGACCTGATCAGGCCGTACGCAGACGGCGGACGGCTGCCCGACACGGAGGAGAAGCTGGCCCCGGGGCAGCGGGCCGCGGCGCTGCGGCTGGCCGACGCCAGGGCCGGAGCGGTGCTGAACGCGCTGCCCGAGGATGCCGGTGTGCTGCTGGCGGGCCTGGCCGACCACGGGAACGCGCCGCATCTGCGGGTGGCCATGATGCGCGCCGGAGACGGGTCCGGCCGGTTTCTGGGAGCGGCCTCCACTCACCGCGAGGACATCACGATCCTGCCGGACATCACCGCCACGATGCTCACCATGGCCGGCATCCCGACGCCGCCGACCGTGATCGGCGTGCCCTGGCGGGCGAGCGAAAGCCGTACCGGCGGCATGGAGACGGCACGGGCCGAGCTGATGAACGCCGACGTGGCCGGCCAGACGATCAGGAACATGGGTGGGATCTTCTTCACCGCCGTCGCCGTGCTCCAGGTCGTCTTCTACGTCATCGCGTTCCTGCTGATGCGCCGCAGGCGGGGGCTGGGCGGGATCCGCGTGGCCGCGCTGGTGCTCGCGTCCGTGCCCGTGTCGACGTATCTGGTCAACCTCACCCCCTGGCACCACAGCCAGGCGCCGACGATCTCCCTTGTCGGCGGGGTCGTCGGATTCGCCCTCCTGCTGGCCGCGGCGGCGCTGGCCGGCCCCTGGCGGCGCGACCCGCTCGGACCCTTGGCCGTCGTGACGGGGGTCACCGCGGCGGTGCTCGCCGGTGACCTGCTGACCGGGACGACCCTGCAGCTCAACAGCCTGATGGGCTACACCGCCGTGGTCGGCGCCCGCTACTACGGCCTGGGCAACATCCCCTTCGCGCTGTTCGCCACATCGGTCCTGCTGCTGGCCACCACGATCGCGCACCGGCTGGTGGGGTGGGCCCGCAAGAGCGCGGCGGTCGCCGTCGTGGTGGTGCTGGGGTGCTCGGCGATGATCCTGGGCGGCTGGCCGGGTGTGGGCAGCGACTTCGGCGGTGTGATCGCTTTTGTGCCGGGCATCGCGGTGACCGCGCTTCTGATCGCGGGCAGGCGGGTCTCGATCGTCAAGCTGGGCGCGTTCTGCGTGGCGGGCGGCGTCACCGTGATGACCATCGCCTATCTCGACTACATGCGCCCGCCGGCTTCCCAGACCCATCTGGGCCGCTTCGTCGGCCAGGTGTTCACCGGCGAGGCGATGGAGGTGATCGGCCGGAAGCTCGGCGCGATGCTGGGCACGCTGCTCAACCCCAACCTGATGCCGATTGTGATCGCCGCGGTCGCGTTCCTGGTCTACGCGCTGCTGCGGCCGGGAGCGGCGAGTGCCGGAGTGCTTCCCGCCGCCTTCAGCCACTCCCCCGCACTGAAGGCGGGCCTGATCGGCACCCTGGTCAGCGGGGTGGTCGGCATGCTGGTCAACGACTCGGGCGCGGCCGTGCTGTCCATGGCGCTCGCGCTCGGCGTGCCGCTGATGCTGTCGGTGGGCATCAAGGCCCTCCACGACGGCACGGTGGGCTACGAGGTGGGCCAGGAGTCCGCGAGCAGTTCCCTGGTGTCGCGGAGCAGCTGAGGAAGCACCTTGGTGTGACCGACCACCGGCATGAAGTTGGTGTCCCCGCCCCAGCGGGGCACCACGTGCTGGTGCAGGTGGGCGGCGATGCCCGCACCGGCCACGCTGCCGAGGTTCATGCCCACGTTGAAGCCCTGCGCGCCGCTGGCTTTGCGCAGGGCGACCAGCGCGCGTTTGGTGAAGTCGGCGAGCTCGGCGGTCTCGCCGTCGTCCAGGTCCGCGTAGTCCGACACGTGCCGGTAGGGGCAGACCATCAGGTGCCCGGAGTTGTAGGGGTAGAGGTTGAGCACCGCGTAGACCGACTCTCCGCGGGCGACGATCAATCCGTCCTCGTCGCTCATCCGAGGGATGTCACAGAACGGGCAGCCGTCGTCCGGACCGGAGCCGGTCGGCTTGTTGGCCCCCTTGATGTAGGCCATCCGATGAGGAGTCCAGAGCCTTTCGAACGCGTCCGGCGTCCCTGCCCCATGCTGCGTCTCTGGCTCTTCGCTCATGGCGATTAGCATATTGCCAAGCGGGTTTGTTCGGCGTGGCGCCTCCTCGGCGGAGGCCCCGAACCAGCCGGGCCGTCCGGTGTGGCGTGCGCGAACGCCGATCGGCCTCCCCCGCCGCGGGGAGGACTCAGAGTACGGCCTCCGCGGCACGAGCGGACAAATGGGGCGGATTTCCGGCAGAATCCAGCCAGCGTGACCATCGACAGCCGAGGAGCACCCCATGACCGACGTCGCCGCCGAGGAACTCACCGAGGAGACCGCCGAGGAGATCGACTCTCCCGCTGAGACGACCACCGCCATGCGGCCGTTCTCCCTGAGCCGGTCGGACTCGCCCCTCGCCGAACCGCCCGCCGAGATGGTGGCTTCAGCCGTGGTGAAGGGCCGGATCAAGGTGGCCGACGAGGTGGTGGAGAAGGTCGCCGCCCTGGCCACGCTGGAGGTGCCCGGTGTCGCCACCCTGGGCGAGGTTTCGGATCACGCGTTCGAGGCCGTCCGCGAGCGGGCCGGCACCGGGGCCAGGCGCACCAGCCGGGGTGTGAGCGCCCACGTCCAGGACCGCACGGTCGCGGTGGACGTGTCGATCGTGGCCGAATACGGCCACGTGGTCATGGACATGGCCAACGAGGTCAAGACCAACGTGGCCCGCACGGTCAGCAGGATGCTGGGCATGCGGGTCGTCGAGGTCAACGTCAGCGTCGACGACGTTCGCCTGCCCGGCGAGCTCACCGCCGAGACCCCCCTCGCCGAAGGGTCCTGACCCCCGAGGCCCGCGCGAGGTCAGTGCCGGCGCGGGCCACGCATCTCAGAGAGCCTGATCATGGATGAGGCCACGGCCTTGTTCACCGCGTCGATCCGCGACACCGCACCGAGCTTGCCGAAGATGTTGCGGAGATGGCGCTTCACGGTGCCCTGGGAGATCGACAGGCGATTGGCGATCTGAGCGTTGCTGAACGCGTGGGCGACGAGGAGGAGGACCTCGCGTTCTCGCTCGGAGAGCATCACGGTCGTGGTCTGGCTGACGTATTCCATGCTGATCCGGGAGACCGAGAGCACCACCCGGCCCGGATCGGTCATCACCGTGCAGATCGCGGCGACCAGCTCGTCCCTGCTGATGCTCTTCAGGAGGTAGCCGTTGACGCCCAGGGCCAGTACGGCCTGCACCAGCTGCGGATCGTCGTACATGCTCAGCACGATCACACGGCTCTGTGGTGAGCGATCCAGGATGCGTTGTGCGGTGACGGTCACCTCGTCACCGGGAATGCTCACATCCAGCAGGACGACGTCGGGACGAGACTCCTCCACCAGCCGGATCGCCTGCTCGCTGTTGGCGGCCGCGCCCACGACGGTCAGGTTCTGATAGGTGTCCAGCAGTTCCTGCAGCCCCTGCCGGAACAGCATGTGGTCGTCAACGAGAAGGATCCTGGTCGGTTCAGCTGTATTTAACATCACGTACTCCGGGGAGAGGGATGCGCACCTGGATGCGTGCGCCGGCACCGGGTCGGCTGTGAACCGACACGGTGCCGCCCAGTAACTCGGTTCTCTCCTTCATCGACGTCAGCCCGATGCCGTTCCCTGAGCGCGTCGCCGTCGTGACGTCGAAGCCCTTCCCGTCATCCTCGATCATCGCCCGGACCTCGTGAGGGGCGATGTCGACCCATGCCGTCAGGTTCCTGGGCTCCGCATGCGTGAGAGCGTTGCGCAAGGCCTCCCGCAGCACCACGAAAAGCTCGTCCCGCACTCCGGCCGGAGCCCAGGCCTCGTCGCCGTTGACGAACACCGTCGTGGAGACGTCGTTGGGCGCCACCAGCGCCAGGTATTCGAGCAGCCCCTTCTCCAGGTCCTCCACCGGATTCCTCAGGCGCAGGTCGAGATTGATGTCCCTGATCCGGTCGAGGCATTCGACAAGGGCCGCCTTGGCCAGGGTCACCTTCTCGCTGGGTGACCCCGTGTGGTAGATCTCGTGCATCTCCAGATGGCGGAAGGCGACGTTCACCTGGTTGCCCAGCCGGTCGTGCAGTTCCCTGGCGATGCGCCGCCGTTCGTCCACATGCGCGCCGTGAATACGGTTGAGCAGATGACCGGCATAGGACATCGCCGCGCTTTGAACTCGTTCGACGAGGCTGAGATTGAGCGCGGTGGCCGCCACCGACAGAACCCGTGCCGCCACAGCGTCATCGGGAAGTGACTCTTCGACCACGGTGAGGATGACTTCGAAAAGAATCGCCGCGGCGCGCAGGGAGTCGCTGGTGTGCACGCCGTGCGATGCCCGGCTCACACCGATTGCCGTACTCAGGGAGAGCGTGGACTGGTCGATGACCGCCTGGCCGCTGCGCAGGCTTTCCTTTACGTCTTCCAGAATGTAGCCGGCCTGTTCCAGCGCCTGGCCCCAGGAGGCATCATTCATGACAATGGTGCTGTTCGCTTCACGAAGCTGCGCTTCATAGACAGAGAGAACTTCGGAACGGCGCAGTTCCAGACTCTCCGCGACACGCGCCCCCATGGCTTCGATCCCAGACATTTCCAACCCAGGATCTCCCTGCTTCGCACCCATCACCTTTATATAGGCGCGATCTTAGCAGGTCATGCCAAGGTTAGGACATCGCAAACTGCACTATTATAGTGATGTTCGCCAAGTATTGTGTGATCATAAAAATCAGATACGGTCTGCGCGCCTTGCTTCGCCCGCCGAGAGTGGACGGGCTGACCACCAGGCCGGCCACGGTCAAACCGCCGACGCAGAAGACGACGGCCGCCGGGATCAGGGAGTGCACCAGGCCGAGGGCGAAGAAGAGGAAGCCCAGCCCCACCCCCACGGCCGACACCCCGATCGCCGCGCGGGCCCGGGTCTGCCCCCAGGCCACCACCCATGTCCTGCGACCGGCCGCGCGGTCGCCCTCCTCGTCATGCAGATCCTTCGAGGTCGCCCCGACCAGCCCCATCCAGAGCACCGCCGCCGTGGCGAAGGCACCCAGCTCGACGCCGCCCGCCCCCCAACTGCCGGCCGCGTAGCTCAGGCCACCCATGCCGATCACGACGAAGATGGCACCCGGCGTCGAGCGCTTCCACCGGAACGGAGGGCCGGAATACAGATATTCGAGGGCGAGGAATAAGAGGACGAACCAGAAGAGGCCATTTCCTTCGATCGCCCCGCCGATCAGGGCGAGAATGGCATACGATATCGACACCGTGGCGGCCGCCCTAAGCGATACGTCACCACTCGCTATAGGCCGTTTTGATCCATTGACACGGTCCTCGACAACATCGGTAACACCGTTGAAAACATACACGGCGGTTGTAGTCAAATACCAGATGGTCACCCCCAGCATAGCCGATGCCACGTCCAGTTTGCCACCCAGGATCGCCCCCACGAGAAACCTCATCGCGAAGACGATCTGCACGACTGGCCTTGACTCGATGAAACAGTTTGATACGGCCGAGGCGACTCCGCGAGCCCGGAGAATTCGCGGCCGTTCTATTACGGGAAGCATGGGCTCAGATTAGTCCGCGGGTCCGCCCCGATGAAGCGATAAAGCTGAAGGTAGGACCCCGGATGTCACTTTATGGGCATCGTTTTGTGCGAGGCGAAGTCAATTGCCCATACGACCATAATTGAATTTCAATGAACAGTCGAATTAATGCGCTGTCAGGAATCGGCTTCGGATATGCCGGAAATCCGGCGGGTCTCCCGGAGAAACACGACCGCCACGAACGCGACGACGCCGAGGACCGTGATCAGCAGGGCGATCGGCCATGACGCGCCCCCGTACCGCTGGGTCAGCGCGGCCGCGACGAAGGGCGCGGGACCGCCGACGAGCGCCGCGCTCGCCTCCCTGGCCACGGTGACTCCGCTGAATCGGCCCGAGGTTTCGAACAGTTCGGGAAACAGCGCCGACTGGGCCGCCACCATCGCGGCCACGCCCACTCCGACCATGAGCGTCACCGCCATGACGACCCACGCGCCGCCACCGGATTCCACCAGCCGGAACATGGGGAATGCCGTGATGATCAAGAACGCGGAGCCGCCGAACCACACCGGCCGGCGGCCCACCCTGTCGGTCAGCACGCCGAACAGCGGCACGGTGACGATCGCCACGGCCGAGGCCACCAGGTTCGCGACCAACCCGGTCACCGCGCTCACACCCAGCGACTTGGTCGCATAGGACAGCAGGAACACCTGGGCGAGGTAGAAGATCCCAACGAACGGCCCGTTGGCGGCGAACACGAGGAACATGTCCCGCGGCTGACGGCGGATCACTTCCCAGACGGGGAAACGGTTCGCGCGCCGAGTGGTCCGCGTGTCGCTGAAAGCGGTCGTCTCGCTGATCCTCACGCGGAAGTAAAGGCCGATGAGCACGGTCACCAGGCTCAGAAGGAACGGCACCCGCCATCCCCAGGCGACGAACTGCCTCTCGGGCAGCAGGGACACCGCCGAGAAGGCGAGTGTCGCGAGCAGCACTCCCCCGAAGAAACCGGCCGCCGGCAGGCTGGCACGCAGCCCGCGACCGCGATGCCCGCCGGACTCGGTGGCGACCAGGATGGCGCCGACGTACTCGGCACCCGCGCCGATCCCCTGCAGGAGCCGCAAGATCACCAGCAGGACGGGGGCCAGGATGCCCACGGACTCATACGAAGGCAGCAGGCCGATGCCTATGGTCGCGCTGCCCATGAGCGACAGGGTGAACACCATGATCGGAACACGGCCGGCACGGTCGCCGAAGTGGCTCAGCACCAGGCCGCCGATCGGCCGCGCGAGGAACCCCACGGCGAACGTCGCCAAAGACGCGAGCGTCGCGACGCCGGGGCTGCCCGCGGGGAAGAATCTCCCACCGAAGACCAGGGCCGCGCCCAGTCCGAAGAGCGCGAAGTCGTAGGACTCGACGATCGTCCCGGCGACACTCGCGACGGTCACTCGTGGTCCTGGAGTGTCCCAGGTCCCGACCGACGATGGGTGCCCTTCAAGAGGTTCCCGACCGACCATAGGTGCCCCTTGAAAGTGACATCACCTGCGAGCGCTTACGTGGTCAGACCAAGATCGAGGCAAGAATACCCAAATCGAATCGTCGGCGACGAGGGAAGAATCAACACAAAGTCACCAACATTTCGATAAGTCTGGCCCTCGAAAATTCACTTTCCGCTTTTTGGTCTGCCCTTAAATGCGGAAAAAGCCCGGCCAGCCTCTGGAACACTTAAAGCCGGAAAGACCCTGGATCGGCCACCGGCACGTTCAGCAACATCGGGCCGTCCGCCGTCAGTGCGGCGGTCAGCTCCGGCCTCAGCCGGTCGGCCGACTCCACTCGGCGGGCAGGGCATCCGTAACCGGTGGCGATCGCGACCATGTCGAGCCCGTCCAGTCGCCAGCCGGACGCGAACCTGAGTGTGCCCCGGCCCTCACGCTGGAGTCTTCGCCTCGTCCTTCATTTTTTGTCGGTGACAGCCGATAGGTTGACCGTGGCGTGATCGAGCGGATCGACGGGGGTGGGTGTGCGCAGGTCGTTCAGATTCGTACTGCGGCCCACCGTCAAACAGGCGGTCGCACTCGGTGCGATGCTGGAGGACCACCGTCAGTTGTACAACGCGGCGTTGGAGGAGCGGCGCGAGGCCTATCGGCGGCGCCGGATCGGCATCCGATACGGGGAGCAGTCCGCGCAGCTGAAACAGATCCGCGCCGCCGATCCGGACGGGCAGGGCCGCTGGTCGTTCACCTCCCAGCAGCAGACGCTGCGCCGCCTGAACCGGGCGTTTGAGGCGTTCTTCCGCCGCATCAGGGCCGGGCAGACCCCCGGCTATCCTCGATTTAAGGGGCGGGGCCGGTTCGACACGGTCACGTTCGTCGAGGGGGACGGAGCCCGGTGGGACTCCCAGCTGCACCACCCCAACGCCGCCTTCGTGAAGCTGCACGGAGTCGGGCACCTGCGGGTCCACCAGCACCGCCCCGTTACCGGCCGGGTCAAAACCGTAGAGGTCAAGCGGGAGGGGCGGCGCTGGTACGTCATCCTCTCATGCGACGACGTACCCGCCCGGCCTCTCCCTTCCACAGGGCGTCAGATCGGCGTGGACATGGGGGTCACCCACTTCGCCACGCTCACCGAGCCACTGCCCGGGGTGAGCGACGGCCAAGGGCACATCCCCAACCCCCGTTACCTGAAAACGGTGAAGGAGGAACTCGCGGCGGCGCAGCGCGCCTACGCCCGCACCCAGCGCGGGTCGAAACGCCGTAAGAAGGCCGCCCGGAAGATCGGGCAGATTCACCGCAAGGCCGCCCGGCAGCGGGCCGACCACGCGCACAAGACTGCCTTGGCCCTGGTCCGCAACGCGGACTTCCTCGCGGTCGAGGACCTGAACATCAAGAACATGACCAAGAGCCCGGCTCCCAGGCCGGACCCCGGACAGGCCGGTTCCTACCTGCCCAACGGATCCGCCGCCAAGGCGGGCTTGAACAAGAGCATCCTGGACGCGGGTTGGGGGGTGTTCCTGAGCATCCTGTCGTACAAGGCTGAAAGCGCCGGTCGCCAGTTGATCTCTGTGGACCCCCGCAACACCTCCCGCACCTGTCCCAGCCCTGGTTGCGGACACGTGTCAGGCGAGAACCGTCAATCCCAGGCTGACTTCACCTGCGTCAGATGCGGATATGCCGCTAACGCGGACGTCGTCGGAGCGAGCAACACACTGAGGGTCGGGCTGGCCCTCCGCGACGCCCACGCGGCGTAGCGAGAAGCCCCCTCGCTCACGAGGGGGCGGAGTCACCGTCACGACCGCGGCCTCGTGCAGGCCGAGCACGAACGAGATGTCGGATGGCCACTCACGGAACAGCCGCATCTCGGTATGACTCGGATTGCCGAAGACCGTGGTCAGGCCGAGGCCTCGCAGCAACGACAGGGTCGCTTCGCGAACGGTGCCGTCGCCGGAGGCCCCGGCGCCCGGATTCATCTATCCACCCGCCGCGAGAGTCAGGATGTGCTGGTTGCCGGTCGCCCAGACGGCGGTCATCACCACTCGTGCGATCTTCCAGGTCCGCTCGGCGCGGACCAGGTCGAAGCGGTAGTGGCCGCCCAGCGTCCACAGCGGCCCGCCGTGCGCGTTGGGCAGCAGGTGGGTGGCCTGGAAGGCCGCCGTGCACACGGCCTCGTCACCCTGGACCTCGGCCAGGTGGTTGGTGATCAGGTGCTGGGTGGCCTCAAGCTTCCCCAGAAGCCCCGACCAGGCGGAGACGATCTGCTCCGGGGTCAGGGCGACGGGTTCTCCACCGTTGAGGCTGGTGTAGTCCAGAACCGTCTTCTCGGCGAACAGCCCGGTGAGGGCGTCCCATTCCCGCTGGTCGGTGTACCACCCCAGCCTGGTGCAGACGTCGATCACATCCAGGCGATCTTCGACAGGACTCATGGTCCTCTCCGTTCCTCTCGGTTTCGCTCAGCGCGTCGCGGCTCACCACGGGATTTCGCGACGCTCCCGGAAGAAGCCGCCGGTCGGCCCGTCGTCGGGCAGGGTGGCGAGCCAGACGATGGTGTCGGCGGCATCCCGTGGTTTGACCGGGGCGGCGGGCCCGCCCATGTCGGTCCGGACCCAGCCGGGGCATACGGCGTTCACCTTCACCGCCACCCAGGGCACCGCCGCGGACAGGCTGAGCGTCATCGCGTTCAGCCCGGCCTTGGCGATGCCGTAGGCGGGCGGACTGGGGACGTTGTGGGTGACGGCGCCCAATCCGGAGGAGACGTTCACCACCCGGCCGTACCCCCGATAGATCATTCCGGGGACCAGTGCCTGGCACATGCGCCAGGCACCGATCAGATTGACCTGGAGGGATTCGAGGAAGGTGGTCTCGTCAACCCGGAAGAACGACTGCGTGGGGTAGATCCCCGCATTGTTAACCAGAATGTCGACCGCTCCGACCCGTTCGGCGCAGGCGGACACGCTCGCCGGAGAGGTCACGTCGAGCACCTCGGCCACCACGTCGTGCCCTTCCGAGCGCAACCGGCCGGCCTGCCTCTCGCCCTGCCCGAGGTCACGCGCCGTCAGGATCACGCGGTATCCGGCCTCGGCGAGCTGCCTGCACACCTCCAGCCCGATTCCGCGGTTGCCTCCGGTCACCAGTGCGGTTCGCGTCATGGGCCGATGATCCAATTCTCCTGGACCACGAGCCGGTGAACGTAGCGCGGCTCGATGAACGTCTCCAGGTCCGCCATCGCCTTTCCGAACTCCGGACCGGCCAGCGCGGCGTCGAGATCCGCCACGCTGTCGAACCAGAGCTGGTGCGCGCAGTCCAGCGCCGTCTCCCCGATCGCGTAGGCGCCGTCGCGAACGTGACCCTGCCAGTAGCGGCGCAGCCCCGGGATCTCCCGCACCAGCTCCGCGAACCCGCCGAGGCTGGATTCGCGGAACTCCTGCAGCGACAGGCCGGCCCTGCGCTTGACCAGCATCAGCAGCTTCGTACCCGGCCGGTCGGCGCTCTGCGGTTCACCGGGGACCACCTCGGCGGCCTCCGTGTCGAGCACGAGCGTCTGCCAGAACGCCGCCCACCGGGGCTCGTCCAGCCGGGCGCCCTGGAGGAACTCCGGAGACTGGAGCGAGGCGAGCTGGTCGGCGTCGTTGGCGAGCCAGATCTCGGCCACACCGCCCCAGAGCGGTTCTCCCTTGTCGGAGGCGGAGTTCACCCGGGCGTCCACGCAGTATCGCTTGATCTGCGGAATCTTGGACGCGTAGCGTACGGCGTGCACCTCGATCCAGTAGCGCTGGAACTCCTCTTCGGTCATCCCCGGCCGGGGACTGGCGAAGATCAGTTGGTGGATCACGGAATCCTCCGCTCTAGGCCCCGGAACGAGTCGCCTGCTGGCCGGCGTCCCGCTCCGCGAGCAGGTCGATGATTGTGCGGGCGAACAGGTTGCAGGTGCCGCCGGTGCGGGCGGTCACCAGGTCGCCGTCCACGACCACGTCCTGGTCGACATACTTGGCGCCCATGTTGCGCACGTCGCCGAGCAGGTTGTTGTGCGCGACGAGACTGCGCCCGCTGACCAGCTCCGGAGTCGGCGCCATCAGCCAGAGGCCGTGGCAGATGATCCCCTTGATGATCGTGGGCTCGGCGAAGGCGCGCCGCATGAACTCGGTGGCGGGCGGGAGCTTGTCGATGTCCTCGGTGTAGCGGAGCCGGTCGGCGACGATGCCCGCGGGGACGATGATCGCCGAGAAGCTCCGCAGCGTCTCGTCGTCCATGTCCTCGAAGCTCTCGGTGCACTCGAAGGGGATCTTGTACTCGTGCCCGTAGAAGGTCACCGACGGCATGCCCCACAGCCTGCTGAGGAAGTGGACGTCGATCCCCTCCTCGGCGAACCTCAGCCTGTAGTAGAAGATCTCCTGCTCGTAGTAGTCGCTCTCCATGAGAACGGCGATCTTGTGGTTCGCCAGTGCCATGTCCATACTCCTCACTCCTCTCTCCCAGGGCTACGCCTTCGCCGCACCCGCCACCGACCGCAGGTCCGGCACCCGGCTCGCGATGACGAGGTCGATCAGGAAGGGCCCGGGGTGGGAGAGCGCCTTGCGGATGGTGGGGGCGATCTCCTCGGGGCGCTCGACGCGAGCGGCCGGTACGGTCTGCGCCTCCGCCAGCCCGTCGAACCGGAGCTGCGGGTGCGACAGGTCGAAGGAGGTGGGGAACCCGTGCGCGGGGATCCCCTGCTCGCGCCAGTACTCCTCAATATTGATCTTGAGGAGCTCGTAGGAGCTGTTGTTGCAGACGACGAACGTGACGTCCACGTCGTACCTGGCGGCCGTCCACAGCGCCTGGATGGTGTACATGGCCCCGCCGTCGCCGGTGAAGCCCACCACCGTGGCGGACGGATCGGCAAGCTTGAGGCCGATCGCGCCGGGGATGCCGACGCCGAGGGAACCGCCGCGGGTCTGGAAGTAGCCTCCCGGCCGGGAGGCCGGCAGGTAACGCATGAGATCCGGCGACGTCGTCAGCGCCTCGTCGAAGATGACCGCGTCGGCGGGCAGCTGCCGTGCCAGCTCGTCGGCGAACCGTGCGGCGTGTATCGGGTACGCCTCGCGCAGGGACTCGTCCCTGGCCAGTTCGGAGCCGCGCTTCTCGGCGTCCTCCTCCGCCATGACACGGACCCGCTCCGCGGCGCGGGCGCGCCCTTCGGGGGTGGTCACGGCGGTGAGCGCGTCGGCCAGCATGGCGAGGGTGACGGCCGGGTCGGCGACCAGGCCCACGTCCACCGGGAAGCTCTTGGCGATCTGGTAGGGGTCGAGGTCGATGTGCACCACCGGGGCACCGCTGGCGAAGACGCCGTCCAGTGAGGGGAACACCTCGGGGAAGACGTAGGTGCCGCAGATGAGCACCGCGTCCGCCTGCGTGGTGATCTCCTTGCTGTGCTCGCCGAACATGTGCCCGAGCATGCCCCGGAACTGCGGGTGGTTCTGGTCGAGGTTCACTTCCGCCCAGTCGGCGCCCCATACCGGGGCGCCGAGGATCTCGGCGACCGAGGCGAGCTCGGCCTGGGCGGAGGAGAACGCCACGCCGTCCCCGGCGATGATCAGCGGCCGGTCCGCCCCGGCGAGCAGCGCGGCGGCCCGGTCGATCTCCTCCTTCGGCGGTGCCGACCGCGTCACCGGGAACGAGGTCGGCACCACCGGTTCGTTGTTCGCCGCGTCGAGCACGTCGGCGGGAAGCGCGACGAAGACAGGGCCCGCGGGTGCGGTCATGGCGATCTTGAAAGCCCGGCGTAGTACGCGCAGCACCGAGCTCGGGTGGGTCACGCGGGTGGCCCACTTGGTGACGGGACGCGCCATGCCGACCAGATCGGCCGCCATCTGCGCGTCCATCGCGTCGTAGCGCACGCCCGCGTCACCGGCCAGGACCACCAGCGGGCTGTGCCCGCGCATCGCCTGGTACATCATGCCGATGCCGTTGCCCAGTCCCACACCGCTGTGCAGCTGGACCACAGTGGGCCGCCGGGCACCGCGCGCGTATCCGTCGGCCATCGCGACCGCGATGGACTCCTGCAGGGTGCAGATGTACTGGATCTCGGGGTGCTCCTCCAGCGCGTCCAGCAGCCCCTGCTCAACCGTGCCGGGATTGCCGAACACATGACGGACTCCGTCCATCGCCAGCTGTTCGGCGACGGCGTGTCGGCCTGATCTCGCCATGCTGTCTCCTTCGTCGTGTCCGCCGGCTAGGCCGTGAAGCCCCAGCGGCGCAGGCCGTGATCCAGCACCTCGACCACCTTCTGGCCGGTGAGGTAGGAATCGGGCGTCGACCGGCCGGTGATGAACGGGTAGTCGACGATGACCGACGTCTCCTTGCCGAAGTTCCCGATGTACGCGCCACCCGGGGCGGTCGCGTCACGCAGGATGTACTCCAGCGGGTACGGCGGGGGCCCCATCACGAAGTCGGTGCCCATGAAGCCGGTGCCGTCCTTGTAGTCGTATTCGATGCAGTGCCCGGTGACGTGCTTGCCCTGGATGATGCTGTGCCGGTCCTCCTGCTCGCGGGCGAAGGCCAGGCAGGCGACGCCGTAGCATTCGGCGGCGATGGGCTTGTCGAGGCGGCGGAAGGCCAGGATGAGCGCGTGCACCCGGCCGTTGTTGGCGAGGTCCACGATCGGGCCGCTGCCGCCCACGATGAGCAGGGCGTCGTACCGCTCGTCGAGCTCGCGCTGCAGCGCCGCCAGGTCGCGGTTGTAGGCCTCCAGCTTGCGCAGGAAGTCATCCTCGCTGCGGTAGGGCCGCTCGGGCACCCAGCTCGACAGGTCGATCGGGTTGTCCAGGCGGTCGGAGGCCTCCAGCTCCCTGACCTTGCGCGCGGTCTCGGCGCTGGTGACCGAGCGGCCGAGCGGCGGGTCGATGAAGTCGGGGTCCATGCTGACCGTGATGGCGACGGGCCGCTTGCCTGTGGGGGTGACGAAGTCGACGGTGTAACCGGCCTGGTCGAAGGTCTCCAGCGGCCCCAGGAGTTCCTCGCCCCAGTAGCCCCACTCCGAGAGGACGATGAGAATGCGCCGTGGCATCTGCTGCTCCTAAACCTTGTAACGCTTGTTGACGTCTTCGGCGAAGCCCAGGTAGTCGCGGAGCGGCCAGACCACCTCGAACTCCAGGTACTCGCGCATGGGCAGCCGTCCGAGCGCGGTGCGGTCCAGTTCCTCGGTCGACTCGGCGTCGATGATGGCGATCACTCGCTTCTGCGCGGCGACCTTCCAGATCCCGACGCACATTCCGGACTCGATGGTCTCCTTGGCGTGCTCGGTCTCCAGGGCCTCGACGTCCCAGAGTTCCTCAAGGCTGATGCGGCCTTCGTGGTTCCATCGCATCTGCACGTAGAAGAGCATTTCCGTGTCCTTTCAGTTCACGATCGGCGTGGTCTGCTGAACCAGGGGGTGGTCCGCGCCGAAGGTCTCCACCGCGATGTCCCGCGGCGTCTTGCCGTCGTGGCCGACGAGGTCGGTGCGGGCGCCGGCGTCCAGAAGGACCTGCGCGCACTCCGCGTAGCCGTGCCACAGGGAGTCGTGCAGCGGGCTGTAGCCGTTGGTCGCTCCCTGGAAGTTCAGGTCGCAGCCGCCGTGCTCGATCAGCAGCCGGGTGATGTCGGCGTGGCCGTTGTAGACCGCCTTGTGCAGCGGCACGGCGCCGAACACCGGCTCCACGGCGTTGACGTCGGCGCCCGCGGCGAGCAGTTCCCGGACGATCTCCCGGTGCCCGTCCCTGGCCGCGACCAGCAACGGGGTGTGCCCGTCGTTGAAGCCGTTGACCCGGGGGTAGCGGGCGTCGACCTCGACGCCCCGGCTCAGCAGCGCCTTGACCTCGGGCAGGTCACCGGCGACGACCGCCGCCATGAGAAGCTGCTCGGCCGCCTGCGCCTCGTCGGACGCGCTCCTCGCCTTGAGCAGCCGGTCGGCCTCGATCAGCCGGTCCTTGCCGTGCGTGTTGACGTTCAGCTCGTAGGCGAAGTGCTCCTTGAGCGTGAAGCCGTAGTGCGTGGAGAGGTTCAGGCCGGCGCCCTGGTCCAGCAGATACCCCGCGATGTCCGGCCATTTGAACCAGAGCGCGTCCATCAGCGGCGTGTGCCCTGTGGTCGGCGCGACGGCGTCCACGAACGCGCCGGCCTCGACCAGCGCCCGGACGACGTCGAGACTGCCGCCCTGAATCGCCTTGTGCAGGGTGCTGGCCCCGGCTCCCGGCTCGGCGGTCAGGACGTCCGCTCCGGCGTCGAGCAGGGTCGTCACCGAGGCCAGGTCTCCCCGGCCGGCGGCGATCATGAGCAGGGTGAGGCCGTTACCGGGGTCCCGGGTGTCGGGGTCGGCGCCGTCCTTCAGCAGGCGGCCCAGTTCGTCGGCCCGACCCGCGTGAACGGCCGCCAGCGCCTCGGCACTCATGCCGTGCCCCTCAGCGCCCTGATGATCTGCGACGGGTCGGTGTAGGACTTCCAGCGGACGATCTTCCCGTCGGAGATCCACAGCCGCTGGACGAACTCGATGTCGAACTCCATGCCGGTCGGGCGCACCACGGACCGCTCGCGGATGATCCCCGTGGCCTCGTCGCCGTCGACGAGGAGCCGGGTGAGTTCTTCGGACTTGACGTCGACCAGGCCGGTGAAGACCTTGAAGGACTCGAGGACCGCCTGCGGCCCCCGGTAAGTGCCGATCCACGGCATGTCGTCGTTGAAGCCGGGCACCGGCGTGTAGTTGATCCACTCCACGTCCTCGGCCAGGCAGCTCAGCGCCGTGTCGATGTCGCTCGAGGTCAGGGCCGTGAACCAGCGCTCCGCCACTTCTCTCGTGGTCGCCATGCCCGTCACTCCTTCCTGGATGAACTCGATGAGGTTGCCTTCGGGGTCCCGGATGAAGAACGCCGAGACCCCCAGTTCGGGGACCGTGACCGGGTCCATGGCCAGCGGGATGCCCGCCGCCAGGACCCGGTCGCGGGCCGCCTCGATGTCGTCGACGTAGCAGGCCAGCTGCGTGACTCCGTACACGAGCGCGTGGCCGGGGGGCGCGGGCAGCGTCAGGCCGACGCCGCCCGCGGGCTGGAGCAGTTCCAGCCTCTGCTCCCCCAGCGCCAGGTAGGCCACGCTCGCCCCCAGCTCGGGGAACTCGTGTCGCCTGGCCACCGTGAATCCCAGCGTGTCGGCGTACCACGCGGCGCACCGGTCGAGATCCCGTACGGCCAGGCAGGCCGAGAGCCTGGTCACTGACGCGCTCCCAGATCGATCACCTGGAAGGCGTCCGTGCTGCGAACCATGTCGGCGATGTCGGGGTCGGAGCACAGGACGGTGATCTGCTCGTCCATCGACATGTGCGCCTGCGCGACGAGGATCTCGTTCAGGGCCGCGCGGGAGAGGGAGGTCACGCCGCGCAGGTCCAGCTCGGTCTGCGTCACCTCGTCGTGGAGCGCGTGGTTGAGCGCGTGCCGGAGCTTGACGAGCTGGTCGCCGGTGAGGTCACCGCTGCAGGTGATCCTGGCGGTGCCGTTGTCCAGCGAGTACTGGGCGTCGGCGGTCATCTCCACCGGAGCGATCCGGACCCGCACCCGCAGGTCGGTCAGGGACTCGGGAAGCCGCACCTCCAGCGCCTCCGGGTCGAAGTCGGCGTGCGGCGCCCCCTCGATCCAGACGTGCGTGATGCGGACCTTGCCCTTGGGCAGCAGGTCGGGCGCCACCCGCAGGGTCCGGTCGGAGTCGGGCCTCGGCTTGAAGTGCAGTTCGAGCGGCGACTGCGCGACGAGCAGCCCGATGTAGACCGCCGACAGGTAGCACAGCTCCATGGAGTGGTATCCGGACATGGAGTGGCTGCCCTTGAGCCGCTCGGTGCCGACGAGGTACGGCAGGCCGTTCGCCAGCACGTTGAAGTAGACGCCGCCGTCGTCGTGGTCCAGGAAGTGGGCGTTGTAGAAGGACTGGGCCTCCCGCGCCAGGCGGAGGTATTCCTTGTCGTCCAGCGAGCCGGCGAGGATCAGGTAGGCCAGGATGGCCTGCTCCTGCTGCCACCAGGCCTTGCGGTCGTGCCAGACGAACCTGTGCTGGGTCTCCGAGCCGCGCAGCGTGCGCTCGACCACGTCGTACCAGCCGCCTCTGCGCTGGTCGCTGCCCACGCCGGGCATCGAGTCGGCCAGGCGCCGGGCCAGCTCGACGTACTTCTCGTTCGGGGAGTTGTGGTGGACCCGCATCAGGTTCCACGCGATCTTGAGGTTGTGCCCCACCACGGCGCGGTCCTGCTGCCAGCCCCAGGTGCGGTCGGGGCTCCAGTCTTCGTGGAACCGTTCCTGGACGAAGGGCGAGGTGGCGTCGGGGAACCGCTCCAGGATCGTGTCCGCGGTCCGGACCAGGAAGTCGGCCAGGTCCTGCCGCCCGGTGGCGATCACCGCGTTGATCAGGTAGGCGGGGGCGTGGTCGCCCACGGAGTTCCAGTTCTTGCGCGCCCGGTTGCCGCCCAGCCGGTCAGAGCGGGGGTCGAAGCTCACCGGGTCCAGGTGGGAGAAGTAGCCGCCGTTCTCGTCGTCGTGGAAGTACCGCTGGAACAGCGTGATCGTCTTGTCGACGTCCTCGAGGATGCGCGGGTCTCCGGTGGCCCGGAAGGTCTGCGTGGGGCCGGCGAGCGCGTAGATCTGCTCGTACATGGGGATGGCGTCGTAGTCGTCGCCGAACTCCGAGGCGTAGATCTTCCGCTGGCCGTCGGCCGAGATGTCGACCCCGTGGTACCAGTACGCGGTGCCCTCGCGGGTGTCCTTGACCCGCATGTGCTCGCGCAGGTACTCGGTGCCGCTCTCGGCCGCCTCCAGGAAGCGGTCCTCACCGGTGAGGAGGTAGGCGGTGGCCAGGCCGTACACCAGCCGGGAGATCGTGTCGGTCTCCTGGCGGTGCTCGGGGGATATGTAGTCGGGCGTGTGGGTTCCGGCCAGGGTGAGCTTGGTGCGGTAGTTGCGCCAGTCGTAGTTCCCGTCGGGGAACTGACCGCGCAGGTAGAAGTCGCCGATCGCCCGCGCCTGGTCGATCCACCAGCAGGGGTCCTCGAAGACGAACTCGCCCCGGTAGGTCTCGGGGAAGGTCAGCTGCTTGGCCTCGAAGCGGAACCCGCCGTTCTGCGGGTAGTTGATCCCGTAGGCGTACAGGAAGCGGCCGGGGACGAGCATCGACCGGGTTTCCCCTGTGGTGTCCCGGTACGGCTCACCCAGGTTGCGGACGATGCTGGAGGAGAGGTTGTCGGCCAGGTAGACCTCGACTGGATCGCCGCCGCTGGTTCTCAGCGTGACCCGGTCGTTGGCCGGATCAACGGCCTCCACATAACCGGCGACGGTGTCGGAGAAGGAATAACTCATGATTCCTCGCTTCGCGTCGTTTCTGTTCCTTGTGTCGGTTCTGACAGCAGGACGACCACGCTTCGCCCGGCGGCACGGTAGACATCGGCGTCCATCGTGATTCCTTCGCCGGGCGCTGTGATGTCGTCGGGGCCGGGCAACGAGGTGTCGACGGCTCGGCGCCACCTCCTTCCGGGGAGGGTGGGGATCTCGAAGTCCAGCTCCAGGTGGAACATGTTGAGGATCACGTGCAGATCTGGCTCGTCCCCCATGCCGGCCATCGTGTAGGCCAGCGCGTGGGCTCCGGGGTCGCCCCAGCCGGGGCTGTTGAGCCGTGTCCCGTGCCAGGTCACACCCGGTAGGCCCCGCTCGTTCGGGGCGTCGGAGAGGAATTCCGGAGACCTCAGGACCGACATCCGCCTGCGGAACTCGACCATCCGGCGGAAGAAGGAGAGGATCTCCGTGTTCTTGTCGACGAGGGCCCAGTCGAACCAGGTGGTCTCGTTGTCCTGGCAGTAGGTGTTGTTGTTGCCTCCCTGTGTGCGGCGGACCTCATCGCCGCTCAGGATCATCGGCACACCCCTGCTGAGCATCAGGATGGCGAAGAGGTTCTTGATCTGCTGGCGGCGCAGCGCCTCGATGGCCTCGTCGTCCGTCGGCCCTTCGACACCGCAGTTCCAGCTGTTGTTGTCGTCGGAGCCGTCCTGGTTGTTCTCCCCGTTGGCCTCGTTGTGCTTGCCGTTGTAGGAGACGAGGTCGTTGAGGGTGAAGCCGTCGTGCGCGGTGATGAAGTTGATGCTGTTGGTCGGCAGCAGGCCCTGCGGGCCGAACAGGTCCGCGCTGCCGCCGATCCGGGAGGCGATCTCGCCGACCAGGCCGGCGTCTCCGCGCACGAAGCGCCGGACATGGTCACGGAACGGGCCGTTCCACTCCGCCCAGCGCTTTCCGGGGAAACGGCCGACCTGGTAGAGGCCCGCCGCGTCCCACGGCTCCGCGATGATCTTCGTGTCGGCCAGCGCCCTGGACAGCTCGATCCCCCACAGGACCGGTGGCGACTCCATCTCGGCGCCGTCGATGCCCCTGGAGAGTTCCGAGCCCAGGTCGAACCGGAAGCCGTCGACGTGGTGCTCGGTGACCCAGTACTCCAGGCACTCGATGATGAACTTGGCGGTCATCGGGTGATTGGCGTTGATGGCGTTTCCGCAGCCGGAGTAGTTCATGTAGTACGACCGGTCCGCGGGCCAGAGGTGGTAGAACAGCTCGTTGCACTGCCCGCGGAAGCTGACGGTGGGGCCGCGTTCGTCGCCCTCGGTGGTGTGGTTGAAGACGACGTCCAGGATCACCTCGATGCCCTCGCGGTGCAGCGCCTTGACCATGTCCCGAAATTCCGTGACATGGGTACCGGCGTCCGGTGTCTGGCAGTAGTCGGAGTGCGGGGCGAAGAACCCGAAGGGGTCGTATCCCCAGTGGTTGCGGAGCGGCTGGCCGTCCGGCCCGTACCGGAGCACCTCCTGTTCGTCGAAGTCGAAGACCGGCAGCAGCTCGACGGCGGTGATTCCCAGGCTCTTGAGGTAGGGGATCTTCTCGATGACCGCCGAGAACGTGCCGGGGTAGGCACAGCCCGAGGTGTCCGACCGCGTGAATCCCCGGACGTGCATCTCGTAGATGATCGTGTCGGCGAGCGGGACGCCGAGGGGGGTGTCCCCCTCCCAGTCGTAGTGCTGGGTGTCGATGACCACGCTGCGCATGGACGTCGCGACGTTGTCCTCGGTGCCGACCGCCAGGCCCCGATCCCACAGGGTGTTGACGTTGCCGCGGGCGTAGGGGTCGATCAGCACCTTCGAGGGGTTGAACCGGGTGCCGTTCCTGGCCGGGTCCGCGGGGCCGTCCACCCGGTAGGCGTAGATCTGTCCCGGCCGCAGGCCGCGGACGTAGCAGTGCCAGAAGTGGAAGCTCTTGTGCTCCAGCGGGATGGTGCGGGACGGCGTGGGCGCCCGGTCGGAGTCGAAGAGGAGCAGGTCGACGCTCGTGGCGTGTTCGGAGTACAGGGAGAAGTTCACCCCGTCACGGTCGGGTGTCGCGCCGAGCGGCTGCGACCTCCCGGGTTCCACCCGTAGTTTCGTTTTTCGCATTGGTACCTACCACCTAGGCATAGGTGAGATCGGCCCTGGCTATGCGGCCGTCTCGGATCTGGAAGTCGTAGTAGGCGCGGAAGCCCCCGCTGCCGCCGGGTGCGAACTGCACGAGCACACGGTTTCCGCCTTCGCGCGGGGTGTTCTCCAGCACGTCCAGGCGGCCGCCGATCACCTCGTTGTCGACCCAGGCCCTGATGGCGTCGGCGCCCTTGATCTCACGGCCGACGTCGGAGACGACGCCGTCCGCGTGGAAGGCACTGACGACCTTGTCGAGGTCCTTGCTGTTGACGGCGTCGACATACTGCTTGACTGCGGGGTCCAGCGTGGCCAAGGCGTCTCCTTGTTTGGCGGACGGGGGGTTTGCCGGAGCGGCGGAGGAGGCACCGCCCGCCGGGGCCGCGCCCGCGTCAGGAGCCTTCTCCGTCCCCGCGCACCCGCTCGCGGCGGCGAGGGCGAGAACGAGAAGGGATGCGGGAAGAATCGATCGCAAATTCATGGCTCTCCTTCTTCTCGGTCACGTGCAAGACCTGTCATCCGGTCGCTTGCAGGACCTCTCGGCGATGGATCCAGGACAGGGCATCCTCCGCGCTGGACAGCTCGGTCCCGATGGGAAGCCGGACCTCCGAGGGAACGGTGATCCGGGGATAGACCTTCACCCCGTCCAGCAGGACGCCGGGCATGACCCGTACCTCGTCCCCGAGAGCGGTGAAGTTGCGGGCGATGACGGGCTGGCTCCGGGTGGAGCGCAGGTCCGACATCGCGCCCACGTAGACGTCGGTCAGCTGCGCGTACGGCCCGACCGTCGTGCCGTCGTGACACGCCACGTTCTTCAGCACGGCGCCCTCGCCGATGTCGGCGCCGTCGCCGATGTCGGCACCGCTGAGCCGTACGCCGGGCCCGATCTCCACGTGCCGGCCGATACGCACCCGGGGACCGACCACCACCAGACCGGTAGCGATCTTCTCTGCCAGGGTGGTGCCGGTCAGCGGATCCCTGGCCCGCAGGCTGCTCTCGTGGATCCAGCAGTGGGCGCCGAAGGGGCTCACCTCGCCCAGGCCTTTCTCGACCCGGGTGTAGCCCCCCGCGAGCACGGCTCGCATGGTGTCCAGGTAGTCGACCGGGGTGCCCAGGTCGCCCATCCGCTGGACGTCGTGACACTGGACGTGGTGGCCGTTCGTCACCAGCCACGGCAGCAGGTCGTGTCCCCAGTCGAGCCGGCTCCGGGCCGCCTCGACGAGCCGCGGATCACGCGCGATGCGACGCAGCGCGCCGCAGTCGATCAGATACATGCCCGCGCTGGTCGGCAGCGTGGTTCCCGAGGGCGTCCAGCGGGCCAGCCTGGCTCGATCGGGCTTCTCCATGAACCCGGTCACCCGGCTCCGCTCGTCGACCCTCATCACGCCGTACTTTCCGGCGATCTCCTCGGGCAGCCGCTGGACGGTGGCGACCGTGACCACCGCCCCGCTCTCCCGATGCGCGGCCGCCATCGCGGCCAGGTCGAAGTCGAAAAGGGAGTCGACAGGAAAGACAAGCGCCGTTCCTGAGAGGTCGCAGTACTCGATGTTGTGCAGCGTCGCGGCCGCCGATCCCGTATTGACGTGATCGAAGCGGGTGCGGGAATACTGAACGTCTATTCCATGCCGCTCACCGTGCCCGATGAGCTGACGGATCTGCGCGTGGTTCTCCCGGCCTTTGGCCACCACGTGGAACCGTCCCACGCCCTGCTCCCGCAGATCGTCCACGATCCACTCCAGAAGAGGGCGTCCGACGATCGGGATCAGTGCCTTGCTTCGCAGATAGTCCTGTGATTCCAGAGTGAGTGGCAGCGCACGCTCGCCTCGGCCGCCCGCGAGGGCGAGACCCGTGATCTCTTTGGACGAGCTACCGCCGTAAACCTGCGTCAGTCCGTCCAAAGCCACGGAGAGCGACAGTCCCTTCCCCATTTGGCTCCCCAGTCCACGCGTTCCGGGAACGCGTTCTTCGCTATGGAGCCATCGAATCTCCGGGGAAATGGCAGATCAATGCCACGGACCATAGATGAGATTCGTTCACACCGAAGGGATGATCAAGGGTGTCTCTTTGGAGGCATTTACTAAATCCATGGAGATTTGTCAATCTGTCAGTAAGGAATCAGAAGGGCTCCCCACCCAGAAGAAACCTGCGAGAAAAGCAGGCGGCCCGCGCCTCCCTCCGGGGGAGACACGGGCCGCCTGTGACAGGAGATCAGACCTGGATCCGGCGCTCGACGGCGTCGGCGATCTCGTTGATCGCGTCCTCGATCGGAATGCCGTTCTTCTGCTCGCCGTTGCGGAAGCGGAAGGAGACCGCGCCGTTGGCGATGTCCTCGTCGCCGGCGAGGAGCATGAAGGGCACCTTGGACTTCTGCGCGTTGCGGATCTTCTTCTGCATCCGGTCGTCGGAGGCGTCCACCTCGATGCGGATGCCCCGCTCGCGGGCCTTCTTGGCCACATCCTGCAGGTAGGGCACGTGAGCCTCGGCGATCGGGATGCCGACGACCTGCACCGGGGCGAGCCAGGGCGGGAACGCGCCCGCGTAGTGCTCGACCAGGACGCCGAAGAAGCGCTCGATCGAGCCGAACAGCGCACGGTGGATCATGATCGGCTGCTGGCGCGAGCCGTCGGCCGACTGGTATTCCAGCTCGAAGCGCTGCGGAAGGTTGAAGTCGAGCTGGATGGTCGACATCTGCCAGCTCCGGCCGATGGCGTCGCGAGCCTGCACCGAGATCTTCGGCCCGTAGAACGCCGCACCGCCCGGGTCGAGGACGAGTTCCAGGTTCTCCGACTCGGCCACCTCGCGCAGGGTCTCGGTGGCCTCGTCCCAGTCTTCGTCGGTGCCGACGAACTTGACCGGGTCCTTGGTCGACAGCTCAAGGTAGAAGTCGTCGAGCCCGTAGTCGCGCAGCAGGTCCAGGACGAACCTGAGCAGCGACTTCAGCTCGTCGCGCATCTGGTCGCGGGTGCAGTAGATGTGCGCGTCGTCCTGGGTCAGGCCGCGGACGCGGGTCAGGCCGTGGACGACGCCGGACTTCTCGTAGCGGTAGACGGTGCCGAACTCGAACAGCCGCAGCGGCAGCTCGCGGTAGGACCGCCCGCGCGCCCTGAAGATCAGGTTGTGCATCGGGCAGTTCATCGGCTTGAGGTAGTAGTTGGCGCCCTCAAGCTCCATGGGCGGGAACATGCCGTCGGCATACCAGTCGAGGTGGCCGGAGGTCTTGTAGAGGTTCTCCTTCGTGATGTGCGGGGTGTTGACGAAGGAGTAACCCGCCTCCTCGTGCCTGCGCCGCGAGTAGTCCTCCATGACGCGGCGGATCACGCCGCCCTTGGGGTGGAAGACCGGCAGGCCCGAACCCAGCTCGTCGGGGAAGGAGAACAGGTCGAGCTCGGCGCCCAGCTTGCGGTGGTCGCGCTTCTCGGCCTCCTCCAGCAGGTGGAGGTATTCGTCCTGCCTCTCCCGCGACTCCCAGGCGGTGCCGTAGATCCGCTGGAGCTGCGGGTTCTTCTCGCTGCCCCGCCAGTAGGCGCCGCCGGAGCGCATCAGCTTGAACGCCGGGATGGACCGGGTGCTCGGCACGTGCGGGCCGCGGCACAGGTCCTTCCAGCACAGGTCGCCGGTCTTGGGATCGAGGTTGTCGTAGATGGTCAGCTCTGCGCCGCCCACCTCGACGTCGGCCCCGTCCTCCGCGCCGGCACCGCCCTTGAGGCCGATGAGCTCCAGCTTGTACGGCTCCGCGGCCAGCTCCTCGCGCGCCTCCTCGTCCGAGACGACCCGGCGGGAGAAGAGCTGCCCCTGCTTGACGATCTCGCGCATGCGCTTCTCGATGCGCTTGAGATCGTCGGGGGTGAACGGGCTCTTGACGTCGAAGTCGTAGTAGAAGCCGTTCTCGACCGGCGGGCCGATGCCCAGCCTGGCCCCGGGGAAGATCTCCTGGACGGCCTGGGCCATGACGTGCGCGGTGGAGTGGCGCACGATGGCGCGGCCGTCGGGGCTGCCGGCCGGGACCGGCTCGATCACGTCGCCCTCGGCGACGAGGGCCGCGAGGTCCTTCAGCTCGCCGTTGGCGCGGGCGGCGACCACGGAGCGGCCGTCGGCCTCAAGGGCGTCGCCGTACGTCGTGCCCTCCGCCACCACACGCTCGGCTCCGGCGAGGGTGACACGAAGTTCTGGCACGGCGGACACGGTTGCTCCTTGAGAGAAGACGACGGTTAGGTCTAGCCATCGATGCTACCGGTGTCCGCCACGGAATATCTCAGGCGCTGCGGCGCCGGCGGTACCCCAGTGAGGTGAGTTCGGCCCTGGTGCCCAGGAAGACGTTGCGGTCCAGGGGCCTGGTGGAGTGCTGGTGAATGGTCCATCTCCGCCACGGCCCCGGAACGTCCGGCCTGCCCGTGGGGTGGTCGGGCGCGGAGATCCAGAGCGGATAGCCCTCCAGACCGTCGCAGTTGCCCTTCTGCGCGAACGTCAGATACGTGTAGACCACCGGACGCACCTCGGCCTGCGCGGTGACCACCTGGCACCAGCGGCGGGCGAAACGGGCCACCTTGTGAGGGGGCATACGGTCGCTGGTCTCCAGGTCGAGCGCGAGCAGATCGCCTCGGCGTAGTCCCCCTGCCTGCCCTACGACCTGCAGGAAGTGGTTCGCCTGGGCCTCCGGGTCCCCGGTGGGACGGGCGAAGTGGTAGGCCCCGCAGACCATCCAGTTCTCCCGCATGCCCGTCCAGTTCCGGCCGAACCACCGGTCGGTGAAACGACCTCCCTCGGTCGCCTTGGCGAAGGCGAAGGCGACCCCGTTCCTGGCGTGACGGTCCCAGTCGACGGCGCCCTGCCAGTTCGACACATCGATGCCGTGCAACATGGCGGCCACGCTATTGATCGGGAATGCGGGGCACACGCCCAACGCTCCCTCGGCGTACTGCCATTGCGGCGGCTTTGACTAGGCTTGGCCGGTGTGAACGCAGCAGCTCAGACCACCGGCGCCCACGGCGTCGGCATCGCGACCATCACCTCCGGCGGGACCGTGCTCGACACCTGGTTCCCCTCCCCCCAGCTGGGTGAGCCCGACTACCCGGGCACCAGGCGCCTGACCGAGGAAGAGGCCGTCCGCGCGCTCGGTTCCGGAGTGACCGCGCTGCTCGGCCCGGACGAGGACCGCGGCGTGGAGGTGGTCGCGGTGTACACCGGGATCGCCAAGCTGTCGGAGGCGCCCGCCGACGCGCACGACGCCTACCTCCGTCTCCACCTGCTCTCGGCCCGTCTCGTCCAGCCCCACGGGCAGAACCTGGACGGCCTGTTCGGCGTGCTGAGCAACGTGGTGTGGACCAACCACGGCCCGTGCCCGGTCGAGGACTTCGAGACGGTACGGCTGCGCCTGCGCGCCCGTGGCCAGGTGACCGTCTACGGCGTGGACAAGTTCCCGCGGATGATCGACTACGTGGTGCCCAGCGGCGTCCGGATCGCCGAGGCCGACCGCGTCCGCCTCGGCGCGCATCTGGCCAGCGGCACGACGGTGATGCACGAGGGGTTCGTCAACTTCAACGCCGGGACCCTGGGCACCTCGATGGTCGAGGGCCGCATCTCGGCGGGCGTGGTCGTGGATGACGGCTCCGACGTCGGCGGCGGCGCCTCGATCATGGGCACCCTGTCCGGCGGCGGCAAGCAGGTCATCTCGGTCGGGCGCCGCTGCCTGCTCGGCGCCAACAGCGGCATCGGCATCTCCCTCGGCGACGACTGCGTCGTGGAGGCCGGCCTCTACGTCACCGCCGGGACCAAGGTCACCCTCCCCGACGGCCAGGTCGTCAAGGCCGCCGAGTTCTCCGGCGCGTCCGGCCTGCTGTTCCGCCGCAACTCCGTCTCCGGCGCCGTCGAGGTCGTCCCCCGCGAGGGCACCGGCGTGGAGCTCAACAGCATCCTGCACGCCAACGACTGACGGCCCGGAGCGGGCCGCGCATCTGACAAGGTTGATCCACAAACCTCGTACCCCTGAGGAGTGGCATGACCGGTCGGAAAGCGGCGCGCGGTGAGAGGGTCGCGGCGGTGGCCGCCCGATGGCTCACCGGATTTTTCGCCCCGCAGGTGCTGGTCATCGTGTTGCCGCCGCTCGTCGGGCTGGTGACGGACGGCTGGTCCGGCGCCGGGTGGGGGCTGGTGGCCTCGATGCTGTGCGGCGGGGTCCCGGCCGGGGTGATCCTGGCCGGGGTCCGCTCCGGACGGCTGGACTCCCACCACCTGGTCGACCGGGCGAGCCGGACGAAACCGCTGCTGGTGGCGGTCGTGGCGGTGCTCGTCGCGCTGGTGCTGCTGATCTGGCTGGGGGCGCCCAGGCTGCTGGTCGCCACGGTGGCCGCGATGCTGGCCGCGCTGGCGGTGACGGTGCCGATCACGCTCTGGTGGAAGATCTCCTTCCACGCGGCGGTGTCGGCGGGCACCGTGGTGGTGCTCGCCCACGTGCTGCCGGCCGTACCGGCCCTCGGGGTGGGCGCGCCGATCGTGGCGACGGTGTGCTGGGCCCGGGTACGGCTCACGCACCACACCCCGGCCCAGGTCGTCGCCGGAGCCCTCATCGGCGCCGGTACGGCCTGGGCGACCCTGGCGGCCTTCGGCGCCTGATCCATGAGCATCCGTGAAGGCGGGATGGAGCATGATTGCCGTCATGTCGAAAAATCATGACTCGCTATGGTCGATCCGCTCGGACAACTCGATCCTGTCCATCGGTTCGACCAACTCGATCCTCTCGATCGGGTCCGTGGGCTCGGTGCTGTCCATCGGCTCCATCGGCTCGGCCGCGTCGGCGTTCTCGATCGGCTCCGTGCTGTCGGTCGGCTCGATCCTGTCGGCGCTCGCCCCCTGGTCCATCATGTCCTGGCGGTCCAAGAAGGCGATCATGAAGGCCGGTCCGGTCAGAGCAGGGTCTTGAGGAACTCCCGCGTCCGGCCGTCCGGGCTGTACTCGGCGGCGACGAAGTCGGTGACCCCGGCCTCGGCCAGCGACTCGATCTGAGCGGACACCTCGCCCTCGTCGCCGACGATCGCCACGTCGGCTGGGCCCGCGGCGCCCTCCCTGTCGAGCATCGCCCGGTAGGACGGCAGCTGGCCGTAGATCTCGAACACCTCTCCGGCTCGGGTCCTGGCGGCCTCGACGTCGTCGGTGACGCAGACCGGGAGCGCGCAGACGATCCTCGGCGCGGGCCGCCCGGCGGCCCGCGCGGCCTCGGTGACGGCCGGCGCCACGTGCTGGGCCACGGTCCTGGGACCGGTCATCCACAGCACGGTGCCGTCGGCCATCTCCCCGGCCAGCCTGAGCATGCGCGGGGCCAGCGCGGCGATGAGCACGGGCATCTCCCCCGCACCCGGCGTCGTCAGCCCGAGCTGCGCCTTGAGGGTCTCTCCCTCGAACGCCACCTGCTCCCCGCGCACGAGCGGGACCAGGACGGACAGGTACTCACGCATGTGCCGGGCCGGCTTGTCGAAGCTGTAGCCGTACATGTTCTCGATCACGATCTGGTGCGACAGGCCGATGCCGAGCGCCAGCCGCCCCCGCAGGGCGGTGTTGACCGTGAGCGCCTGCTGGGCGAGCACCGCCGGATGACGCGGGTAGGTGGGGACGACGGCTGTGCCGAGCTCGATCCCCGGCACCTGGCGGCCGGCCACGGCGAGCGCGGTCAGTGCGTCGAGGCCGAAGATGTTGGACATCCAGGCCGAGGAGAAGCCGTCGTCGGCCGCCCGGGCGATCCGCTCCTGAAGCCTGTCCAGCGCGTCCGGTCCCTCTAACTGGTCGAGAAGCAGCCCGATTCGCATCACTACCGAACTCCGTTCTAGTCGTTCGGGCCAGTCTAGGACGCGACCCGGCGGCCGGCCCCGGCCACGGGCCTGGCGCCCCGGCCACCCCCTTGGCCTATACCCCCTCCGACTTGAGCCCTCGCCGCTCGTCTCAGAGACGGGCGCCCGCCGCCATCGGCGTGACGTCGAGACGGCCGTCGTCACAGACCGTGGCGGTGAAGGGGATCTCAAGATGCGCGACCTCGTCCGGCGGAATGATCATCAGTCGCGCCGACGCCGGGCAGGTGGTTTCGCGCCCGCTCTGGATCACGGTCCAGTGGAGCCGGGCGTGGGCGTCGGCGCCCGGTCGCAGGGTCACCCTCTGCGGCCGGATGTTCTGCCTGCGCGCCCTGGTGCGCAGCGCGTCGCCGTTGCCGTCGAACATGACCAGGCCGACGAAGCCGTAGACCCAGCAGGTCTTCGCGGAGGTGTTGGTGAGCACCAACGGCGCATACCGCTGCCCCGCTCCCGCGTCCACCGTGCCCACGCGCGCCCGGAGTTCCTCCGTACGGCAGCGTTTCACCGCCTCCGCCGTGGAGGAGCCCGCGGCCCTGAACGTCACGTCCTCGACCCCGGCCCGCGTCCTGGGGGCCGGATCCGCGACCGCCGTACGTCCTGGAGGTTTCGCGAGGGCGGAGCCCGCCGGCGCGCCGTCCGGCCCGAGCCGCCCGGGTGCGGCACACGCCACGCCCGCCGCCAGCACCCCCGCCGTCACAAAGGAAACGGCCGAAAGCCGCCCCGCCCTGCTGATCCGTTTCATAGCTTTTCAGACGCGCGTCGCATGGATTTTGTTCGCCTGATCGCCACGCGGCCCTTCCTCCGGCGATCACTGCTTGCCGGACCTCGGCGGCGGAGGGCTCGGGCACACGTCACCCGCGTGTTGGACCCGCATATAGCCGGACCAGGGTGTATGAGTTGTGGTGTGAGGGCGGAAGCCGGACGTTCCTTCGTCAAACCGCCCCACCGGACGGCCGCTGGAGGCGCGTGAGACCTCCGTCTGGCCGTTTTCATGAGGCTCGGGCCCTCCAAGGCGGCACCCAGCCGGTGAGGCCCGTCAGGCGGGCGTGGTGGCGTGAGTTTGGAGGGACGGCGCCACCACGCCTCGGACCGAGGCCCTGACCCGCCCGGCGCCCCGGAGTGGATCATCGGACGGCGTCCCGGGACGACCCGGAGACGGAACGGCCGCGAATCGATCGTCACCGCCACCCTTGGCCGGGCGGGGTTCGCCGCCGGCGGAAGCGAGGGCGTGATGGCGACGAGGGAGCGAAACCATGCCGCGGGGAGCGGATCCCAAGATCCCGTCTCAAAATCTGGTACCGAACGGCCCGGAACAGTAAAAAGCCCGGAGATTGTTGACAACCTCCGGGCCCTTACCTTGTGGGCGATACTGGGATCGAACCAGTGACCTCTTCGGTGTGAACGAAGCGCTCTCCCGCTGAGCTAATCGCCCGCCCTGTCTGGCTCCTTGCGGTGCCGACGTGGAAAACCATACAGCAATCTGGAGCCGCTGGCGAAGTGACGCCTTCAAGGGAAGATGATCTTGAGGGCGACACAACCGGAGACCAAAGGCCTGAGGATGCGTCCAGCGGGGCGGTACGGTGTCATACCATCGTCCTCATCCGAAGACACACCGTACGACCCAAGCTAGACCCGTATGCCCGAGACGCCCCCCTAGGGGAGTCGACGGTGACCAAAACGATACGCAAAACCCTTGTAAATAAGGCCCTGTTGGTGATGTTTAGCCAGGTAGATGCCTAAATGTCGCGCTGTGATGTGTGTTACAGAAGGGCCTGGAGGCGGAATCTTTCCTACAGGTTTCTTTGTTCCGCGTCTTAGCTCGGGACAGAGTCCGTCCGAGCAGTGAAAGCCCCGAAGAGGGGACCGACGACGAAAAAGGTTTGGCTGACGATGAACAGCTCCACCGTCTCTGCCGAGCTGGGCCTTCGGCTTGTGGTCCCCGACCGTACTACCGTCCCCCTGCTCGCCGGACTGAGCTACACGGCCGACGATCCTTACGCGATCCGAATGGCTTTTCACGTGGGGAACGACGAACCGGTCGAGTGGATCTTCGCTCGCGAGTTGCTGACAGTCGGCATCGTGCGGCGAGTTGGTGACGGAGACGTCCAGGTGTGGCCGGCGCGCGCCGACGGCGAGCGCACCCTGCACATCAGTCTCACGTCACCGTTTGGACAGGCCCTGTTCGAGGTGCCGCTGGCTCCCCTCACGGAGTTCCTGCACCGGACCTACGAACTGGTTCCAGCCGGTCGCGAGACCGACTTCATGGACCTCGACGCCGAGCTCAGCAACATGCTCTGGAGTTCCTGACCGGCCGGCTCCCTCCAGGCCGGGTGTGGCGGCACCGCGCTCCCGGAGCGCGGTCTCAGCCGCCGAGCAGCTCGCGCATCCGGGCGATCTCGACACCCTGCCCGGAGAGGACGTCCTTGGCGGTGGCCAGCATGGTCCGGTCCGTACCGTCCTGGAGCTGCCGCCTGGCCATCTCCAGCGCCGCCTGGTGATGAGTGATCATCAAACTCAGGAAGAGCCTGTCGAAGGCGGCTCCCCTGGCGGCCCTGAGCCGGTTCATCTGTTCCTGGGTGACGGTGTGGTCGTCATGCCCCTCCCAGGTCCTGCCCACCGCTTTCAGCCATGACGTCATGGCCGCGATCTCGGCCCGCTGCGCGACGGTGATCCGCTCGGCGAGCGTCCGCAGAGCCCGGGACGACGATCGAGGGGCGACCAGGGCCGCCATCTCCAGCGCCTGCCGGTGATGCGGGATCATGCCCTCGGCGAACCGCACGTCCGCTCCCGTCACCTGGGCCTCGGATTCGCCGAGGCGCTCGCCCGGCTTCGCCGTACGGCCGGCCTCACCCGGGCCGCCCGGGATGATCACCGGTGCTCCGGTGCCCGCGACCAGCGGGGTCCGCTGCCCGGTCTCGCTGCCCGCGCAGCCCGCCAGGAGCGATGCCATCAAGATCATGGCGATAACCTCATACGGCCCGCACATCCATCGCATAAGCCCAATAATGGGGCAAGACGACTACCTCAATGGGGGCACTGTGCGATCGATCGCGGCGTTCGGACTGGCGGCACTGCTCCTGGTAGCCGGATGCGCCGCGGATCCCGAACCTTCGGCCCCCCAGGCCGCCCCCACCGCCGCCTCGGCGAGCCCGGCCGGCTCCGGGGACGTCATGCACAGCGCCAACGTCACACACGTGGCCAACGTGCCGCTGCAGGCACCGCTCGACGGACCCCAGGCGTGGGGTACCGACCTGGCCTTCCAGGACGACCACGTGTTCGTCGGCAACTACGACGGCTTCAGCGTGTTCGACGTCTCCGATCCGGCCAAGCCGGCCGTGGTCAGCCGGGTGCTCTGTCCCGGTGAGCAGAACGACGTGTCGGTGAGCGGGAACCTGCTGTTCCTGTCCGTCGACTCACCCCGCGGCGGCCCGGAGTGCGAGAGCAGACGAGGCGGGCAGGGCGAGGGCTGGGAAGGCATCCGGATCTTCGACATCACCGACAAGACCCACCCCACCTTCGTCTCGGCGGTCCGCACCGAGTGCGGCTCCCACACTCACACCCTCGTCCCGGGCAAGGACGACGGCACGATCTACCTCTACGTCTCCTCCCCCGGCCCGATCCCCCAGTCGAGGACCTGCCCGGCCCCTCACAACACCATCTCCGTGGTCGAGGTGCCCATCAAGAACCCGGCCGGCGCCAAGGTGGTGTCACAGCCCGTGCTGTCCGGCGGGGACGGCGGGAGGGCCCGGAAGATCGGGGACTACACGGACGGCCTCGGCGGCTGCCACGACATCACGGCCTATCCCGAGAAGAACCTGGCGGCGGCCGCCTGCTTCGGCGACGGAATCCTGCTGGACATCTCCGACCGGGTGAATCCCAAGGTGCTCCAGCACGTGCGTGACGAGGAGAATTTCTCGATCTGGCACTCGGCCACCTTCGACAACACCGCCACCAAGGTGGTCTTCGGCGACGAGCTGGGCGGCGGAATAGGCGCGACCTGTGACTCCTCCACCCCGAAGAACCACGGGGCAAGCGCCGTGTACGACCTCACCGCGGACCGCACGCTCAAGCTCCGCGGCTACTTCAAGATCCCCAGGGAGCAGCAGCCCGACGAGAACTGCGTCGCGCACAACGGGGCGCTGCTGCCGATCCCCGGCAAGGACGTCATGGTCCAGTCCTGGTATCAGGGCGGGGTGTCGATCTGGGACTTCACCGACCCGGAGAAGCCGCGGGAGATCGGCTTCTTCGAGCGCGGCCCCGTCAACGGGGTCGGCGGTTCGTGGTCGGCCTACTACTACAACGGCTACATCTACTCCAGCGACATCACCAAGGGCCTGGACGTGCTCCGGATCGACGACCCGCTGACCGACCCGGCCAAGAGGGTCACGCTGAAGGAGCTGAACGCCCAGACCCAGGTGTCCTACCCGGAGTGACCCGTCACGGGTCGAGGTCGGCGGCGCTCCGCTCGGCGAAGACCTCCATCGCCTTGGCGGTGATCGGGCCGGGCGCGACCGGCAGCACGGTCTGGTCGACCGCGCGGATCGGCTGGATGTCGCGGGTGGTGGAGGTCAGGAACGCCTCTTCGGCCTCGTAGAGGGCCGACAGCGGGACGTCCTCCTCGGAGCCGCCGCACCACTCGAGCACCAGCGCGCGGGTGACCCCGGCCAGGCAGCCGGAGGCCAGTGTGGGGGTGATCAGCCGGCCGTCGCGGACGATGAAGATGTTGCTGCCGGTGCCCTCGCAGAGGTTCCCCGCCAGGTTCTCGAAGATCGCCTCGCCGCCGCCCCTGGCCTTGGCGTAGAAGAGAGCCTTGGCGTTGTCGCCGTAGGAGGTGCTCTTCACCCCGGCGAGCGCGCCGCGCTCGTTGCGCGGCCAGGGCACGACGGTGACGTCGGCGGTGGCCGGGAACGGCTTCTGCTCGTCGACGATCACCACGCTGGTGCAGCCCTGGTCCCCGCGGTCGGAGCCGAGCGGGCCGGGACCGCTGGTGTAGGTGATGCGGATCCGGCCGAGCCGCCATGGGGGCGCCTCGGCCAGGCAGGCCCGCACGCCCGCGGCGATCGCCTCGACGTCCGGCTCGGGCAGGTCCATGCGCTGGGCCGAGAGCCGGAGCCGATCCAGGTGACGGGTGAGCGCGAAGGCCGCGCCGTTCTCGCATTTGGCGGTCTCGAACACGCCGTCCCCGACCATCAGGCCGTGGTCGAACACCGAGACGGTGGCCTGCTCCGGTTGAATAAGTTTCCCGTTGACCCATACGGGCACTTTCATGCAGTTCCTCCTGAACCTGCTGAACCTGACGTGGAAGCGAGGGCGATGAGCCGCGAGGCCTTCAACTCGGTCTCGAACCACTCACGCCGTGGATCGCTGCCCCAGGTGATGCCCGCGCCCGTGCCGAAGTGGATCTCATCGGATGAGAGCCAGAAAGTGCGGATGCCCACGGCCAGCGACGCTCGGCGACGGTCGGCGTCGACCCAGCCCACGGCTCCACAGTACGGCCCGCGCGGCTCGGGTTCGAGCTCATTGATGATGCGCAAGGCAGAATATTTTGGGGCACCGGTCACGGAACCGGGAGGAAATGTTGCAGAAAGCAGCTCAGGCCACCCGAACTCCGGCGCGAGCCGGGCCCGGACCGTGGAGACCAGGTGCACCAGGCCCGGATGCTCCTCGACCTCGCAGAGCGCGGGCACGCTCACCGAGCCGACCTCGGCGACCCGGCCCAGGTCGTTGCGGACCAGATCGACGATCATCACGTTCTCGGCGTAGTCCTTCTCCAGCAGGTCCCCCGCGACGACCCCGGTCCCCTTGATCGGCCTGGACTCGATCACGTCGCCGTCCCTGGACAGGTAGAGCTCCGGAGAGGCCGACACCACGCTCAAACCGGGCAGGCTCACCGTGGCGGCGTAGGGGGCGGGGTTGCCCTCCGCCAGCCGTACGGCCAGCGCCAGCGGGTCCGCCTCCCCGGGCTCCCCGGGCAGCGGCGCGGACAGCACCCGGCACAGGTTGGCCTGGTAGACCTCGCCCCGCTCGATGTAGTCACGGATGCGGCGCACGCCGTTCTCATAGGCGGCCTGATCCAGCGAGCTGCGCCACGACGACGGGTGCGGCCCGCGCCAGGTGCCGCGCGGCGCGGGCAGCGGCGCGAGCCGGACGTCGTCGAACCTGGCGCACGTGACCTTGCCCTCGTAATCGACCACGACCGCCCACCACCCCTCGCCGTCGAGCGCGGCCAGGTCGGTGGTGACGTCGCGGAGCTGGGTGGCCAAATAGCCACTTACGTGGACAAATGAGTCGTGCACTCCGCTATTGTCCCGCTGCCTCGCTCAGGTAACGCACCAGCGTCCGGGCTGCGGGCAGAATCGTGTGCGGCAGGGCGGCGTAAACGGTCCGGCGCGGGGCGAGGTCGCCCAGGGAGCGCAGCACGAGCTCCGGCGGGACGGCCCGCGCGGCGATGGCGGGCACCAGCGTGACGCCGAGCCCCGCCGCGACGAACCCGAACTTGCCCGTCCACTCGCTGATCCTGACCGTGGCGCGGGGGGCGAATCCCGCACGGGCGCAGGCCTCGGCGAGCATGGTCGTCCGGCCGGGCGGGGGCGCCTCGATCCAGGTCTCCTCGCGCAGCTCCCGCAGATCGACCCTCTCCCCCTCCGCCAGCCGATGGTCGCGGGGGAGCACGACCATCAGCTCGTCGACCACCAGCTCGACGAGCTCCACCTCGTCGTCGTACGGCAGGCCGGACGGGTAGTCGCTGATCACGGCGACGTCCAGGCTTCCTTCACGCATCCGGCGCAGCAGGCCTCCGCTGGGGCCCTCGACCGGGACGAGCTCGACCTCGGGGAACTCCCGGCGGAAGGCCCGCAGAGCGCCCGGGACCAGGGCGACGTTGGCGGTGGCGAACGCGCCGACGCGCAGCCGTCCCCGGTAGCCGCCATGGATGCCGGCCAGCTCCTCCTCCGCCCTGGCCAGCTGGTTCAGGACGACCAGCGCGTGGTGGTGGAGCGCCTCACCGGCGGGCGTCAGCCGTACGCCGCGGGCGAGCCGCTCGAACAGCGGGCCGCCCGCCTGCTGTTCGAGGGAGGCGATGCGCCGGGAGACCGCGGACTGGGTGTAGTTCAGCAGGGCCGCCGCCCCGGTGAAAGAGCCGGTCCGGGCCACGGCGTCCAGCAGTCGCAGCGCGTCAGCGTCGAACACATTCCTCCTTCGCATGGCTCATATGAAAACTAGTCGCTGGTGGAATACCTCGGGACTTCCTACGGTGAAGACCATGATTTCTTTTCTTGGTTTGGGACATATGGGCGCCCCCATGGCTCGGCGGCTCGTGGAGGCCGGGCACAAGGTGACGGTGTGGAACCGCACCCCCCGAACGGTCGAGGGGGCCGCCGCCGCGGCGTCGCCGGCCGAGGCCGTGGCCGGCGCTGATGTGGTCATCACGATGCTCAGCGACCCCACGGCGGTGAAGCGGGTGCTCGCGGACGCGGCGCCCGGCCTGCGTTCCGGAGCGCTGGTCGTGGAGATGTCCACGATCGGGCCCGAGGCGGTGGCCGAACTCCGTGACCGGCTTCCCTCACAGGTGGGCCTGGTGGACGCGCCCGTGCTGGGCAGCGTGCAGCCCGCGGCGGACGGCACGCTGACGGTGCTGGCCGGTGGTCTGCCCGGGGATCTGGCGCGCTGCCGTGCGGTGCTGGAGGTGTTCGGCCAGGTCCGGGAGGCAGGCGGGCCGGGTGCGGGAGCAGCGATGAAGCTGGCGGTGATGAGCGCGCTGGTTCCCGCCCAGGTGCTGCTCGCCGAGACCGTCGCCTACGCCGAGGCGACCGGCGTGGACACCGGGGCGCTGCTCGACGTGCTCGGCGGGACCCCGCTGGGAACGCTCGTCGAGCGGGTCCGCCCGGTTGTCGAGAACGGCCCGCCGGCGACGCGCTACGCCCTCGGCCTGGCGGCCAAGGACCTGGTGCTGGCCTCGCACGAAAGGCAGACACTCGCCGCGGCGGCCAGGGACAGGCTTCTGGACGCCTCCGCCGCCGGGCTGGGCGAGGCGGACCTGACGGCCGTCTTCGGGCACGTGGGCACGGCGCGCCGCCCCCGGGTGGAGAAGCTGAACCCGGCGTCGGTCCCGGCGACCAACGGCTACTACTCCCACGCCGCCAGGGCGGGGGACCTGCTGTTCGTCTCCGGCCAGGTGGCGCTGGACGCCGAGGGGCGGGTGGTCGGCGAGGGCGACATGAGGCGCCAGTCGGAACACGTGATGGAGCTCCTGGCGCGCATCCTCGCCGACCAGGGGTGCACCTTCGACGACGTGACCCATATCCGGACGCACCTGACCGACATGTCGCTGCTGCACGAGTACGGGAGCGTCCGGAGCCGCTATTTCACCGGACAGCCCCCGGCCAGCACGACCGTGGAGGTGTCACGGTTGTTCCGGCCGGGGCTGCTGATCGAGGTGGAGGTGATCGCCGCTATGCCAGCGAGCCGGTGACCGACTCCGCCGCGGCGACGATCGCGTTGCCCGCGACGAGCTGGACCACCGACTCGATCTCCGGGGCGAGGAAGCGGTCCGGGCCGGGGCCGGGGACGGTCTCGCGCAGGGAGGCCACCACGGCTCCGGTCGCGGGGGCGGGCCGGTGCGGCGCGCGCAGGTCGAGCGCGCGGGCCGCGGTGAGGACCTCGATCGCGAGGACCCGGGTGAGGCCGTCGACCGCGCGGCGCAGCTTGCGCGCGGCGGACCAGCCCATGGAGACGTGGTCCTCCTGCATGGCGGAGCTCGGGATGGAGTCCACGCTCGCGGGCGCGGCCAGGCGCTTGAGCTCGGAGACGATCGCCGCCTGGGTGTACTGGGCGATCATGTGCCCGGAGTCGACGCCGGGGTCGTCGGCGAGGAAGGCGGGCAGGCCGTGGCTGCGGGCCACGTCGAGCATGCGGTCGGTGCGGCGCTCGGACATGCTCGCCACGTCGGCGACCACGATGGCGAGGAAGTCGAGCACGTAACCCACGGGGGCACCGTGGAAGTTGCCGTTGGACTCCACCCGGCCGTCGGCCAGGACCACGGGGTTGTCGATCGCGGAGGCGAGCTCCCGCGCGGCGACCGAGGCCGCGTGCGCGAGGGTGTCGCGGGCGGCCCCGGCGACCTGCGGGGCACAGCGCAGGGAGTAGGCGTCCTGGACTCGGGTGCAGGAGCCGTCCCGGTGGGAGTCCATGATCCCGGAACCGGCCAGGAGGGCCCGCAGGTTGGCGGCGCTGGCGGCCTGGCCCGGGTGCGGGCGCAGGTCCTGCAGGTCGGCGGCGAAGACGCGGTCGGTGCCGAGCAGCGCCTCCACGCTCATGGCCGCGCTGATGTCGGCGGTCTTGAACAGCCGGTCGAGGTCCTCCATGGCCAGGATCAGCATGCCGAGCATGCCGTCGGTGCCGTTGATGAGCGCGAGCCCTTCCTTGGCGGCCAGCTCGACGGGCTCGATGCCCGCCCGCTTGAGTGCCTCGGCGGCGTCCACGCGCTCTCCGGACGCGTCACGGACGACGCCCTCGCCCATGATCGTGAGCGCCACGTGGGAGAGCGGCGCGAGGTCGCCCGAGCAGCCGAGGCTGCCGTACTCGTGCACTACGGGGGTGATCTGCGCGTTGAGCAGGCTTTCCAGCACCTTGGCGGTCTTCGGGCGCACACCGGTGTGGCCGGTGGCGAGGGTGTGCAGGCGCAGCAGCATCAGCGCCCGGGTGACCTCGGTCTCCACCTCCGGGCCCGACCCGGCAGCGTGCGACCGGACCAGGGAGCGCTGCAGCTGGGCGCGGAGCGAGGGGTCGATGTGCCGGGTGGCCAGGGCGCCGAAGCCGGTCGACACCCCGTAGGCGGGGGTGGGGCTCTCGGCGAGTTCGTCGACACGGGTGCGGGCCGCGGCCATGGCCGCCACGGCGTCGTCGGTGAGACGTACGGGGGCACCGTACCGGGCCACCCTGATGACCTCGTCGAAGCTCAGCGGCTCCGGCCCGATGTTCACGACCGCGTTGTCGCCCATGGTGTCACTCTCTCGCGCTAGGTAACTGGCGTATGCGATGTTAGCCCCTTACAGGTAAAGATCGCCGCTATGACTTTCATGCCCGATTAGGTAATTTTCACCGCCCGCCACACTGGCCGGCGCCGAAATTGGGTACGGTCGGGCAACTCATCGAACATTTGAGCGAAACTATTCGCACGACAGGCGGGCTGACACGCTCCGGTTTGGGGAGTCGGCGAGTATTCGCTAGAGTTCTACCCGTGAGCCCGGGGCACCTCCCGGGTGACACATGCGGAAGTGGCTCAGTGGTAGAGCATCACCTTGCCAAGGTGAGGGTCGCGGGTTCGAATCCCGTCTTCCGCTCGGAAGGGGCTCCGGCCCTCACTCGGTGGAGTGGCCGAGAGGCGAGGCAACGGCCTGCAAAGCCGTGTACACGGGTTCAAATCCCGTCTCCACCTCTGGTTTTCAGCGAGGACGATTAGCTCAGCGGGAGAGCGCTTCCCTGACACGGAAGAGGTCACTGGTTCAATCCCAGTATCGTCCACCACCGCCCATGACATCTATGGGCTGACCAGGTCGAATGGCCGTCAAGGTCCCAATTCGGGGGCTTTGGCGGCCTTCTGGTTTTCTGGCCGGTGTCCGTTGTTCCGGGCTGTTGCCGGTCTCGGTGCTGGTGTTGTGCCGACCCGCGACGACCCTCGACCCGCTTGGGCGTTCCCCCAAAGGGACTTGACTGTTCTCCGCACGCAGCGAAACATCCAGACGAATCCGATCTCCGACTACACCCGGTTCGGCATGGCGGTAGACCGCCACAGCATCCCCGCTGGTGATCAGATTCATTACCTCGATCGAGTGGCGGCCGAGCGGCCTGCGCCGTTTCCAGGTTTCAGCGCTGCCTGAAGGCCCGGCGGTAGTCGCGGGGCGGCACGCCGCGGCGGAGCGCGAACTGCTCCCGGAACACCGCGGCGCTGCGATAGCCGACCTGGTGAGCGATGTTCTCGACCGATAGATCGGTGGTCTCCAGGAGCTCCTCGGCGAGGTTCAGCCGCTGGGCCAGCAGCCAGGCGTGCGGGGTCGTGCCGGTGGCGGCCTTGAAACGACGGGCGAAGGAACGGCGGCTCATCAGAGCGCGGGCGGCGAGATCGTCGACGGAGATCCGGCGGTCCAGCCCGGCCCTGGCCCAGGCGATCACCTCGGACAGACGCTCGTCATCACCATCGTCCGGGACGGGCGCGGGCAGGTACTGCCGCTGACCACCGCTGCGGTAAGGCGTGGTCACCAGGTCGCGGGCGATCGCGTTGGCTCGCCCGGCACCGTGCTCGCGACGGATCAGGTAGAGGCAAAGATCGATACCCGCCACGGCACCCGCACCGGTGACGATGCGGCCCTGGTCGACATAGAGGGACTCGGGACGGACCCGCACGGCCGGATGGCGGGCGGCCAGATCGGCGGCGAAACGCCAGTGGGTGGTCGCCTCCAGCCCATCCAGCAACCCGGCGGCGGCCAGCAGGAACGAGCCGACACAGTGCGCGGCGATGATCGCTCCCCTGCCATACGCGGCGCACAAGGCGGCAAGAACCGCCCGCGGCGGATCCGCGCGAAACTCCACCCCCGGCAGAGCCAGCACCAGATCCGCACCGGCGAGCCGGTCCAGGCCGTGCTCGACCGGCAGGGGCAGACCGAGATCGGTGCGCAGCGTACCGGGCCGCTCGGCACAGATGACGAAATCGAACCCGGGGCGGCGGAAGATCTCGTTCACGACGCCCAAGCCCAGCGCGGTGACCCCCTGCGGGGCATAGGCGGCGACCGACCGAAACTCTGGCACGAAACCCACGATAATGAGTATTTCAGCCACTGTTGGAGCGATCGCGCCGCCGTCAGACTGCTTTCCATGACCGACGCACCCAGCGGCCGCTCGGCCGCCTTCCATATCCTCGCCACCGGCTACACAACCTCCACGGGACCCGGCGTAGCCGCAACCGTGTCCTACATCACCGAGGGCGACCTCAAAATCGTGGTGGACCCCGGCATGGTCGCGAGCCAGTCCGTGATCACCGACGCGCTCGCCGGCCTCGGCCTCACCACAGACGACATCACCGACGTGGTGCTCAGCCACCACCACCCCGACAACACCCTCAACGTCGGCCTGTTCGGCCAGGCCCGGGTCCATGACCACAAGGCGATCTACCGGGGCCATGAGTGGACGGATCGGGACGCCGAGGGCCACGAGTTCTCCCCCTCCATCAAGCTGATCGCCACTCCCGGCCACAGCACCGAGGACATCACCCTCCTGGCCGGTACCGCCGAGGGTGTCGTGGCCTTCGCGGGCGACCTGTGGTGGCGGGCCGACGGCCCCGCCGACGACCCGGTCACCATCGACCGCCACGTCCTCCGGGCCAGCCGGGAGCGCGTGCTGGCCATCGCCGACCTCATCGTCCCCGGCCATGGCGCACCCTTCGCCCCGACTGCGACCACGCCGCGCTGACACCCGGGAACGCCAAGGCCTACGACCGGACCAAGACCTTCACCGACCCCCGCCTCTGGCGCCGCCATCATCGACCGGCCCACCTTCGGCGGCAACATCATCGAAACCGGTACCCCGTCCTACCGCCTCGCCGGACAAGGGCTCGAGCCGGGGAACGAGGACGGCGGAACAACCCCCGGTTCTGAGGGGACTTTCGCGAGATGCGACCAGTTCCGGCGGCCGTCACAACCGGTGGTTTCTGAGGAGAGTAACTTCTGGTGCATCGCCGCGCCGTGCTAGCCGTGTGCGGCGCGCTTCGCGGCATAGGCCTGCCGCCACTCCTCGGCCGCCTGGATCATGGTCTGACCGACGTGCTCGAAGAAGTGGCCGATGTCCTGCAGCCGGGAGCCGGCGGGTGTGGTTGCGCCGAGGATCTGGGCGCCTTGACGGGCGAAGTCGGCCAGCATGGCGTTCTGGCGGGCGCTGGCCATCCAGCCGCGGAACCAGGCGTCCGCGTCGATGACGTAGCGGTCGCGCCGCCGGCGGGGGTCGCGTTCGCGGCGTATCAGCTCCTGCTGTTCGAGTTCGCCGACGGCCTTGGAGATGGAGGCGGGGCTGACCTGGAGGCGCCGGGCGAGCTCGGCGGCGGTCAGACTTCCGCTGTCGGTGACGTACAGGCAGGTGAGCACCCGGGCCGTCATCCGTGACAGACCCGTGCCGACCATCATCGCGGTGAACTGTTCCTCCAGCTCGTGAACCGCCTCGGGGTCGCGCCCGTGCGCGTCGACTGCGGCAGGCGGGGCCTTGGCCGAGGTCGGCTTGTGGCGGCGAGCGCGCCCTTGGGTCGCCTGCTGTGCCTGGTCGGCCCGGTAGCCGCCGGGGCCGCCGTTGCGGGCCACCTCCCGGGTGATGGTGGAGATGGGCCTGTCCAGAGCGCCGGCGATCTCGGTGTAGGTGAGTCCTTCGGCCAGTCCCTCGGCGATCTTCTGCCGGTCCTGGTGGGTCAGTCTGCCTCCGGGCATCGGTCTTGCCTCCGTGTCACGTCTTCTGGTGTGGCCAGTATTGCGTTCGCAGGCACTCCATTGCAAACAAGTCGAGACTGGACTTGCATTCGCCTTCATCATCATTGCAAGACTTGATGGCCTTTACCTGCAAGTTCGCGATTTTCACTATTTTCTAGATTGACAAATTTATGAAAGCAAATTAGCTTTTAGTCATTCGCAAACAAGCGACGTGGTCGGAGCCCCCGGACGAGGGCGGCTCGTCGCCGTGATCGGAGCCCCCTCATGACTTCCTTCCTCACCCCCTTGCGCACCTGGCACCGCCCGCTGGTGGTCTGCGCGACCCTCATGCTGGGCCTCGTGCCGGCCGCCGGCGTCGGGCTCGTGGTGGACGGCCGGACCCTGCTGGATGAGTCGGTGTGGGTCAAGCCGCTCAAGTTCGGCTTCGCCTTCGCCCTCTACGCCGGCACGCTGGCGTGGCTATTGACCAAGCTGAGCAAGGGAAAGCGGCTGGGCTGGTGGGTCGGCACCGTCTTCGCTCTGACCGCGATCATCGAGGTCGGCGCCATCACGATCCAGGCGGCGCGCGGCACCATCAGCCACTTCAACGCCAGCCAGAGCGACCCCGTCACCCTGGCTCTGGTACCCGTCCTCACCTACGGCGTAATGATCATCCTCATCACGCAACTGGTCCTGGCGATCGTCGTGCTGATCCAGCGCACCGGCGGCGCCGCGCTGAACCGGGCCATCCGCGCCGGACTCGCCCTGGCCGTCTACGGCATGCTCGTGCCTGTCTACTGGATGGTCACCGAGATCCACCCCCGCACGGTGACCGACGCCAACGGCGCCCAGGTCCCGATGTACCAGGGCCACGGCGTCGGCGACCCCGACGGCCACGGCATGCCCCTGACCGGCTGGAGCGTGACCGGCGGCGACTTCCGGGTACCGCACTTCTTCGCCCTGCACGGCATCCAGGCGCTCCTCCTGCTCGCCGCGGTGCTGACCGCCCTGGCCGCCAAGCGCGCCTGGCTGCGCGATGAGAAGGTGCGCGCCCGCCTGGTCGGCGTCGCCGCCTTCGGCTACGCCGGGCTGGTCGCGGTCGTGACCTGGCAGGTCGGACGCGGCCAGTCCCTGATCCACCCCGACGCCCCGACCCTCGCCGCCTTCGCCGCGCTGGCGCTGATCACCGCGCTGGCCGCCGCAGGGGTGATCGCCGCCGCCAAACGAGTCTCCGCGACTACGGCCGAGCCTGTGCGGCATCGCCAGATGGCGCGCTAAGAACCTCCGCTTGACCCGATATGTGATCGGGCTCAGGTGGGCTCGATCTTGCTGAAAGGAACTGAAATGACCAGAACTCTTTCTGTTAAGGCAGGGCTGCTCATCGCCGCGTTGGCCGTGACGGCGTCCACGGTGGCGACCCCCGCAGCATCCGCGGACACCGCGCCCGGTCACCCCGCGATGCAGCGCGCCCTCGACGCTGCCGTGGCCGAGGGGGGCGCCCCCGGCATGGTCGCCGAGGTCCGTGACCGCCGCGGCAGATGGTTCGGCTCGGCGGGCGTGGCCGACACCACGACCGGCCGCAAGCGGCAGCAGCGCGAGCGGTTCCGCATCGGGAGCACCACCAAGACCTTCACCGCCACTGTGGTCCTGCAACTGGTCGCGGAGCGGAAGCTGAAGCTCGACGACACCGTGGAGAAGTGGCTGCCCGGCCTTGTCCAGGGCAACGGCTACGACGGCAGCAAGATCACCATCCGCATGTTGCTCAACCACAGCAGCGGGATCTTCAACTACGGCAACGACGAGGAATTCTTCGCCAAGGGCGTAGGTGAGGCCTGGTACGAGCACCGCTACGACTCCTACACCCCCGAGCAGCTGGTGAAGATCGGCCTGGCCAACGCCGCCGGGCCCTACTTCGATCCGGGCAAGGGCTTCGGCTACTCCAACACCAACTACTACCTGGCCGCCATGATCATCGAAAAGGCGACCGGAAAGACCTACGCCCAGGAGCTGCACCAGCGCATCATCCGCCCGCTCGGCCTGACCGGAACCTACCTGCCGGGAAGTGAGGCGAAGATCCGCGGCACTCACCCGCGGCACTACTCCACCCTGTTCTCCCAGGACCCCAACCCCAAGATCCACAACGCGACCGAGATGAACCAGTCCTTCGCCTGGGCGGCCGGCGGCATCGTCTCGACCACCGGTGACCTCCAGCGCTTCTTCAGCGCGCTGCTGGGCGGACGCCTGCTGCCGCCCGCCCAGCAGCACGAGATGTTCGCCAACCCCGTCGACACCAGCGTGAACGGCAAGGCCCACCCGTGGATCCCCGGCACCCGCTACGGACTGGGCGTCTTCACCCAGAAGCTGTCGTGCGGCGTCGCGGTCTGGGGCAATGGCGGTGCCACCTACGGCTCCTGGACCTACGCCATGGGCTCCCGCGACGGCAAGCACCTGCTCACCAGCCAGGTCAACGGCGACTGGAGCGGCCTGAGCGTCTTCACCGACGTGCTCGACGCCGAGTTCTGCCCGGCCGGGTCCCGATAGCCGCCACGCGGTAGGGCTCGGGGCGGCCCAGGAAGGTGCCGCCCCTGCCCTTCCCGGTTCTGGGGATG
>NZ_JBIAZA010000036.1:0-101810 GCF_042898655.1 Streptosporangium sp. NPDC000396
CGTCCTTGAAGTCCTGATCGAACTTCCGTCGCGTCTCTGCCATCGCCGTCCCCCTTTAAGGCGATGTCTCTACGTTACGAGGGGAAGCCCAGCCCCATATACGGAAGCACTAAAGGCCGTCGTGATCATCGAGGTCATACCAAAGACCGCGAACGTGACCGACATGGCGGCCAAGGCGATGGACACCTATGGGCCCGCCATCAGCCCGGCGGTGCACCGTGTCGAATTCGCCTACCTTGAACGAGCCTCTTCAGGCGAGCCTCTATCTCGGATGGTCGTCGTCTACGAGCGAGCCGGCTCCACGTGGCAAAGACGGTCCCCGCCCTTATGGGGGCTTAAGCCGGATAATCACATCAAGCCCTATATCAGACAGAAAGCATATTATCGGGGAGCGGTGATCGGGGTTTGCATCATTGCCGCACACCATGTTGATGCGATCGCATCAACAGTGCCTCGTTGTCACAACGCACAGCCTGCCACGGCAGTGGACCGGCGGTGTCCTCGCAATCCGCTCCTTGAGCAGGCCCATAGGGGAGTGGCCCCAGTCACGCCGACTTCAGCGTGATTTGATCGTTTCAGTAGTGGCTCGCTAAGATCGGGCGCCTTTGTTTGGATCTTCAGATCCTGTCCGCTCGTGCCCGAGGGTATTCCCATGCGCCGTTACCGTTTCGGCAGAATCGCCACGCTGTTCGCCGCCATTTATGTGGCCGTGGTCATCGTCTCCGGCGTCCGCGCGCTGGCCACCGGCGACCCCGCGCTGCTGCGCGAGATCGTCACCGGAGGATGGGACACCGACTTGGTGCCCTACGCCTGGTGGGTGGAACTCCTCATGGTCGCGGGCGGCGTCCTGCAGGGCTGGGCCTACTGGCAGATACTGCGCGGGCGGCCGACCGGCGCGGCGGCGGTCAACGACAGGCCGGTCCGGCTACTACGAGCGGCCCTGTACCTCAGCGTCACCTGCACGCTGCTGTACCGGCTTCCCCTTCCATACCAGTGGTGGCTCGGCCTACCCTTCGACCTGCTCCAGATCGCCTTCGTCGGGCTGTTCTTCGTGGTCCTGGCCGACGTCCTGCCTCGATGGCTGCGGCTGCTCGGGCTCGTGGCAGGGCTGGCGAACGCCGCCATGAGCATGGCCTCCACCTTCGCCTACGGCCTCGGCCAGTACTCCGTCCTGCAGTTCGTCTCTCCGTACCAGCTCGGAAACGCCGTCTACCTGCTGTGGCTGGTGCCTGTCCTGGTCGGCCAGGACAGGCACGCGCGCTGGACCCGGGGCACTGTGCGGATGGGCGCGGCCTCGGCGCTGCTGTCGCTGCTGTCGTCGGGAAGCGGTTCGTTCATCTCGTTCGGCGGTTGGGGCGTTGACTACAACCTTCTGCTCGTCATGGTCCTGGGCATCATGGGTGTACTCGGAACGGTGTGGCAGGCCCGCTCCGCCCACGACCTGGGCGTCCTGACACCCGTACCGTCTGCGGCGCCTGCGGTCCAGGTCGCACCCGCGCGAGCGTGGTCCCTCGCCGCCGTGGCCGTGGTGCTCCCGCTGATCCCAGCGGCCGTCAACCTCGCGGACGGCATGCCCTCGTGGATCGGCCCCCGCGGCGCGGTCGACGACCTCTTCCACGGGCACGTGAGCTACCCGGCGACCGTGCTCTGGGTCGCCCTGGACATGCTCATCGGGGCCGGCGCCCCGGCCGTACTGATCCTGATCGCGGTCATGCGCAGAACCAGGCGGCTGCTGCGTGTCACGATGCTGACCCTGACCCTCGCCGCGGCGGCAGGAATCGTCACCGCCCTCACGACGAAGTCCGAAGCGGACTGGCAGCTCACCCCCGAGATGACCGAGCAGCGGCTGGCCCTGTACCCGGACGGACTGTTCGACCCGAACGACAAGGGCGAAATCCTCTTCGGGATCTCCCCGCTGTGGTACAGCGCCGCGCTCGCCGCCTCCGCCCTCGTCCTGTTCCTGCTCTACCGTTTCCCATCTACCGCCCGATCGCGCCACCACGTACTCGTGGCGGCGCTGGCCGCCTCCATGGCCCTGTGCTTCCTGCCGGCGGCCGACCAGTCACGCGGTCGGGTCACCACGGCCGAGGACTGCTCATCTTTCGAAGCCCGGGAGACGAACGGCGAGCTCGCGGAGCCCTCGCCACCGACCGACCCGCGTGCCTTCATCTGCGCCGTACGCCGGCAGCACACGTTCCCGTTCGCCGCCACCGCCCCCGACCAGGTACTGCTCGACCACGGCCATCGCCTGTGCGCCGCCTACACCCGCAACGATCCGCGCGAGCTGGCCCGCCTGCAGGAGGTCGAAGGGGTGAACATCCGCAGCCTGAGTAGGGTGCTCAGCGGGATCTGCCCGGCCGCGAAAGCGGAGATCGCGGCGGAAGCGGCCGCCGAGAATCGCGAATTCAACGAGTTCATGGCCGAGGAGCAGCGCAAATGCGACGCCACCCCGCGTCACCGCCCCCTCATCAAGCCCGCCAAGGCGATCCGCCTCAAGGAACCGCAGTGGCCCGAGGCGGGCTTGGAGCTGTACGACGAATTCCCCGGCGAGGGCAAGAGCGCGACCTCCGGCCCGGTTACCGCCGCGCCCGGCTACGTGACGGTGAGCACGGATTCCGACTTCCACGTCTGCGTCACTCTGGAGACCTACACGCGCCGCCCACCGATCGAGACCAAAGGCTGGGACAACGTCGTCGAGGTCGGCTACGCCAACCAGAGCGGCGAGATGAGCTTCACGGACGGCCTGAGCGGCACCGAACTGCCGGACCTGTCGCTCAACGGCCGCAAGGGGCACTACCGCATCCGCCTGCACCTGGCCTGGTTTCCCTGGAAGGGCGAGGAGGACGGCACCCAGCGGCTGTTGATCATGGCGTACCCCGGACCGGGCGACAAGGTCGTCACCTACCGTAGACCGCCGAAGCGACGTTGACGAAGCCGGCGCGAAGGGCACCCGCCGTGACCGCCCGGATGCTGACGGTCGAGTTCGCCCGGGTTCTCGCCTCCCGGTTATCGGGAAACAGAACCTCACCGATGTCACCGAAGCCGTCTGCAGTGTCCTCCTGGCTGCTCGCACCAGCCCGATGCCCGCGCGGCGGCGTACTCCAGCAGGGTGGACTTGCCGATGCCCGCCTCGCCGCGCACCACCAGGGCACCGGCCAGGCCGCCGAGCAACTCGTCGATCCGTGCCTGCTCCGCCTGGCGGCCGTACGACATGCCACTCCTCAGTAGTAGGTGCGCATCAACTCGGTCGCCCAGGCAGGCTGCACGATTTCACCCTGCGGACCGAATTCGACCATGTAGGGCTTGATGTCGAGAACCGGAGTGCCGTCAATGGCGTCGAGGCCGCGCACGCGCACGTCGAGGCCGTCCACGCCGAGAAGGCGGCAGCGGGAGACCCCCAGCCGGTTAGGGCGGTTCTTGCCCCGCTGCGCGAAGATGCCCACCAGCGGCCAGTCCGGATTGCCTCGGGGGCGACGAGCGGCCGTCTGCACGGAATCCGGATGCACGAGGTGGAACTGGAAGATCACCTCCAGGTGTGAGAACGTGTCGAGTCCGGCCAGGGCCTCCGGCCCGAAGCGAGCACCGTCCAGGCGGATCACCGCCGTCTCGGTATTCCAATCGTCGTCAAACGCCTCGGCGCGTCCACCGATCACGGTTCCCACCGGGTGAAATTCTATGGTCATGGTCATGACTGTACGGCTATCGCCCCATCGTCCGAATCAGTCATGACCCTGGTGCGCTCTGGGAGCCGGCGTACCTCGTCCTGCCGCCGCTGCTCGTGGCGGCGACTTGTCCGGCGTCGCATCCGAGCGCGGTCCTTACACCGCGTCTTCCAGCAACGGCGCGAGCTTCTCCTCACACGGTGCGTGTCCGATCTGCCTGCACAGTCGCAAGGCCTGGTCGGCCTTGTGCGCCGCCGCCTTGCGGTCGCCACGTCGCCGGTCCAGTCTGGCCAGCTCCGTCAGCGCGGCCAGCTCAGGCAGCCGGTACGTGTTCTCGGACGCCACGGCGTGTCCCCGTAGCGCGTGGCGGACGGCACCCTCGTGGTCGCCCTGGGCGTCGAGCAGCCGGGCGCGGGCGAGCAGCGCGTAGGCCAGATGCCAGCTCAGGCCGCCTGCGCTGATGAGGTCGTCGGCCAGGTTCAGGCTGTTCGCGGCCTCTGCCGTCAGGCCGAGGTGGATTCCTGCATCGGCCAGCGCGACCAGCGCCGCCGCCTCCACCAGCCGGTCACCCTGGCTGCGGCACACGTGGAGCGCACGCAGCGCCTCGTCCCGCGACTGCGCCCACTGGCCGTTCTCCCAGTGCAGCCGGCTGATCCAGATCTGCGTCGTGGCCGCGCCGTGGCCGCCTATCGAGGTGATCAGGGCGACCGACTGCCGAAGGCAGGTCTCCGCTTCGCCGTACCGGCCCTGGTCGAGGAGCACGGCACCCAACTGCCGCAGATCGGCTCCCTCGGCGTAGGGCAGCTTGTGGCGCCGGCTCAACGCGAGCGCCTGCCTGCAATATTCCTCGGCCAGGTCGAGCCGGCCCAGGTGGTGGTACTGGTTGCCGAGCGCGTTGAGTGCCCGGATGCGGCCGGGCACCGAGCCGAGCTCGCCGAAGAGCTGCGCGGCCCGGACGTTGTCGGCCATCGCCTCGGCGAGGTCGCCCGTCCACGCGCGCGCGAAGCTCAACCCCATCCTGGCCGCCGCCTCGCCCTCCCGCCCGCCGCTCTCGCGGGCGATGCGGACGGCCTGTTCCAGGTGCCCAACGGCCTCCTCGCGGTGGCCGGTGCGAAAGAGACCATCGCCCATGCCGGTGTGCAGCATGGCGGTTACGGCCGGCACATCGTGGGCGGAGGCGGCCTTCAGCAGGGCCGGCGCGATCTCCACCCACTCACCGATGCGGCCGGTGCGGGCACAGATGGCGCGAACCATGTCGGCCAGGCGCCAGACCTCCGGGCCGAGATCACGCTCGATTGCGCGCATCAGCGCGGCCATCAGATTGATGACGTCGGCGGCCTCGGGGGACGGCTGCTCACGGGCGTCCGTATGCGGCTGCAGGCCGGGGAGCAGGAACTCGCCTGGCGCGCACTGGGTGGCGATGGCGGCGCCCAGTTCCAGGTAGTGGTCGAACAGGCGATGCCACGCCGGCTCACGCTCGGGGTCGCGCCCGGCTTCCGCCACGGCGTAGAGCCGGACCAGGTCGTGGAAGCGGTACCGATCGGTGATGTGGTGTTCGAGCAGGTGTGCCGCGGCCAATGCCTTAAGCGAGGCGCGCGCCGCGTCCTGAGGGAGGCCGGTGGCCGCCGCTGCGGCCGCCACGGTGACGTCGGGGCCGGGCACGAGCCCGAGCAGGCGGAAGACCCGCTGCTCGACTGGGGCGAGCACGCGGTAGGAGGCGGAGAAGGCGATGGTGACGGTGTTGTGCTCGGCACCGTCCACGATGAGTCCCGCCAGCGGGTTGCCGGCGGCCAGCTCCGCCGCGACCGCCGCGGTGCCGTCCTCGGGCCGGGCGGCGGCGTTCGCGGCGGCGATGCGCAGCGCGAGCGGCAGCCCGCCGCACGCGCGCACCAACTCGCCGCGCGCATCCGACTCGGCCGGGCCGTCCGCCGGTCCGAGCACGCCGTCCAGCAGTGCCCGGCCGTCCTCGTCGGAGAGCGGGCCGAGCGAGTGCTGCCTGGCACCCGCGTACGCCACCAGTTCGCCCAGCCGGTGCCTGCTGGTCACGAGCGCTACGCCGGTCGGGGGCAGGAGCTGCTCGATCTGGGCAGCTGAGCGAGCATTGTCCAGAACCAGCAGGAACGAGCGCCCCGCCAGCAGCGAGCGGTAGAGGCCGAGCTGGATCTCGAACCCGCCCGGCACCCGTTCAGGATCGACGCCGAGCGAGATCAGCAGCCGAGTCAGCGCCGCTGTCGTGGTCAGCGGCTCATGGTCCGGATCGTAGCCGCGAAGGTCGATGTAGAGCTGGCCGTCGGGGAAGCGGCCCTTGGCCTGGTGCGCCCAGCGCAACGCGAGGGCCGTCTTGCCCATGCCTGCCGTACCGCTGAGCACGCACACGCCGTCACCGCCGCCCAGGCACTCGTTCAGCCACGCCAGCTCCGCGTCGCGGGCGGCGAACCCGGGCACGTCCCTGGGCAGCTCGGCCGGTCGCGCGACGAAGAACGCCAGCGGTCCTCGTCGCGGCGAAGGAGGCGTCGGCTGCGCGGAAAGAGTCACCGCCTGCATGCCCTGCCCCGGGGAGTCCGGTTCGTCGTCCTGCAAGAGCCGCTGGTGCAACTGGCGCAGGGGGCGGCCGGGCTCGATGCCCAGTTCGTCGACCAGCAGCCGTCTCGCGTCTCGGTACACGGCCAGCGCTTCGGCACGGCGCTCGCACCGGTGCAGAGCCAGCATGAGCTGCCCCAGCAGCCGCTCGCGCAGTGGGTGTTCGGCCACCGCCGTGTGAAGTTCGCCGACGATCTCGGCGTGCCGCCCGGACGCCAGCTCCGAGTCGTACAAATCCTCCAGGGCGCAGAGCCGCCTGTCCTCAAGACCCGGGCGTTCCTGGTGGATCAGCTCGACGCTGGTCCCTGCCAGCGCGGGCCCGCGCCACAGCCCTGCCACGGCGCGCAACCGCGCCACGGCGTCGGTGTGGCGCCCCTCCTCGGCGTCGGTGCGCGCGGCGGTTCTGTACCGCTCGAACAGATGCAGGTCGAGCTCGTCCGCGCCGGCGTGGATGCGGTAGCCGGCACCGACACGGCTGATGCGCTCCTTGCCGACCAGAGTTCGCAGCTCGTGGATGTACACCTGCAAGCGCGCGACAGCCGTGCGCGGCGCCCGCTCGCCCCAGACCAGGGCGACGAGCCGGTCGTCCGACACCGTGCGGTTCGCATTGAGCAGCAGGGCGGCCAGCACGGTCCGCTGCTTCGGTGAGCCCAGCGCGATCGGCCCGTCAGGCCCGTCGACCGACACCGGCTCGAGAAGCGCGAACCGCGCCTCCGACTCCATGTGCCCCCTTCACGCCCCGGTTCTCCCGCTGTGATGCTACCGAGTGATGATCGCGCCGCTGAGCGGCCGGGAGAAGCCGGATAGAAGGCGGGGGAAATGGGTGCCGGACTCCGTCCAGCTCGGGGGAGTGGTCAGGGCAACTGGCGATGGAGGCGGTCAGCGCGTGTCCCCCGGCATACCGTTCCCGTACTGACTGTCGGAGTCGTGCCGGGATCCAGACCGGATCCAGCCACCACTCGCAGCGCCAGCCCCGCTTGCGCGACAAGGCGCTGACGTGCCTGGTCGGGGCTGAGCCGGAAAGAAGTACCGCAGCCGCTGTGCCCGCGGTGGCGGCGCACTTTTCTGCTCGCCCAGTCGGCCGATGGCCGCCGGCCCGAGCCTGGAAGCGGCCGGCTTCCAGATCCTGTGACGGGTCCTGTCCAGCCTGAGCCGCCGGCGGGCGGCTCAGGCTGGACAGCCAGGTCAACGGCTGCGCCGCGATCGTCTACGGCAGGCGTGGACGACGTGACCACCTACAGGTAAGTGCGGCCCGGTGGGTCACTTCAGGACCCAGAGCGCCCAGAACGGACTGTCCCATTCGCAGTCCCAGTATTCATGGTCCCCGGAGTACCTGTAGCCCGCTGCCTCGCACTTCGCCAAGGTCCTGTGAACACTCTTGATGTGGGCGGCCTTGTGCTTCACCACATCCGCACTCGCACTCGCGGGCGCGCTGGTGCCGAGTGTTGCAGCCATCGCCAGGATGGTCGCTGGGACCAGCATGCTCGTGATCTTGTTTCGCATGGAGAACCTGCCTTTGCTCGATTACGCGGCAAGAGTCGCAGGCAAGGCTTCCGTGGCTCTTCTCCTTCGCTTCCGGCCGTATCCTCGCACGCTCATCATCGCGCGAGGCAACTCACACTCATGCCGCCGATACGCGCGAAGCCGTTCCCCGCCGGCGGTTTCGGCCGAGCACGCGCCGTACGGGGTGTTCATCTTCACCGTCGGTCTGGGGAGTTCGTGATCCATGCCGCCAGTTCATCGTGAGCAGGCAGGCCAATCGCCCGGAGGCGGCCCAGATGCGCTCCACCGGGTTGGGGCCGGCACTGGCCGCACGAGTGCAGGTCTGCCCGTTCGGCAGCGGGAAGTACGTGCGAGCCGAGCCGTTCACTTGAGAGGCGGGGGCATCGATCATGGAGCCGTGAAGGCAGAAAGGCTCGCGGACCTGTCGGCGGCCGATCCCGGTATGCGGGCTGAGGCCCTGCGATGGCTCGCGGGCAACGGAGACTCCGTCGACGTGGCGGCCGTCGCGCCGCTCGTCCAGGATCCTGGCGAGTTCGACGATCGGGACCATGACGATCCGCCGGAGTCGGCTCGTACGCCTGTTCGGCTGGTCGCTCTCGCCACACTCGCCGAGCTTCGGCCGCCTGGGACGTTCACCGAGACGTTCGACCGCGCCCTCCAGGATGACGATCATCGCGTCCGTGCACTGGCCGCGATGGAAGCCTCGGCCGCGGCACTGCTGGCGAGGCTCGCCGTAGAGCACGATCGAGGTGTGCAGTGCCGGATGGCGCTCGCGCTGCTCGCCCGTGACGTCGGGCGTGAGGAGGCGCTCACGGTCCTCGAACGGCTGCGTAGCGGTGACGATCACGCGGCGGTGGCCGCGGCCTCTCTCCTCAACGCCGTATCAGGCTCCTCGCCCGGCATCGATTCGACGGGGTAGCGGCGCCCGCGTGCCGCCGCGAGCGACTGGACGACACCTCGACCGCTTCGCCGCCGGTCCGGGCGGGGACCTGCACGCGGCGTCGCGGGGGTCCCGGAAGCAACGGCCGGAAAACCAACGGGGTCGTGCTGGGGGCACCAGCGGTAATAGCTGTGGGCTGGAAGCACGATCGAGTACCCGTCCACTCGCGGCCAGCCTGGCGGAGAGCGGACGGGGACGGCTCGCCGTCAGATGGTGTACCCGCCGTCCACGGCGAGGGCGGTGCCGGTGACATAGCGGCCGCCGGGACCCGCCAGGTAGGCCACCGCGGCGGCGATGTCCTCGGCCTCGCCGTATCGCCCCAGGGCGGTGAGGGAGCGCTGGAAATCGGCGGTCTCGCCGTCTGCCGGATTCATGTCGGTGTCGATCGGGCCCGGGTCCACGATGGTGGCGGTGATCCCGAGCGGCCCCAGCTCCCGGGCAAGTCCCTTGGTCAGCCCGATGAGCGCGGACTTGGCCATCGCCTGCAGGACGAAGTTCGAGCCGGGAACGCGCCCGTTGAAGCACGACCCGATGCTGATGATCCGCCCGCCGTCGCCCATGTGCCGGGCGGCGGCCTGGGCGGCCAGGAACACCGACCGGACGTCCACGGCGAGCACCCGGTCCAGTTCCGCAGCGGACACCTCTGCCAGCGGGCCGTAGGTGAGGAAGCCCGCGTTGTTCACCAGGATGTCGATGCGGCCCAGCTCCCGTACCGTCTGCTCCACTGCCTCCGCCGCGGCGTTCGGATGAGCCAGGTCGGCCTGGATGACCACGGCCCTGCCGCCATCCGCCTCGATCTGCTTGGCGACCTCGCGCGCTTGGTCCACTGCCTGGACGTAGGTCAGCGCAACCGTCGCCCCCGCCTCAGCCAGCCGTTTTGATATCGCCGCGCCGATCCCGCGGTTGCCGCCGGTCACCAGCGCTACCTTGCCGGTCAGGTCACTCATCGATGCTTCCTTCGTAGAAGGTGTGTTCGTCATGCCGGCATGGTAGAAGTTAACATCAGTGTCAGGTTCAAGTCGTCGTGCGAGGTGAGGAATGCGGATCGGCGAGCTGGCCCGGCGCAGCGGGGTGAGCGAGCGTTCCCTGCGCTACTACGAGGCACAAGGGTTGCTACGCGCGGAGCGCACCCCCGGCGGCCACCGGGACTACGACGAGTGGGCGGTCGACCGTGTCGTACGCATCCAGACGCTCTATGCCGCGGGTTTGAACAGCAAGAAGATCGCACAACTGCTGCCCTGCATGAGAGATGCGGACGGTCGCCCGAACGAGATCGCCACCCCGGAGCTGGTCGACAAGCTCGCCGCGGAGCGCGATCGCATCAACCGCATGATCACCGATCTGATTCGCTCCCGCGATGTCCTGGACGAAGTGATCGACACGGCGTCGGAGAGCCGCGACCACTGGTCCGGCTTCACTCACGCGTCGACCCTGAGCGCCGGGCCGACCGGCGCGGCAACCACCGCCCAGCGGGGCTTGAGCGGCGACCGAACGGCCAGTGGCGTTAACGAGCTTGAAGGCGTGATGTCGCCGGGCTGACAGGCGGCGGTCGTGGCGGTTCTCAACCCCGCGGAGAGCCTCTGGCCGGTGTTACGTCGCAGCGGTCAGGCCGGCACCGCTTTCACCGGCTCGAGCCATCTCCTCACGTCGCCACGCCATGAGCTCCACTGAAGCATTTCAGGCACCGCCGCCGGATTTCGGGCGAGAAGACGGCTTCCCACTACGAGATCATCACTGCTGATGCCAAGGACGAGCTGAGCGTTTTGTTCAAGACGCGGCATGCCGTGCCGCCGAGACTACGGCTATGGCTGAAAATACATTCACTCCCGCTCTGGGACGTGTGGCGCCCACGCGATTCTACGATCCGATTGTCGCGTTGACCCGTGAACGGCTGTGGCGAACTCTGATGGTCATGCACGTCGCGCCGCGGCCGGAGGATGTCATCGTCGACGTGGGATGCGGCACCGGTTCGACGGAGCTGTTGCTGAATCGGATCGAGCCGCGTGCACAGGTCATCGCCGTGGACCCGGACCCGGACGTGATCGCGGTGGCACGACGCAAGACCGAGGCCTCTGGCGCCAGGGTCCAGTGGAAGATCGGCATGGGTGACGCGCTGCCGCAAGTCCTTGGATCCGGCGTCGCGGACACGGTGGTGTCCAGCCTGGTGTTCCACCAATGTCCGCTCGATATGAAGCGGGCCATCCTCGAGTCGATGTACACGGTGGTGCGGCCTGGCGGAAAGCTGGTCATCGCCGACTACGGGCTACAACGCAACGGTCTGATGCGGCTGGGATTCCGGCTGGTGCAACTCGCGGATGGGGTCGAGGACACCCGGCCCAACGCCGAGGGCATCCTGCCGCATCTGATCGCCCAGGCCGGTTTTCGTGACGTAAGGGAGGCCGAGGTCGTGTCGACACTCACGGGTTCGATCTCGGTGTACGTCGCGTTCCGGCCCTGAGGAGTGCAGCAGCGGGTTCACCACCTTGGGTGTCAGGCCCATCATCTCGCGCATCCACCGAGTCAAGTGCGCCTGGTCGGCAAAGCCGCTCGTGATCGCCGCGCCGGCCAGCGACTCCTCGTTCCGCAACGCCTCGACCGCTCTGCGCAGCCGACTCCAAGCACGCCAGCGTGCCAGTGGCATGCCTAGCTGGCTGCGCGCCAAAGAGCGCAAACGTTGTGGAGACAGGCCGACCCTTGCGGCCACATCCGTCAGCGGGACCGATCCGTCCGACAGTGCCGCCATGGCCGCGAGCAGACGGGGATCAAGTTCGCCGGCCGGCCTGGCACCGGCGTGGCGAACGTCGCTCTCGTCGAGATGGCGCAGTTCGGGTGCGGCAGTGATCCTGGGACCGTAACGCCGGCGCAGCCGGTCGGCCATCGCGCATTGCGGTTCGACGAAGAACACCCGAAGGTCCGCCATCGCGAGCATCCGATGCCGCACCATGGGCGGCACAACGAGCGCGGGCGCCTGGTGACGGCTGCCGCCCGCGTCCACCATGGCCACCTCACCCGCGGGGGCGACGGCGATCTGAAAGGCGGCGTGCCGGTGAAGAGCGCTGTCCACCGACGGGCCCTGGTAGAAGGCGTAGCCATGGCCGACGACGAAATCCGGCATCAGCCTCTCGCCGCCCCTTTCATCATCGGCCATGTGGCAACTTTAATCGGCCTCACCTCTTCCCTGCGGTGGATGACCGGCCGGCGTGCGTACGGCGGCGACGCGGACCGGCAGGTCGGCGGCGAAACCCGGGAGCCGTAGCGCCCGGGGCTCGGGCCGCCTCGTCGCCGTCGGCGCCGATCGCCGGTTCGACGGCAGGTCTAGGCCGGATCGGCACCGTCGGTGAAGTGCAGCAGAACCATCTCGACCAGTGCGGCGACGTCGGCGTCGACCATCGGCTCGCCGGTCATGCCCATCCGGTGGAGCAAGGTTCCGACGACGACGTCAATGAGGAACAGGACCCGGTTCTCCGGCTCGCCGAGCGCGTCCTGGAGCACGAGCCGGTACGGATCCTGAAACTGCGCGGACAGGACCTCGCGCAGGGCCGGATCGCTGACGGCGTCACTGAACACGCCTGCGAACGCGTCGCCTACTCCGGGCTCGCCGATCTTCGCCGCGATCCAGCGGATGGCCGAGGACAGGAGCTCGGCTCGACCGGCGCCCTCCAGCGGCACCGGGCCGAACGCGTCAAGGAGGCAGTCCACGATCAGCGCGCCCTTCGACGGCCAGCGACGGTAGATCGTCGTCTTCGCGACGCCGGCCGCGGCGGCGATGCGGTCGACGGTGGCACGCGCGTAGCCGAGCTCGTGGACCGTGCTCAGCGTCGCGGCGAAGACCACGGCGTTGACGCCGGAGCGTGGGCGACCGGGTGGTCTGGCGGATGTGGTCGCTCGGGTCATGCCCAAACGATAACCTATTGCGCTACTGTTGGTATCGATACTTGCGGTAGCGAAACTATTGGACTGAGGAGGACGCATGAGCGAGGTCACCGATACGGAGCGGCCGCCGCTGGGCATCCGGTTGCTGCGCGCCCTGGGAAAGGAGCTGGACTGGTCGGCGATGACGGCCGAGGAGTTGGTCGCCTACCGCGACGCGGAGAACCGCAAGCGGGCATCCCGTGTGGGGCGGGTGGTCACCGGGCTCCCGGACCGCGGCGCCGCGATCCAGTGGCGGGAGATGGAACTGCCCGGCCGCAGGCTCCCGGTCCGGGTGTACCGGCCGTCGCCCGGGCGCGACGGCGGGCGCGACGGCCTGCCGCTCGTGCTCCACGTGCACGGAGGCGGGTTCGTGGGCACGGCGGTACAGAGCGACTGGGTGAACAGCCACCTCGCCGTGCGGCTCCCCGCGGTCGTCGTCTCGGTCGAGCACCGCCTTCTCGATGCGGAGACTCCACTGTCGGCGGCCGTCGACGACGACTGGGACGTGCTCCGGCACGTGGTGCAGCACGCCGCGCAGTGGGGGATCGACCCGGCGCGAACCGCCGTCTTCGGCGAGAGCACCGGCGCGTTGATCACCGCCCTGGTCACGATCCGGGCCAGAGAGTACGGCCTGCCCCTGCGGGCGCAGGTGCTGGTCAACCCCGCTGTCGACCTGACCTCGACGATGTCCGACCACGCCTCGTTCACCCGGCACGCCCACAGCCCGACCCTCACCGTGCCGCAGATGCAACTGCTCCGCCGGTTCGCCGTTCCGCCGGGAACGGATCCTCGTACGATGTCGCCGCTGTATGCCGACGACCTGAGCGGGCTGCCCCCCGCGCTAGTGGTGGTGCCGACCATCGACCCGCTGGCCGATCACGGCCGCAGTTACGCCGAGCGACTGCGAGCGGCCGGGACGTCCGCGCGGCTCACCGAACATCCCGGAGCGACGCACGCGTTCCTCAGCATGCCGGGCGTGGTGTCGCAGGCGAAGGCCGCGCGGGCGGAGATCCTCGAGTTCCTCCGAGGGGCCCTCGCTGGGTGACCGGTCCGGCCTGCCGGTTTCCGTTCCACATCATCGCCGCCATGGACGAGATGATCGTGGGCCGACCGTCGGTGGGCCGGCCCAGGGAATCCGATCATCGGCTCGACCGCGGGCTTGGCCGTGACGAGATTGACGAAGACGGGAGAGCAATGACCACCACTGACCTTGCCGAGGCGAGGGAGCAGTCCACACCATCATCGGATGCCGATCCCGCGGTGGGACAGAGCATGGCGGGGCTGCTGCGCCCTTACGGATGGAGTTTCGCCGCCGTTGTCACCCTGCAGGTGATCGGCGCTGTCGCGGGTCTGGCACCGCTGCTGGCGGTCGTCGAATTGGGTCGTACGCTGTTGTCGCCCGGCCCGATCGATCACGGTCATGTCTGGGCCGTCGTGATCGCGGGTGCAACCGGCTTGTTCGTCCGGCTGCTGTTCACGGCCGCATCATCCGGAATCGGGCATATTCTCGACGGACAGGTGCAACTGACGTTCCGTCGGCAACTGGCCTCGCGGCTGGGGCGCGTACCGATCGGCTGGTTCTCTCACCGCCGGACCGGCGAGCTGGCCAAGGTCGTGGGGGAGGACGTGAGTGCCGTGCACCCGTTCATCGCCCACACCCCCGGCGAGCTCGTCTCCGCATTCGTGGTGCCGCTGGTGTCGCTGATCTACTTGTTCACCATCGACTGGCGGCTCACGCTGATCACGCTGATCCCGGTGGTGCTGGCAGTGGCGCTGGTCCCTCTGATGATGACCCCGACCCGGCTGCGCGAGCAGGAGAAGTTCGACGCGGCCATGGGACGGATCGCGAGTTCCGTCGTCGAGTTCGTGCAGGGCATTTCGGTGGTCAAGGCGTTCGGCGGATCCGGGCGAGCCCACCGTAAATTCCTCACGGCCACAGACGATTTCGTCGGCACCTTTTCCCGGATGGTGCACGGTCTCTCCGGGATCGCCGCGGGGATGCAGGTGGCGCTGTCGCCACCGTTCGTGCTGCTGGTGGTGCTGATCGGCGGTGCGGTTCTGATCACGACCGGTGGCCTGCCCCCGGCCGACCTGCTGCCCTTCCCCCTGCTCGGACTGGGCCTGACCGCTCCGGTGGCGGCCCTCGGCCACGGCTTCGACGATATGCAGGCCGCCGGGCGCGCGGTCGGCCGGATCCGGGACGTGCTCGCGGTGCAGTCGCTACCGGAGCCCGCGCACCCGGTCGCACCACAGGGGCACCGGGTGGAACTGCGTGACGTTCGATTCGGTTACGAAGCCGATCATGAGGTGCTGCGCGGGATCGACCTGGTACTCAAGCCGGGGACGGTCACCGCGATCGTCGGGCCGTCGGGAAGCGGGAAGTCCACGCTGGTTCAGCTGTTGCCGCGGTTCTTCGACCCGACCCACGGTTCGGTCACCCTTGGCGGTGTCGATCTGCGCGAGCTCGGCAGCCGGGAGCTCTACCGGATGGTCTCCTTCGTCTTCCAGGACGTTCGCCTGCTGCGCGCCTCGGTCGCCGACAACATCGCGCTGGCCGTACCGCACGCCGACCTCGACGACGTGGTTCGCGCCGCCCGGCAGGCGAATATTCATGATCGAATTCTTGAGCTGCCGCGTGGATACGACACGGTGATCAACGAAGAGGCCGGGCTGTCGGGTGGCGAGGCGCAGCGGATATCGCTCGCACGCGCACTGCTCGCCGCCACGCCCGTTCTTGTGCTCGACGAGGCGACCTCCTTCGCCGATCCGCAGACCGAACAGGCGGTGCGCCGGGCCCTGGCGACGCTGGAGGGCGATCGGACGATCCTGGTCATCGCCCATCGCCTGGAGACGATCGCCGACGCCGACACCGTCGTGATGCTGGAGAACGGGTCGATCGTCGAGCGCGGCAAGCCCGCCGAGCTGCTGGCACGAGGCGGAAAGTTCGCCGCGTTCTGGCAATCCCACCGATCGGCGGTCGCCAATGAGACCGAAACCCGCCGTGGTGTCCTGCAAGGAGACGAGCCCCGATGATTCGAATGCTGTTGCGCGTGCTGGGACACCAGTACGCCCAGCCGGTGCGTCGCACCGTGACCCTGATGACGACGACCGCGATAGCCGAGGGTTTGTCCTACGCACTGCTGGTTCCCATGCTGCGGGCACTGTTCGGGAGCACCCCCGGAGATGCGCAGCCCTGGCTGATCGCGTTCGGGGCCGCGGTCGCGGTCTACGCGGCGCTGCGCTATGTCAGCGATCTGTCCGGTTTCCGCGTCGGAACCACGCTGTTGCGTGGCATGTATCACCGGCTTGGCGATCATCTGGCCCGATTGCCCATCGGCTGGTACAGCACAGGCCGTGTCGGGGAGGTGTCCGTCCTGGCCAGCCGCGGCGTCCTGCAGGCGATGAGCGTGATCGCGCATCTGCTGGCACCGTTCATCTCCGCCTGTGTGACTCCCCTGACGATCGTTGTCGTGATGCTTGCCTTCAACTGGCAGATGGGGCTGGCCGCGTTGGCCGCCGTACCGGTCGTGGCGGTGATCCAGATCTGGACGGGACGTTCGATGGCCGCCACCGATGCGGAGCGCGCCGAACGCGATCATGAGGCCACCGGGCGAGTCATCGAATATCTCCAGGCCCAGCCGGTGCTGCGCGCCGGCGGCCGGACCGTCGAACGCTTCCGGTTGCTCGACGGCGCGCTGCATGAACTCCAGCGCGCGTCCCGCCGTACCGTGCTGTCGGCGCTGTCCGGTGCAGTGGGCTTGGCGCTCGTGGTGCAGGCGATGTTCACCGTGTTGCTGGTCCTGGGCGCCTATCTCGCGCTAGGCGGAAATATCGGTGCGGCAGAGGTTTTGACGATCCTGGTGCTGGCCGCCCGCTGCGCCGATCCGTTGCTGTCGCTGTCGGATATCGGCGGCAAAGTGCGCGGCGCGCGTTCCGAGCTGGCGAGACTCGAAACGGTGCTGCGCACCGAGCCGCTACCGGAAGCCCGCGAACCGATCCAGCCGGAACGCCATGACCTGGAGTTCGACTCCGTCGCCTTCCGGCATGGTGATCGCACGGTGATCGGCGACGTGTCGTTGTCCGTGCCGGAGGGACAGCGGCTTGCCGTCGTCGGGCCGTCGGGTGCGGGCAAGAGCACCTTGCTTCAGCTGCTCGCGCGGTTCTACGACGTGGACGCGGGCGCGGTGCGCGTGGGAGGCGTGGACGTGCGCGCGATCAGCTCTGAGGCGTTGATGGAGCAGATCGCCATCGTCTTCCAGGAGGTCTATCTCTTCGACGGCACGATCGAGGAGAACGTGCGTCTCGGCCGTCCCGACGCCGACGAATCCGAGGTGCGGGCGGCAGCGACCGCGGCACGGTTGGACGAGGTGATCGAGCGCCTGCCCGGCGGATGGGCGACGAATGTCGGCGAGGGCGGCGCGCTGCTGTCGGGTGGTGAGCGCCAGCGTGTCTCGATCGCGCGAGCGCTGCTGAAGAATGCGCCCATCGTGCTGCTGGACGAGGTGACCTCCGCACTGGACCCGGTGAACGAGGCGGCCGTCCACGACGGTATCGAGCGCCTGATGGCGGGCCGGACGGTGGTGATGGTGGCGCATCGGCTGCGGACCGTCCAACGAGCCGATCGCATCGTCTTTCTGGACGGTGGCCGGATCGTGGAGGAAGGCAGCCACGAAGAGCTGCTGCGCCGCGGCGGCCGCTACGCCGACTTCTGGGAGATTTCCCTGGCATCGGCGGCGAGTGAATGAGTCGGCATGTCGTTCGATCCTTTGCTGCGGGACAGGCGCCCCCAGCCCCAGGCGCAGTCCGCCCGGTGAAGGACCATCACAGGAAGGTTGCTTCGGCATGACTGTTACCCCGATCGATCTCTTCGCGTCCTCTGTCCACCTTCACCAAGGCGGCAAGATTCACGCCAAGAAAAGAACAATGGAATCCGGGCGGGATGGTTGGCAGCTGATGGCCTTCCACGCGAAGACCGGCGCCGACGTCCACGCCGACCACTGGGAAGTTCATCCCGAGGCCGAGGAGGTCGTGGCCTGCCTCATCGGGAAGATACGCCTCTACCTCCGTCCGGAGCAGCCGGGACAAGAGGAGGAAGAGATCAGGCTGATGGCCGGAACCGCTGCCATCGTCCCGCGCGGACGATGGCACCGCATCGAGCTGGACATCCCCAGCAACATCATGGCCGTCACTCTGCCGCGTGGCAGCCGCCTGGAGAAGCGGGCCCAAGCCTAGCTTCGATCTTTTTCGCGGGGCATGGTCGACGTCGACCATGCCCCGAATCCTCACGAACATTTCTCAGATATGAGAACCGCGTCTTGCTTGGGACATGGCGTCTTTGGCCTGGGATGTGTCCCGGCCCTGGGGCTTGAGAAGTATGTCAGGTCTTGTTCAGGTAGGTGAGGACGGCGAGGACGCGGCGATTGTTGTTGTCGTCATTGGTGATGCCGAGTTTGTCGAACATGGAGGTGGTGTACTTGCCGATGGCGCTTTCGCTGAGAAACAGCCGCTGGCCGATGGCCTGGTTGGACAATCCTTCGGCCATGAGACTGAGCACGGAGTGTTCGCGTTCGGTGAGCTGTCCGAGTCGTCGGGTCGAGGAGCCGCTGGACAGCAATTTGGCGATGACGGCCGGGTCCATGGCGGTCCCGCCTTCGGCGACGCGTTCCAGGGCGTCGACGAACTGATCGGCGTTGAACACGCTGTCTTTGAGGAGATAGCCGATGCCGCCGGCGCCGTCGGCCAACAGCTCGCGGGCGTACAGCTGTTCGACGTGCTGAGAAAGGATCAGGACCGGCAGTCCGGGTATTTCGCTGCGGGCGGCAAGAGCGGCCCGCAGGCCCTCATCGGACTGGGTCGGTGGCATGCGTACGTCGACGATGGACACATCCGGCCGCCATCTCAGCAGCGCATCCAACGTCTCGGGTCCGGTGGTCGCGGTCGCCACCACCTGGTGTCCGTACGCCTGGAGGAGACGGATCATTCCGTCGCGCAGGAGGTAGAGGTCTTCGGCTACAACGATTCGCATGGCACCGCCATCCTCGCACAGGTCGGGCCGCCCAGCGGGCTGGTGAACTCCAGAGTGCCGTCGAAGACCGCGAGGCGGCGGCGCAGTCCCGCGAGCCCGCCGTCGGCTCGCACGCCGGCCCCGCCCCGGCCGTTGTCCTCGACCTCAACGACGATGCCGGTGTCGTCCCGGGCGATGGAGATGCGCGCCCGGGACGCATGGGCGTGCTTGACTGCGTTGGTCAGGAGTTCGGCGATTCCGAAGTACAGGGCGGACTCGATCGGCGGGTCCAGACGTAGCTGAACGTCAGAGGCGCTGACAGCCGTTTCGAGCGGGCTGTCCAAGGCGAGAGCGCGAACGGCATCGATGAGCCCTCGCTCGTTCAGCACCGGCGGGTTAATGCCCTTGACCAGGTCGCGGAGCTCGGTCAGTGACGTAGCGGCGCCGACTCGCGCCTCCCGCAGCAGCGCCATTGCCTGATCAGGGTCGGTTTCCATCAGCTTCTCAGCAATCGCCAAAGACATCCCGAGCGCGACCAGGCGGGCCTGCGCCCCGTCGTGCAGATCCCGTTCGATCCGGCGGATCTCGGCGGCCTGCACGACCGTCATGTCCGCGTGCTGGGCCGTCAGCTCGTTCACCCGGTCCGCCAGCGCCATCGCGGGCGACGGGCGCAGGAAGCGGACGGCCACCGGCTCGATGGGCCGCCAGGCGTAGGGGGCGCTGGCGACGGCCACGACCAGGCCGAGCGCCCCGGCGACGCGCGCGGCGGGCCCCGGCTGGCCGAGCCCGAGGATCGCCGCGGCCACCCCGGCCGGCGGGAGGGACGCGACCACGCCTGCGGTGAGCGGTGCGATCGCCGTGAACCGCAGGTCGCGCCAGTTGGCGGGGTCGCTCCATCGGACCCGCCACTTCTGATCCAGGAGGGCGTCGCGGCTGGTGCGCTCATAGCTGAAGCCGTTCCACCAGTACCCGGTGGACATCCGCGTCACCGGCCCGGCCTGCCGGTATCCGGCGGGGATGACGGTGGTGGTCCATCTCGCGACGAGGAGGCGGACGATCCGGCAGACCGGGCGGGACAGGGCGAGCGTGCCCACGCACACCAGCACGAACGGCGCTACCCACGACCACGGGTTTCCCGCCCCCCACCGGATCCCCAGTGCCACGGCGGCGGCCCACACGGCCGGGACCAGCATGCTGACGACCGCCACGGCGCACGCCCGTACGAACCCCACACCGGCGCGGGCCAGCCACGAACCCAGCTGTCTCATGTTCTTCCTTCACTTTCCGTTCGGTGCTTCCACTGTGCACCGTGCGGAGCCCGCTACCGCCCTGGCCGGCCGGGAAGTGGTTCGTGGACAATCTCCGGATCCTGTTGATCTCGCTGGTGGTTCTGCACCACACCGCGGGCACCTACAGCGGGCTCCCGGCCTGGTACTACGCCGAGAAGCCGACCAGCGGAGCCGTCGGGGCCACCCTGATGTTCCTCCCGCTCGCGGTGACCGGCGGGACCGACGCGATGAACGGTTACGGCACCCTGAGCTCGCTGTTCTACGCGCTGTGGGACTCCACCTTCGCGGTCGGCATCGTTCTCGCGCTGCTCACCTTCTTCCGCCGCAGGCTCAACACCCAGGGGCCGCTGCGCCGATATCTGTCCGATCACGTGCTCACCGTGTACGTGACCCACGCGTTCGTGGTGACGGCGGCGGGTTACGCCCTCAGCGTGCTGGATCTACCCACCCTGGCGAAGTTCGCGATCGCGGCTGTCGTGGTGCTCCCGGCCTGTTTCACGCTCGCCGGCCCGATCCGCCGGCTTCCCGGCGTCCGCCGCGTGCTCTGAAATGCGGCAACCCGTCGGCTGTCCCGTGGTTCACGGCAACCACGCCAGACAACACGAAGAAGAAAGGGACATGCGAACCACCAACCACACCATGGCTGAGGCCGCCCATCTCAACCATCCAGGCTTCGGCAAGGTGAAGATCCTCCTCGCGGCCTACGGCGCGCTCAGCGCCGCAGTCCTCACCCTTGGTGTATCGGGGGTCTTCTCCCGAACGTGTCACCAGCCGCAAACGAGCGTGTTCGGGAAGGTCAGTGGCAGGGTGCGTACATGATCACGATGACGCCGATTACTGACTGCCGGGGGGAAATTCGGGTGCGGAGGGCCGGTGGGGTGGTGTGTGATCGAGGGATGACGATCGAGATGGGCAGGCCGGGGGCCGACGGGCTCGGCGATGTGGCGCGGGTGTTGGGGGAGTGGCAGTACGACGGAGCACCCGTGCAGTTGCACCCGGGGGATGTGGGGTGGTTCTGGCGGTTCGGTGCGGAGCGGACGGCGGAGGCTACGCGGACCTGGAGCCGGGCTGGGGAGGTCCTGGCGGTCGGGCTGCTGGATGGTGCGGAGCTGCTGCGGCTGGCGTTCGCGCCGGAGGCGTTGCGGGACGAGGAGTTGGCGCAGCAGGTGGTCGAGGACGTGTCGGCGCCTGAGCGTGGTGTGCTCCTCGAGGGCAAGGTGTACGTCGAGGCGCCGATGGGCGCGCTGGTCCAGGACCTGTTGTTCAAGGACGGCTGGGAGAGCGGCGAGCCGTGGACACTACTTCGGCGTGACCTCGGCGCGCCTGTGCCGGATCCCGGCGTTCGCGTCGAGGTGATCGGGCCGGAACAGGCGCACGAGTGGGCCGCGGTCCTGCGGGCGTCGTTCGACGGGTCGACGTTCACCGACGAGCGCTGGCACGCGATGGCGGCAGGTGCGCCGTTTGTCGACGCGCGGTGCCTGGTCGTTCGCGATGAGCAGGGCGAGGCGGTGGCGGCCGTGGCGGTGTGGTCGGCGGGTGAAGGCAGGCTAGGGCTGATCGAGCCGATGGGGGTGCACCGGGCACACCGCGGTCGCGGTTACGGCCGAGCGATCACGGTCGCCGCGGCGCGCGCACTCCAGGAGTTGGGTGCGTCCAGCGTGGTCGTGTGCACGCCGAGCTCCAACGTCGGCGCCGTCGCCACCTATCAGTCGGCCGGCCTCGAGCAGTTGCCTGAGAGACGGGACCTGTACCGCAACGCTTCCTGAGGCTTTCGGCGTCGGGGCGGCCTGCGGCGGAGGATGTCGCCGCAGGTCGCCCCGACGGCCGCATGTCACCCCGCTCGATCAACACCATCGTGGCGGAAAGCGGTGCCCAGACGCGAGCTCGCCCGCCGACGAGGACTCTGCGGCCGCCGCGGTGTAAACCGCTATTGCAGGTCAGCGTCACGGGGGCGAGCGTCTGAAACATCGATGCAGGATGGAGATGAAGCGGTGTCCCGGCATGAGGATGCCGGGAGCCGCCGGAAGAGATCCGGTGAACGGGATGCCGTCCTCGGCGGCGAGCTTCTCCAGGCGATCAAGGTGGACATACAACGCGGTCGGCTCGAATTGGGTGTCGGTGCCATCATCGCTCGGCCGTGAAGTCGAATGGGCTTTGCGACGGACTTAGTGGTGTATCTGAAAGAAGGGACACCATGCGGATGACCGCTCCCCCCAGTTCGCCGGGGAGACTTGACGACGCCGTGCTCATCGAGCAGTCGCGGCATCGGCCCGAGTCCTTCGCCACGCTGTACGACCGCTACTTCGGTTAGGTGTCCATGTTGATCTGGATCCTGCCGTACAGGTTGGCGTGCGACCAGAACAGCGGGGATAGGGTGCGCCGGTCGGCGTCGGTGAGCCGCGCGGCGCAGGTGGGGTCCTTGAGTTCCGCTGTTCCTCAACCCCGTACATCGCCTGCTCCACCCGCCGCTCGGCCTTGGCGTTGATCTTCGAGATCAGGCCGATGAGCAGGATTTCTGGCGGTGGTTTGGAGTTATTGATCTACATTGTAAAGGCGTTGGGCCGGGCCCAAGATCAACTAAATAAGGACTGAAGACTCTTCCTCGAAAAGCCTCCTACGGAGAGGAGGCCGTTGTAGGGATCGACCAGCAGTACCGTCGTGCAACGGGGTCGTAGCTCTCGACCACGGTGTCTTCTCAGATCTGGATGATGATGTCACGACGACCTCGACGGCCTCGGCTTCGGCTTCGAGGACCCGGTGGCGGTCGCCGCGAAAGGTCACACGCCGTGCGTCATTGCTCGTCTCGCAGGCGCGCCACGACGGGCCTGTCTGTCTGTGGTGTGGGCTCCGTGGGAAGGGCCGGGCGTTTCTTCCCCCGAGGATTCAGTTACCGGTGGTCAGGACCATGCGGAAGCGGGCCTGACCGGAGACCATCTTCTGGAATGCCGCACTGGCTTCCTCCAGCGGGACCTCTTCGGTCCACGCCCGGACACCGCTCTGGACGGCGAACCTCATGGTGTCCTGGGTGTCGACCGCGATGCCGGAAGCGTGCCCGTACACCCGCTTGGCCCCGCCCACGAGCTGCAGAGACGTGATGTCCAGCGGCTCCATGGCGACGCCGACGATGATGAGCTCACCACGGCGCCCCAGCCCGTTGACCGTCGCGGACATCGCCGCGGCGCTGGTCACCGTCGCCAACACCACTTTGGCTCCCCCGTGGGCCTGTAGCGCGTCGGGCGTTTTCTCGGTGGCGCTGTCGATGTAGTGAGACGCACCGAGCTTGTGAGCCAGTGATGCCTTTTCGGGGCCGCGGGCGATCGCGATGGTGTTGAAGCCCATCTTCGAAGCGAATTGAACGCCCAGGTGCCCCAGGCCGCCCAGGCCGAGGACCGCAACGGTGTCGCCTGGACGCGCGGAGCTGCGGCGCAGCGCGTTGTACACGGTCACGCCGGCGCAGGCCAGGGGCGCTGCTTCCACCGCTGTGAGTTCGTCCGGGATTGAGGCTAGGGCGACGGCCGGTGCCACGACGGAGTCGGCGAACCCTCCGGGGTACGCGACACCCGGCACCTGAAGTTCGGGGCAGAGGACGCCGTCGCCTTCCCGGCAGGCGTCGCAGTGGCCGCAACTGCCTCCGTACCAGCCGACCGCCACCCGATCACCGACGGACCAGCCGGTGACGTTGCCGCCGATCGCGTCGATGCGTCCCGCGATCTCGTGCCCTGGCGTGATGGGAAAGGTGGTGCCCGGGATGTGTCCGGCGGTGATCAACGCGTCGGAGTGGCAAACTCCGCATGCCTCGACGGTGATCCGTACCTGGCCTGGGCCCGGTTCCTGGGTATCCATCTGGATCAGAGATACGTCCCCGCCAGGCTCGGTGACCTGCATGGAACGGTGCATGGCGGAAGAAGACATGTCGTCTCCTTTTCTTCTCAAGGGAAGCGGTGGCCTTACACGGAGGCCTTCATTAGTGCACTTTTTCCGGTTTCATCTCGTTTTATCCACTGCCCGTCGGACCTTGTAAGGATCCATGGCTGCCTTCGACCGCTGGTCAGAGCATGTTTGCGTCCTCATTGCCATCGATCTTGACGCTTTGCGGATCGATGATCCCCGCCGACGGCTCGTCCTCCCGGCCGGCCCAGGAGGCGAGGATGTCCCGGACGGCCCGACACATCTCGATGTACGGCAAGGCGGTTCTCAGACGTCCAATGTCGCAAACGACCGAGACGGGTGGTCGCCTGCGCGGCAGCGCACGGCGTGTTCAGCGACCGTGACCGCTTGCTCAGGTCTCACATGCCGCCAGAAGGGCGTCCGCGGTGCGCACCCGTAGATGACGTGTGTTGCCCTACGCGTTCGCAGCGCCCGCCCCTTAATTGTCGAGATAGCGCAGGATGGCCAGCACCCGGCGGCTGTAGCCGGGATCGCGCGGCAGCTCCAGCTTGTCTGTGAGCGAGTTGATGTGCTTTTCGACAGTGCTCAGCGACACGTGCAGGCGTTCGGCGATCGCCGTGTTGACATAGCCCTGGGCGAGATGCCGCAGCACCTCCGTTTCGCGCGGGCTCAGTCTGCTCAGCGGATCGGCGTGGGTCGTGCGCGTGAGCAGTTGGCGGACCACTTCGGGGTCGAAGGCCGTGCCGCCCGCGCGTATCCGCTCCAGCGCGTCGAGGAAGTCGGCCACCTCCGAGACGCGGTCTTTGAGCAGGTATCCCAGCCCCTCGGCGTCGCCCGCGAGGAGCCTGGCCGCGTAGGTCTTCTCCACGTACTGAGACAGCACGAGCACGCCGACGCCCGGATGGCGCACGCGGATCTCCAGCGCCGCGCGCAGCCCCTCGTCGGTGTGCGTCGGTGGCATGCGCACATCGATTACCGCCACGTCGGGCGGATGCTCATCGATCGCGTCGAGCAGCGCCTGCGCGTCGCCGACGGCGGCCACGATTTCATGCCCGGCGTCGGCGAGCAGTCGCGTCAGCCCTTCGCGGAGCAGTACCGAGTCGTCGGCCAGGGTCACCCGCACGGGACCTCCTTGGGCAGTGTGGCCGCGATCCTGGTGGGCCCGTCTGGCGGGCTGTCGACGGTGAACGCGCCATCCAGCGCCCGGACGCGTCTGGCGAGCCCGGACAGTCCTCCGCCGGAGGGGTCGGCGCCGCCTGCGCCGTCGTCGGAGACCGTCACGCTCACGGTCTGCTCGTCCTCGTCCATCATGACCAGGATGTCACGTGCGCCCGCGTGCTTGATCGCATTGCTGATCGCCTCGCGGACGATGAAGTACAGGGCGGTCTCAATCTCGGAGACGGGCCGTTCGGACAGCCCGTAACGCACGGTCACCGGCACGCTGGACCGCTCGGCGATGCCCGCGAGCGCGGCGCGTAGCCCCAGCTCGTCGAGCGCGGTCGGGTAGATCCGCCAGGCCACGCTGCGCAGCTCGTCCAGGAGCTGGCGTGACTCGGTGTAGGCCTGGGCGACCAGCTCGCCGGCCTTGCCCGGGTCGGCACTGTGCTGAGCGCGGCCGAGCAGCATGGCCAGCGCTATTCCCCGCTGCTGGACACCGTCGTGCAGGTCGCGCTCGATCCTGCGCCGCTCGTCGTCCACGGCGCGGACGATGTCGGAGCGGGTGGCGGTCAGCTCGGCGATGCGCCGGCGCATCCGCTCCTGGCTGCTCGGCCCGAGGAACCGGCCGGCGAGCAAGCGCTCCGCGGCACCGGCGCCAAGAGCTCCGGTCAGGGTCAGTACGAACAGGAATCCGCCTGTCAGCAGCCCCACGACACCGGTATTGCTGATCACCTTCACACCGGGGAGGTCAACCGGTACGGACTCGCTTTCGCCGGTGAGGAGGTCCCACAACCCTCCGAACAGGAGCAGGCCGCTGAAGAACAGTCCGGCGGCCACGCCGTACCCGATCACAAGTCCCACGGCGGCGCGCACGGCGAGAAAGCCGTACCCGCCACCGGCCGGAGCCGTCCGATGCCCCAGCCACGTGGCGAGCCGTGCCCGTTCGAGTGCCAGTAGCCGCTCCGCGATCCGGTCGCAGGTGGGCCGCGTCGCCGGGACTAGGCGGACCGGCCCGGCCACGCAGAGGAACACCAGCTCGACCACGCCAAGGACCGCGCCCGCCAACATTCCCACCAAGGTGCGCGCACCACGTCGACCTGACACGACCTGCAGTCTAGGCATCACACCACCTGCGCGTTCATAGCGGTTTCCCGTAACAGACGTGAAGGGTTCCCACAATGGTGCATGGGTGAGGGGCCTCAGTAGCTTCGGCAGGTGCTCAGAACCTCCCTTGCCGCAATATGTCTCGCCCTGATCCCTAACATTCCCGCGTCGGTCCCCGCGTCGGTCGACGCCTACGTCGAGCAGTACCGGGCGGCCACAGGCCTGCCGGGCGTCGCGGTGGCGATCACGAAGGGGAGCAGAGTCATCCACGCCACCGGATACGGCCAGACCGCCACGGGCGAGCCCGTCACAGCCGACAGCCCCATGGCGGTGGCCTCGGTCAGCAAGTCCTTCACCGCCATGGCCGTCATGCAGTTGGCCGAGAAGGGCAAGGTTGCCCTTGACCAGCCGGTCCGCCTCTATCTGCCCGAGTTCACGATGGCCGACCCGCGGGCCGCGAAGGTCACCGTACGGCAGCTGCTCAACCAGACCTCGGGCATGGCCGACTCGACCTTCCGCGAAAAGAGCCTGCCTCAGCCGGAAACGCTCCAAGGCGCCGTGGCCCGGCTCAGGACGGCCAAACTCGCCACTGACCCCGGGACCGCCTTCAGCTACCACAACACCAACTACCAGGTCGCCGCTCGGCTCGTCGAAGTGGTCAGCGGCCAGCCGTTCGCGGCCTACCTCGGCGCGCACGTGTTCGAGCCCCTCGGCATGCGCCACAGCACGACCGTCAACACCGACCGCGACCTGCCCGGCAGCGCCCGCGGCCATCTGTACGTCCTCGGCCAGGCCGTCGCTTTGCCCGAGCCCGCGGGATTCGGAAACGGTTCGGGCGGGGTCCTCAGCACCGCCAACGACATGGCCAGATGGCTGATCGCGCAGAACACCGGTCTCCCGGGTCTCCTGTCCCCGCAGGCCGTCCGGGAAATGCGCACGCCATCGAAGCCGAACGATGAGTACGCCCTCGGTTGGGAGATCGGCAAGACGGAACGTGGCACCCCCGTACTCGAGCATGGGGGAGACCTGTTCACCTCCACCGCTCACCAGCTGCTGATGCCGGACTCCGGCTACGGCATCGCCGTCATGGCCAACACCGGCCTGGTCTTCTCCGACGCGCACGCTCTCATGACCGGCATCGCCGCCATCATCGAAGGAGGCACCCCGCAGCCGCCCTCAGGGTCGTCGACGCTGCTCACCGACGTGCTCTTCGCGCTGCTGACCCTGGTGACCATCGGGCTCGCGGTGCGGGGCGTGGCCCGCGCCCGGCGGTGGGCCGGGCGCCGTACCGGATGGCAGCTGTGGAGGTTGGCGCCGTACCTGGTCCCGATCACGTTGTGCGCGACGATCGCCCCGATCCATCGCATGCTGGCACACGGCCGCGACGCCGCGTGGATCCAGCTGGCCTACCTCTACCCGACGTTCATGGTCTGGCTGGTGACGGCCGCGGCCGCGGGCCTCACGGTCGTCGCGGCACGCCTATGGGGCGCAGCGCGGCTACGACGGCAATGAAGCGTACGCGGCGCCCGGCTGCGGGCGGCGAGCCGTGTGATGTGCCGACATGACACGTGAGGCGACCGGATCCGGATGCGGTCGCCGGTCGCCGTCGTTCCGGCGCTGGCTCGCACGTGCTGAGACAGCCCGGCCGACACCCCAAAGGCCGCCGGGAGAAGAGCTTTCACGCTATAGAACTTCTATTGGGGTCCTGATCCAGAACAGGTTGGCGACATTCTCGACGCCTCTCGATAAGCCGCCGGAGACTTCAGGATCGGCTGACGCTCAATCATCATCCTGGTTTCCGGTAGCGTGGACCCGGCGCGGGCCGAATCGGGAGAGAACCCGATCGACCTCTTCGTCATCGGCGCCTTCGATGTCGATGACGTCGTCCACATGCAGAGCAAGATGCGCGAATCGTGGTGCCAGTTCAGCCAGTACGGCCAGCGGTTCACCCTCGCAGTCCTCCTGGCCGATCGTCAGGTCCCTGATTGACAGAGTTTCAAGCTGAGGAAGAACCGGGGAATCCGCGAGTGCTGAAAATACCTCAAACGAGGTGGCGTCGAACTCCGCCTTGCTGAGGTCGAGATTTCTGAGATTGGGATACTGGGGTGCCTTGAGCTCGTCGAGTTGCTCAAGCGCGCAGGAGACGCCGAAAACGTCACTGCCGATTTCCACTTCCAAGGACACCAGTCCGGAAGTCCACCCAAGGTCGAAAACAGAGCCGTCGGAGATTACGGAGCCCCGGGCTCGCAGTCGGGTCAGACCGTCGTGGTTCACGATGTGGAACAGGAACGCGCCTTCGAGTTCCAGTGTGCGCAGGGCGGGAAGCGAGTCCCACATATCGGCCTGAACAAGCCCTTTGCGGTGGAAGTCCAAAGGATTGATCCGATTACCCGTCGATTCCTCGCTGTCTTCAAACAGATACTCGAAGCCGTAGCCGAAGTACATGCGCTCCAGCCGGGGGTGTTGCCGGCCGGCAAGTGAGATCGCGGCGTGCTCGGCAGAGTGGTGGTAGTCGGTGAGGTGCAGTTCGAGGGTGTGCAGCCGATGGGTGGCGGGGTGGGAGAGCAGGGCGTCGATCAGTGCGCCTTCCCACTGTTCAGGGTCGGTCAGGTCGATGGTTGCGGTGTGCGGGTGGTCTGTCAGGAGCCGTCCTCCCGCAGCCCGTCCAGCCCCCACTGCCGTTCTACCTCCGCGTACGCCGCGGCCAGCCGGGCGGGGTCCCCATCCCCGGTCTCACAGTGGCGCTCCAGCCGGATCGCCTCGCCCCGCGGGTCGCCTGCCCCAGCCAGCAGATCCGCGTAAGCGAGCCATGCTTCCCAGTGATCCGTCTCCGGAACGTCTGCAGCATCGAAAAAGTGCACGTCATTCCCCAGGTTTTGGCGGCAAGTATCGGACGGAGCTGGGCGCGCCATCGTCAACAGCACCATAAATGCGGCCTTCGACATCAGGCTCCCATGACCACCCCCACCGCGAAGTTCAGTAGCCAGTCACATGGTCCTGCCTACGCGGTGGGGGTTCGAGTGGGCCACTGCCGGCCAGGTCGACTCCCGATTGCGATACGCCCTGACCGGCTGGAAGGTGCCCTCTGTGGCTGCAACCGTGGTGGACGGCCGGCTGGTCGCTGTCACGAGCGCCCACGATGAAACAGTACGCGTGTGGGACGCGACTACGGGGCAGCAGGTTGGTGAGCCCCTGACAGACCACTACCCGGTGCGGGCAGTGGCCACGGCGGTGGTGGAAGGCCGCCCGATCGTGGTCATCGGCAGCGACACCAACACAGCGCGGATAGTGGACCTGGCCACGGACCGGCAGATCGGCGAACCTCTACGCGGCCACACCGACGCGGTGTGCACGGTGGCGCTGGGCACCGTGGACGGACGCCCGGTCGCTGTCACCGGGAGCTGGGACGCCACGGTGCGTGTGTGGGACGCGGTGACGGGCGAGCAGGTCGGTGAGGAGCTGGTGTTCCCCGCGACGGTGAACGCCGTCGCAGTGGCGCCGGACGGGCGCCTGGCAGTCGCATTCGGTACGGAACTCGCCGTCCTGACCTCTCGCTGACCCCTTCCGCCGCCGCCCTACCAGCGGATCGCCGGGCTCGATAGGGCTATGACTTGAACCGTGGTCAGAGCCGGAACACGGGTTGAGCGTCCGGGGCGCGCCTGCCGTACGACGGGGTCTCAGTAGCAATGAAGAAATTTTCAACGAAGTAGCTTCTGACCTGCAGTAACGAAAGCGTTTGGCTGCCTGTCGCGGGTTGATGATCACTGCCGCTACGGTCGTTCCGGTTTTGTCCGGTACGGCACGTGGAGTGGTGCGTTGTCAGAGAAGATGTTCTCCGAGGAGCAGTTGGAGCAGCTGCGCTTTCGCGTTGTTCGACCTGGTCGGCAAGGCGCTCACCCCGCGCATGCGGGACCTGACCCGCGTCACCCCGGTCCGGGACGACACCCAACCGAGATCGCCAAACGCTACCCGCACGCCGGGCTGCTGCTCTGGGCGCGCGCTGGAACGAGGACCTGTGGCCGACTGCTGGCCGGACCTGCTGCGGATGGCCGGGTCGCTGAAGTACGGCCAGGCCACCGCCTCGCTGATCGTCGGCAAGTGGTCGGCCGCCTCCCGGCAGAACACCCTGGCCGCCGCGCTGAAGGAGTGGGGCATGCTGCGCAGAACCATCCACCTGGCCAAATACCTGTCGGACCCGGCCTTCAGAAGGAAGATCTCCCGCCAGCTGAACAAGGGCGAGAGCCTGCACGCGCTGCGCCGCGACCTGCACTACGCCCAGCAGGGCACCATCACCCGCCCGCACCTGGAACAGCAGACCGAGCAGGCGTGGTGCCTGACCCTGCTGACCAACTCGGTGGTCGCCTGGACGACCGAATATTATTCCAGAGCGGTGCTGGAGCTGCGTTCCCGGGGCCGGGAGGTGAGCGACGAGATCCTGTCACACATCTCGCCCGGACACAGCGACAACATCAACTTCTTCGGCGTCATCAACGTGGATGTCGAGGCGGAGCTGGCCAAGCTCGACACCAGCGGCTGGCGGCCGCTGCGGCCCGCGCAACTGCGCGAGCTGGGGCTGACGCCCTGACAGGCCCTGTCCCGCTCTAGGGAGGAGACGTGGGCGGTGGTGGCTCACCCATGGCGCGGACCACTACCGGGCTCACGGCTGGGTCTGTGTGAGCAGGAAGAAAGGTGTCGGACCGCCCACGTATATACGTGAGTCGACGCTCACGACTTTAGGTGTGGGCGGGTTTGATGACTCCGAACCACCGCTGCAAGGCCGTACGAAGCGTTTCGATCTCCATGGGGTCGGGCCGGGGCGATGCAGATGCCCAGGCCACATAGCCGTCCGGGCGAGGGAGCAGGGCGGTGGGCGCGGGAGTCTGGGAGCGCGCCGTGACGATATCGACCTGGTCGGGCCGCAGGGCAAGTGTCTCCGCCAGTGATGCTTCTTCGGTCAGGTCGAGCAGCAGCGGGCGTGCGTTTCTGGTCAGCTCGGCCAGCCGGACCGGTCCGGTCGTGGTGTCCAGGTCCATCTCCGGGGCGAACCGGCCGGTCAGCGGGTGCGCCTCGTGTTCGCCCATGTCGTAGCGGACGTCGGCGCCGGCGAGAAGGCCGGCGAGGCGCTGTACGGCGCTTTGATCGCGGAGCAGTTCGGTAAACACCTGGCGCAGTCCGGTGACATCGCTGCCGGGGGCGATCAGGGCCGATTGCGCCTGCGCGTTCAGCACCATGCGCTGGGCGGCCGATCGCCGCTCTGTCTCGTAGCTGTCCAGCAGCCCGGGCGGGGCGCTTCCCCGGATCTCGGCGGCGAGTTTCCAGCCGAGATTGACCGCGTCCTGCAGGCCGAGGTTGAGCCCTGGGCCGCCTCCCGTGGCAGCGTACACGTGCGCGGCGTCACCGATCAGGAACACCCGGCCGTCGGCGAACCGTTCGGCGATTCGGGTGTTGCCGCCGGTCAGCCGGCGCAGCACGTGCGGCCCCGCGCCGTCGGGCGGATCGAGCGGCATGTCGACGCCGAGCACACGGCGGATGCTCACCCGCAGCTCCTCCATGCTCATGGGAGCGTCGGTCGCGGGCCTGTCCCACTCGGTGGTGCTGATCAGCGGTGGGTGGCCAGGTATCGGCGCGTAGGAGAACCCGCCGTGTTCAGTGCGGTGGGGCAGGAACGGAAGAATGGCGCCGTGGCCGGGCACGTTCAGTGCACCAGTCGCGGGATCGACCCATTCCGCCGGGACCGTCGCGTGCGCTGAGTAGACGGTCATCCGGTCGTAGGTGATGCCGGGGAATGCGATGCCGGAGAGCTTGCGCGTGGTGCTGTGGGCTCCATCCGCGCCGATGAGGTACCGGGCCCGCAATTGGTAGGCCTCGCCCGGGCTCGCGACCTCGATGGTCACCGCGTCGTCGTCCTGCGATAGGCCGACGACCTCGTGTCCCCAGCGGATCTCCACGCCCAGTTCGATGGCGCGCTCCTGCAAGACCTGCACGATGCGTCGCTGCGGCACCGGCAGGGCATAGACGGGGCTGTCCTGCAGCAGGCTCAAGTCCAGGCCCATCGCGCCGAACATGAAGTATGCGGAGTTCGGCTGCGGAGGTTGTGGGCTACCACTGAGACGTTCGTGCAGTTCCCGGTGGTCGAGCACTTTCACGACTTGGCCGAGCAATCCGTTCGCTTTCGGTTCTTCGCTAGGCTCGATCAGCCGCTCCAGCACGACCGGCCGGGCCCCTGCCAGGCTCAGTTCGCAGGCCAGCATCAACCCGTTCGGGCCACCGCCGGCGATGACGACATCTGTGATCATGTGTGTTCTCCTTTATTCGTACGGAAAAGAGCGGGACGGGTGGAGCGCTGAGGCGCAGGGCCGTGGGCGGTGCCGGTGCGGCTCGCTTCGGGCTGCGGCCTTGGGACGTGGTCAGCCGCGGTAGTAGTCGGCGAGGGTGGTGAAGGCGGCCTTGGGTTCCCAGGGCATGTCGGGGTAGGTGGCTCCGAGCCGGTCCTCGTAGACCTTGACGATGCCGTAACTGGCCAGGTCCAGGTCGTCGCGGGGATTGCCGTCGGGCCGGTGCACATGGTCGTACAGCGCGAAGGTGAACACGAACGTGCTGTCGACGCCGCCGGCGTCGAATGCCTCCAGCAGCTCACGCACATAGGCGGCCTGACCAGGCTCGTCCCGGGCATAGTCACCGTTCAACCGGACAGGCCCGTCCTTGTCGTACTCGACGATCTCCAGACCGAGAGCGCCCCGATCGCCGGCACCCTGGTAGCTGGCCGCGCCGAACTCGGTGATCGTGACCGGCTTTCCCTGCGCGACCAGGCCACGGACGCCGTCGGTGAAACGGTCGGCGATCTCGGCCGACCGATAGAGATCCATGGACACGATGTCGAAGGGTGCCCAGTCGACCCGCTCAAGCGGCACGGAGGCGTAGGTCGCCTTGCCGCCGAAGCGGTCGCGGACCAGGGCCACGGCTGTGCCGAGGAATTCGTTGACACGTGCGCTGACCTCGCCGATCTGCTCTCGCACGCGATCTGGCCGGCTCAGGAACGCGACCCGCTCGTCGATGCTGTCACCGGGCAGGAACCCAGGATTCATCAGGCTGAGCTCGGCGCCGACGACGAACACCACCTCGGCTCCCCGCCGCCTCAGCCGCTCCGCGCGTTCGGCGCAGTCCGCGAACAACGACAGCATCTCCGCGGCGGTCAGTTCGAGGGGGTAGGGGGAGAACCAGACCTCCAGGCCCAGATCGGCCGCGTGCGCCGCCGCCAGCTCAATCCGTTCCGGGTCACCGCCCATGACACGGACCGCGGTGCAGTGCAGGTCATCGCGGATGATGCGCAGCTCGCGCTCGACCACGTCCGGGTCAAAGCGCTTGCGGGAGTTCGCTCCGTTCTTGACGAAGCCGGTGTCGTAGCTGATGCCCTTGGCTCTCATCGTTCTGATTCCTTCCTGACGGGGGTGAGAGGCCAGGCTAGGTATAAATTTGCGTGCACGCAAATTTGCGTGCACGCATCTAGACTATGCTGAGACCGTGACGACGAGACGGACGGGGCTGCGCGAGCAGAAGAAGCAGGCCACCCGAGAGGCATTGCGCGCGGCGGCCCTGCGGCTGGCCCTTGAGCGTGGACCGGACAACGTGCGCGTCGATGACATCGCCGAGGCCGCCGGCGTCTCACCGAGGACGTACAACAACTACTTCTCCAGCCGCGAACAAGCGATCGTCGCCGCCGTCACCGGCGAACGAGAGGCACGAGTCGCGGCGGCGGTGGCCGACCGGCCCGACGGCGTCGGCCTCGCCGACGCCGTCATCGAGGCCATCGTGGATCAGTACACCGCCTCGGACGCATCCGGCCGGGACGCGCTGCTGCTGATCATCACCCGCCCCGCGCTGCGCGACGCATTCATCGACACCACCACCGCGATCGAACATCCCCTCACCGAAGCCATCGCCGAACGTCTCGGCGATGGCGACCCGCACACCGCACGGGTGCTCGCGGCGAGCATGGCTGCCGCAGTCCGCGTGGCGCTCGAGCAGTGGCTGCAAACGACCGCCTTGTCCTCCACGGCCAGCGGGCTCGTCGTGCCGTCCGGCTCGCTATCGGACCTCCTGCACACCACGCTCGCACCCCTCAGGCCCGCACTCGACGCCGCCGAGCAACGAGCACTCCACCACCGGCACCCGTGAACTCCCCGCCTCAAGAAAACGGCGCCCCGGCATCTGCCGCTGAATCGTCGCTGGCGCGTAGGAACCCGCCGGACAGCACCAATCAGACCACGCCCGCTCTCGTGTGGCTACAACGCCTGATATGTGACCCTGCCGCTGGCGCGACGACCGCGACTGGGATCGGGCCAGCGGTCGAGTGCTTCCTGGACTCCATCACCGCGGCCACCACCCGCGCCGGCTACGCCGAGACCCTCGCCCGGCTGACCGCCGTGGCCAGCCCGGCCCATCCCGTCGCCACCCTGGCCCCCGAGCACTACGCCGCGGTGATGGACCGCTGGAACACTGCGGCCGCCGCCACCTGGAACCGGCACCTGTCCGCCCTGTGCTCCTTCACCACCTGGGCCCAGCGCCAGGAACTGCTGGCCACCAACCCGGCTCGGCGCCTGGAACGCCGCAAGCCCGCCCGCCGCGGCGACCGCGCCATCCCGCGCGCCCGGCTGGAGACACTCTTCGCCGATCCCGCGCACGCCCTGCGCGAACGACTGCTGTGGCGGCTGCTCTACGACACGGCCGCCCGCGCGGAGGAGATCCTCACCCTCAACGTCGAGGACCTCGACCTGGAATTCCGCCGAGCCCGCGTGGTCTCCAAAGGCGGCGCCATCGAGTACGTGCACTGGGCCACCCCGACCGCCCGGCTGCTTCCCCGACTGCTGACCGGCCGCACCACCGGGCCGGTGTTCCTGGCCGACCGGCGCGCCCCCGCCTCCGGCCCGCGCACGCCCGCGGCCGCCGACATCGACCCGACCACCGGGCGTGGGCGGCTGTCTTACCCACGCGCCGAGTACTTGTTCAAGACCGCCTCAGCCCGGCTCGATCCGCACAGGCAGGGCTGGACACTGCACCAGCTCCGCCACAGCGCCCTCCAGCATCTGGCCCAAGCCGGCCGCACCGCCCCCGAACTGCAGGCCAAGAGCCGCCACCAGCACCTGGCCAGCCTCGGCCGCTACGTCCGCGCAGGTCAGAAGCAACTTCGTTGAAAATTTCTTCATTGCTACTGAGACCCCACGACAGGTCGAACGTCACCCGTGCCGCGGTGCTGTCATCGCCGTCGACGCGCAGCGCGTCGAGCCGATTGCCGGTGGTCATTCGTGTGACGAGGTGAGCGATGAGAACAGGGTTGACCGCGATGTACGCCGCCGCGATCCGCAACGCCAAAGGAGTCCCCGGCGGTGGGCCACGGACTCTTCGTTGAGCCGCCAGGACCGGCTCAACGCCGATCTTCTGGAGTTCGTCAAGCGGTGACGTAGCCACCCGACGTGAGCTGCCGAGCGGTACCCATCTCATCGCCAAGGACGAGCAGGCAATACCCTGGCTGGCTTTCATTCATGTCCCTGACGCCAAGCACACCAAGAACCGCCTGCACCTCGACCTCCAACCCGACGACCAACAGGCCGAGGTCGAACGCCTCACCGCCCTCGGCGCCACCCACATCGACGTCGGCCAACCCGCCGACGCCCCGTGGGTCGTCCTCGCCGACCCGGAAGGCAACGAATTCTGCGTGCTCCCACCCCGGCGCCCCTAGCTTGATCTTTGACCTGTGCGTCGCGGACGTGGGTTAGCGGATCTCTTGGTCTTTGGTTTCTTCCCGGGGGTGTTCACACTGGTCAGCCCAGCCGCGGTGTGCACGTCGTGACGCGGGACGGGCTGGTTGGCGCGGCGGCCGGGTGGCCGTCCCGGTCTCGGCCGGGAGAGTTTCGGCACCTGCGCGCAAAGACACCCGGTCCCGTCCAGGCGCCGAAGCTCCCCGGCGGCGGCCTGCCGCGTTGAACCTCCTCCTTCGAAGCGGGGCCGAGCCCGTCAGGACTGCCGGATCGCGGCGATGTCGAGCTCCAGCGTCACCTTCGGGCTGACCAGGACCCTGGTCGCGGGGTTCCAGTTCACGCCCCAGCCGTTGCGGTTGGCTGACGTTGTAGAACCGCTTGCCGATGGTGGCGCCGAGGTCGGTGGCGTTCAGGTTCATACGGGGTTGCATGACATCGTCCTCACTTGTGGGGTTGGGTGCCGCGCGGATCGTTCGCGCGGCGTCGTGACGGCCATGGAGATGCCGGCGGGCCTACCTGGTCCGGATCACCACGCGTCAGGCGCTGGGCCGGCTGCGCACACTGCGCCGCCGCAGGGAGTCCTATATCGGCCCCTGGCTGCCCGAGCCGCTGCTGACCGCGCCGGACGTGGCCGAGGACGTCGAGCTGGCCGACAGCGTCTCGATGGAGATGCTGCTGGTGTTGGAGACCCTCGCGCCGACCGAGCGGGCGGTGTTCGTGCTGCGCGAGGTGTTCGATCTGGGCTATGAGGAGATCGCGCAGGCCGTCGGCAAGAGCCCGGCCGCGGTTCGTCAGATCGCCCACAGGGCGCGGGCGCACGTCGCGGCGCGCCGGCCGCGTGGGGTGGCTTCTCCGGCCGAGATACGTGGCGTGCTGGAGGCGTTTTGGCGGGCGGTCGAAATGGGCGATGTGCAGGCCCTGCTCGACCTGCTGGCGCCGGATGTCGTGTTTCTGGGGGATGGGGGTGGAGTCGTGCGGGCCACGCTGGAGCCCGTTGTGGGGGCCGGCCGGGTGGCCCGGCTGCTGGGCCGGATCGCCGCCGCGGTGTCGTTTCAACCGGCCCAGGTCAATGGCCATCCGGCGCTGATCATCCGGCTCAACGGTGGCATCGACACCGTCATGGCGGTGCGTATCGACGACGGTCTTGTCACCGGGCCTTATGCGGTGCGTAATCCCGAGAAGCTGTCGCGTGTCGAGCGGGAGACCATCGTGAGCCGCTGAACCCGGGCCCCTCGGAATACGACTGCAACGGGCCGCGGGTGGCTGGTACCCCCCGTCAGCGGGAGTCTCGTGCCGGTCGGCGAGCTGACCGCCGCGCACGGCCGCGGGCGCTGTACGGCGCGGACGTGACGGAGGCGGTCGCGCGTGGCAGAGCATCTCACTGGTTATTTAACGCTCGGGAGCCTTCCGGGCCTCGATGAGAAAACGCTGTGAATAGGCCACGAACGGCCCATGGCGTTCCATGAAGTCGTGGAGTACGGCCAGTCGGTCCCGATAGGCGTCCACAGTGAAACCCGGGACGATCCAGATCACCTTGCGGAGGAAATGCACTACCGCTGCGATGTCGTGGAACTCCATCCGGAGCGCCTCCTGGCGCAGGTCGACCACCTCTAGGCCGGCGGCCTCCGCCTCGGCCACGGCCGTCATCGGGTTCCGGGACGGGTGAACCGGCTGCGGGCCCATCATGAAATCGGTCAGCTCACGAGCCGATCCCGCGCCCACGTCCTGGGAAAGGTAGGTGCCACCCGGGCGCAGGACCCGCTGGATCTCGTCCCAGCGGGTCGCCACCGGGTGGCGGCTGACCACCAGATCGAAGCGGTCGGACGGGAACGGCAGGCTGTCGGCGTCGCCGACCTCGATGACGGTGGCGTTGAACTTGGCGAGGTTGCGGCGCGCGATCTCCAGGTTCGGCGGCCAGGACTCCGTCGCCGCCAGGAACGGCGGGGAGACCGGGATCGAGGCCAGCACCTCGCCCCCTCCGGTCTGGATGTCAAGGCCCGCCTCGGCTTTCGACATCCGCTCGGCGAGCAGCTTCGCATAGCCCCAGGACGGGCGCTGTTCACTCGCGCGCCCGGCGAACCAGGAAAAGTCCCAGCCCTCGGTCGGGACGGCCGCACCCTCAGCCACGAGATCTTCGAACGTCGACATGGGGTGAGGATGGCAGACGGCCGTGATGTCCGCACTTGGATTAAAACTCGATCCGGTCGATCCGGTCGATGACGTTCTTGACGGTGACACCTGGGCGGCGGCCAGGGCGCGCACCTGCGGGGCAGGCAGCGGAACCACTTTCTTGGCCGGGTCGCCGTGGCGCAGCGGCCCGGCCGGGGTATGCGCGGTGATCCAGGTGAACAGTGCCGGCAGGTGGGCCAGGTGGTTGTTGACGGTCGCGGCGGCCATCGGCGCCGCCCACACGTCGGCTACCTGCGTGGCTCATCACGGGCCGGATGCGGCTGCGGCGTCCGTTCGCGAGGGGGGCGGATCGCGTCCGTCCGGCCTGATCCTGGCGTCCCGGTGAGGGAGAGCAGGTGGTCGACGAGTGTGTTGACGTAGTCGGGGTCAAGGAGGCCGGCTCCGAACAGGATGCGGATGTACATCGGGGCCAGGATGTGGTCGAGCACGTCCAGGGCGTCCGGCGGGCGTTCGCCGCGGTCGCGGGCCCGGTCGAGCATGATCTGAAGCTGGCGGGAGCGTTCGGCGAGGAAGGCATCGCGCGCCCGCATGCCGTCGTCTCCCGCCGTGGACAGCGCGATGACCAGGCGCAGCACTGCCAGCCCGTCGGGCCCGGTGACGTCCCGGGCCACGTTGGCGGCGTAGGCGCGCAGGTCGCCGTCCAGGCTTCCGGTGTCGGGGATGGGCGAGGTGGTGGTGAGCCAGGTGATCGCCACGTCCATGGTCAGGGCTTCGAGCGTCCCCCAGCGCCGGTAGATGCTGGTGTCGGCCACGCCGGCGCGGGCGGCGACCTCGCCGACGGTGAAGTTGCCGTACCCGCGCTCGGCGACCAGGTCGGTGACGGCCTGATGCACCGCCGCGCGGATGCGGGCGCTGCGGCCGCCGGGTCGGCGGGCGGGCTGTCGCTCTTCCTCCATACTCCTCACTTTAACGCAGCTATAACTTGCGTTTGCGGTTGGCCGGGTCTTAGAGTCCCGTCAGTAAACGCAGTCACCAACTGCTTTAGGAGTGAGTTGTGACGCCCCTGTTCTTCCCCGGCAACCCCAGCTTCTGGTACGAGACCCTGCGCACCTTCGGCCACATTCCCTACGGCGGCGCCGACTTCGGCGAGGTCGTCGTCACCTGCCGGCGGATCACCGCCGGCGACTACGACAGCTGGCACGACGAGTGGCTGGCCACCGCCGACCGGGTGGCGGACGACGCGCGGGACGCCCTGGCGGGAGGGCATCACGTCAGCGCCCGCGACGCCTTCCTGCGAGCCTCGAACTACTACCGCGCCGCCGAGTTCTTCCTGCACGGCAACGCCGCCGACCCGCGCATCCGGCACGCCTACGACGCCTCGGTGGCCTGCTTCCGCCAGGCCGCGGCGCTGTTCACCCCGGTCGTCGAACCGGTGGAGATTCCCTACGAGGGCACCGTGCTGCCCGGCTATCTGTACCGGGCCGACGAGAGCGGCGCCGCACGGCCCACCGTGGTGATGCACAACGGGTTCGACGGCAGCGTGGAGGAGATGCACTTCTTCGGTGCCGCCGCGGCCGTCGAACGCGGCTACACCGTGCTGTCCTTCGACGGCCCCGGCCAGCCGGGCACCCGCCACAGCCAGGGCCTGATGTTCCGCCCCGACTGGGAGAACGTGGTCGGCCCCGTCCTGGACCACGTCCTCACCCGTCCCGAAGTCGACCCCACCCGCATCGCACTGCTCGGCGTCAGCATGGGCGGCCTGCTCGCACCGCGTGCGGCGGCCTTCGACCAGCGCGTCGCCGCGCTCATCGCCCTGGACGGGGTCTACGACCTGGGCGACATCGCCACTTCCGGCGTGCCCTTCCCGCGTGCCGAGGCCGAGCGCCGCCTGCGCGCCGACCACGACTCGGAGCTGGACGCCGCGATGGAGGCGGTGATGGCCACCAGTCCCATGCTGCGCTGGGCCATCGAGCACGGCATGTACGCCATGGGCGCACCCACCCCGCGTGCCTTCGGCGCCGCGTATCTGGACTACCACCTGCGCGACGGCATCGCCGAGAAGATCACCTGCCCCACGCTGGTCTGCGCCGGTGCCGACGACGGCTTCTTCAAGGGCCAGCCCGAACTGCTGTATGAGCACCTGACCTGCCCCAAGACACTGCTGATCTTCACCGCCGAGCAGGGCGCCGACGCACACTGCCAGTCCGGCGCCCAGCGCCTGGCGTTCGCCCGCGTCTACGACTGGCTCGACGACGTCTTCGCCAAGACCGCCTGAACTCGATGGAGACCACGATGACCTCTGTGATCAACCAGATCGACCGAGCCCTCGACATGACCGGCGCCATCGTCAAGGGCGTCACCGACGACCGGCTCGCCGCCCCCGCCCTCTGCCCGGGCTGGGACGTACGCACCGAGCTCAACCACCTGGTCGGCGGCATGCGCATCTTCGCCGCCGAACTCGCCGGCATCGACGCCGGCGCCGCCCACGAGGACGACTGGCTCGGCGCCGACCCCCAGGCCGCCTTCACCACCGCCGCCGACCTCGACCGCGACGCCTGGCACCGGCCGGACGCCCTGAACAGGACCGTGCGCCTGGGCTTCGGCACCGTCCCCGGACCGATGGCCGCGCTGATCCACCTCACCGAAGTCCTCGTCCATGGCGTCGACCTGGCACTCGCCACCGGCCAGCAGACACTCGTGGACGACGCAGCGTGCGACGAACTACTCACGATCATGCGTGGCATGGACTTCGACGCCTTCCGCCGCCCCGGCATGTTCGGCCCCGAGCTCCCCACCCCCGCCGATGCCTCCGGACACCAGCGTCTCCTGGCCTTCCTCGGCCGCGACCTCGCGCCGCACTGACACCTCGATCAGCCCGGCACAACCGCCACACCGGCACACAAGCGCCGTTGCAGTACTAGATCTAGAAGCTGCTGAGCCGCCAGATCCTGGGCGCGACCGCGGAGTTCAGCTGGAGCAGGACGATCAGCACGATGCTGACATACGTGTTGATCACTGAAAGCACCACGGCGACCGCGTATAGCGCCTGGTAGATGACGATCCGGCGTCGGTGCGCCAGGCGCATTTCGTGGTTCACTTCCGCCTTCAGCAGCCCGGCCCGGTGCCCGTACGTGATGCTGGCCAGCAGCATGGCACCGAGCAGTAGCAGGTTCAGCCAGTAGACGGCCAGCGCGAGCCGGTAGTCGATGTACTCGCCGAGCAGTGCCGTGGAGAACGGCATGAGCGACACCGAGGCCAGGAACGCCAGGTGGATCCACGTCAGATGCCGGTTGGCCCGCTCGAACTGGTTGAGCTGCGTCTGCTGGCCCAACCAGAAGATGCCAAGAGTCAGGAAGCTCATGAAGTAGGTGAGCAGTTTCGGCGCGAGCAGCGCCAGCGCGTGCCATAGCCCCTGCTCCGCGTCGAGGGCGCCGCTTGCCCAGATGGGGTCCTGGTGGTGCACGGCCTCGACCACCGGCACATGCAACTCCAGGACCAGCAGTGTCATGGCGATGGCGAACACGCCGTCGCTCAGTCCGGCCAGCCTGCCGACGCTGCTGCCGGCGAAGTGGGAGTAGAAGGCGGGCATCAGGTGGGCTGGCCGGTGGGGCGCACGACGACCGTGTTCACGTCCACGCCTTCGGGCTGGGCCAGCGCCCAGGCGATGGCGTCGGCGATGTTGTCCGCGCTGAGCAGCGGCCCGGTGGGGCGCCCATCCGGCCAGAACGAGGTGTCCACGCGGCCGGGCGCGATCAGCGTCACGCCGACGCCGTCGCCGGTCACCAGCATGCGGGTGTTCTCGGCGAGCGCGGTCACCGCCCACTTCGTCACCGAGTACATGTTGCCCGGCGAGTGGATGAACCCGGCGACACTGCCGACCAGCACGATCCGGCCGCGGGTCTCGCGCAGCGCGGGCAACGCGGCCTTCACGAGCAGGGCGGGGCCGAGCACGTTGGTGAGGACCATGTCGCGCAGCCGATCCGGGGCGGTCTCGGTGAGCGGGCCGTGAGTGGAGAAGCCGGCGTTGGCGACAACGTGATCGAGCCTGCCGTACTCCTTGACAGTCGCCTCCACGGCATCCTGTACGGCGTCGTAGTCAGTGGCGTCGCCGGGCAGTCGCAGCACGCCAGGCACCTGGGTGAGCTTGGCCTCGTCGCGGCCGGTGACGGCGACCGCTTGACCGTCGGCGACCAGCCGCTTGGCGAGTGCGAACCCGATGCCACTCGCTCCACCTGTGATCAACGTTGTTTTCACGGCCACACAGTAGGGGCGTAGCCCACCAGCGACCAATAAATCCGCTTATGGCTGATCAGGTAGAAATCGATGAGTTACGACGAACCCAAGGGATCCATGATGCCTAGCTCCTAGATGATCTCGAGATTGGCCATCATGGCCATGTCCTCGTGTTCGGCGTTGTGGCAGTGGAACAGGTAGCGGCCGCGGTAGCCGTCGAAACGGGTGATGATCTCCACCGATTCGCCCGGCCGCAGGGAGACGGTGTCCTTCAGGCCCGCGTCGTGCGGCAGCGGCGGCCGGCCGCTGCGCGAGAGCACCCGGAAGCCGACCAGGTGCAGATGGACGGGGTGGTGGACGTCGGCGATCAGCCGCCATATTTCGACGTCACCGAGGTGGGTGGTGACGTCGGCTCTGGCGGGGTCGAACGGTTGGCCGCCGATCAGCCAGCCGTGGCCGTCGTGCATCTGCCCGGCGCGGAAGGCGAAGTCACGCACCCTGACGGCGTCCGACCGTCGCCAGGTCGGCAGGTCGGTGGACAGTGTGCGCGGGATGCGGCTGTCGTCGGTGGCGTTGCGGGCGACGCGGAAGGCCATCACGTCGCGGGTACGGCCAGAGCCGAGCCGGTTGACGACTCTGACGCGGCTGCCGATTGCGACACCGGAGAAGTCAATGACCACGTCGTAGCGTTCGGCCGGTGCGATCGGCAGGAGCCGGTGGGGGATCGGCGCGGCGAGCAGGCCTTGGTCGGTGCCGATCTGGACGAGATCGAGCCGGCGTCCGTCGTCGAGGACCGCTTCGAGTTCATAGTGCCGGGCGTTGGAGGCGTTCAGGATGCGCAGCCGGTAGCGGGCCGCGTCGACCTCGTGCACAGGCCACGGGGCGCCGTTCACCAAGATCACGTCCCCGAGGACTCCGGCGAGGTACGGCTCGCGAACGCCCGGCCGCTCGCGCAGGGTGGGGTCGAGGGCGGGGTAGTCGAGGTTGCCATCGGCGGCGAACGCCCGGTCGGCGATCATCAGGGGCAGTTCGCGTCGCCCCGCGGGCAGGCCGAGTGCGTCCTCGGCGTCGTCGCGGACGATGTGCAGCCCGGCCAGGCCGCGCCAGATCGCGGGGGCGGTGAAGTCCATCCGGTGGTCGTGGTACCACAGCAGCGTCGGCCGCTGGTCCAGCGGGAAGGTGTAGTCCCGTGTCAGCTTGGTCACCACCGCACGCGGATCGTGCATGCCACGCATGCCGTGTCCGGAGCCGTGCCCCGTGTGCATGGGGACCTCCTGCCAGTCCTCGGGCAGGACGAGGTCGGTCGGATACCCGTCGGACGCCGCCGGGGTCCGTCCGCCGTGCAGGTGCACGACGGTCGGCACGGGCAGCTCATTGCGATGCGTCACGGTGACCGGCCGGCCGCGGCGCGACTCGATCGTCGGCCCGGGGAAGGTGCCTTCATAGGTCCATAGCGGCGTCCTGATGCCGGGCAGGATCTCCACGCTCGCTTCGCGCTGCGTGATCGCGTAACGGTCGGCGCCGCCCGAGGTGCTGACCGGCGCCAGCACGGAGGGAATCGGCAGCGGCACCTGGAAGGGCGGCGGTAGCGGCACGGCACTGCGCAACTCGGCACCGGTGATCGACGGCCTGCGCGCCAGCGCCGCCGAGGCCGACAACCCGGTGGCCGCCATCAGCCCGAGCGCCCCGCCGATACCCAGCACCTGCCGCCTGGTCATGCCACGCTCACGCATCGCGGGCCTCCCGCGGTCGCCGCGGCAAGGGCCGGCGCCAGACGGCGATGAACAGCACGACGAGCGCGACGACGGTCATCACACCCAACGGGATGTGCAACCACAGCGCGCCGTCCAGTCCGGCGAAGTACTGCACCGTCTCGGCCGCCACCACCGCCATCGTGGCCAGGAACGGCCAGACCTGGCGCAGCCGTACCCACACCACGATCGCCGCGATCACCTGCAGGTAGCCGATCGAGGTGACCACGTCGGCGCCGATCGCGTGCCAGCGCAGGCTGTCGAAGTCACCGGTCAGATACACCCCGGCGAACACCGGCTGGCCGGCGATCGCCACCACGTGCGCGCTGACGACGGCCCGTAGTGTCCACCCCGTGGGCGTCGTCCGATGCTCAGCATCGGATCCCAGGCGGTTGGCCACGGTAAGCATGAGGGATCCTCCTCACTCTGTCCCATCTGCAAACGCCTCGAAACTATGGCTTGCGAGTTATCTTGTCTAAGATCAATATTGCTATGCCGTTATGTATCGGAGGCATGATGGACCTGAACACGCTCAGACAGTTCCTGGTGGTGGCGCGGCTGGAGCACCTCAGCCGCGCGGCCGACGAGCTGCGCATCGCTCAGCCTTCGCTGAGCCGTACCATCGCCCGACTGGAGAGCGAACTGGGCACACCGCTGTTCGATCGGAGCGGCCGGCTCCGGCTGAACGACACGGGCAAACTCTTCCGCGGTTACGTCGAACGCTCCCTCGGTGAGCTCGATGCGGGACGGAGAGCCGTCGCCGAGGCCACCAGCGAGGGTGTGGGCACCGTGAGACTGGCGTCGGAGACCTTCCTCACCCTCACCGGACCGCTGGCGGCCTACAAGCGAGCTCATCCCGCCATCGAGGTCGAACTCCGCTGGACGCCGGCCGAGGACATGGCCCGCCGCCTGCGGGCCCAAGACGTCGATCTGTGTGTCGTCTCACAGCCGATCCACACCGAGGGCCTGGAGGCGATGCGGCTGCTCGACGAGGCGGTGGGGGTGGCCACGCCACTGGATCATCCGCTGGCGGGCCGTACCTCGGTGAGCATCGACGAACTCGCCGATCAGCCCTTCATCACCGCACACCAGGGGCACTGGCAACGCCGACTCCTCGATCGGCTCTTCGCCGCCAGAGGCCTGACACCGAAGATCGTTTGCGAGAGTGATGAGCACAGCGCCATAGCCGACCTCATCAGCGCGGGACTCGGCATCGGTCTCATCCCCGCCATCGCCCGGCGGGCCACCACCCGTGCCTCCCTCGCCTGGATCGCCGTCGACAGCCCCGACTGCCGTCGCGTGCTCACCCTGTTCTGGGGCGCCGACAGCCACCTGTCAACCGCCGCCCGCCTGATGCGCACCACGATCACCAGCTGGAACTGGATCACCGGCGAACCGCAGGAGAGACTCGGATGATCGTCAGCCTGTCGTCCACGGGCGGAGCTTGTCGGGGTTGCGTACGGCCCAGATGTGCTTGATCCGGCCGTCTGCGACGTCGAATGCGTGCACCGCATCGTCCGCCGGCTGCTCGACGCGGGCGAGAAGGTGCGCATGGACGGCTGGCATCCCGGCTTCGCACACACCCAGCCCCGCTGAGCCCAAACAGCCTGAGCCCCTCGCGGTGCCGCGTTTACCGCCAAAATCCGGTCCGATCCTCCCCGGAGGCCAACCGGTCAGGCCGGGCCCGCAACCGTCCGGCGATCTTCGTGATGACGCCGGCGGGCAGCCCCTCGGCCGAGAGGGTGAGAGGGTGGAGGTCAGGCTTCTTCGTCGAGGTCACGCCACTTCCACGCGGCGGCGGCCGAGGGGAGGAGGACGGCGGTGAGAAGGGCCAGCGCGCGGCGGTTCGTACGGCCGGCGAGCCAGCGAGGTATGGGCCGGGCCCGTCGCCTGTCGCGGGCCTCGTGCCGGACAGACTCCAGGATCTCGCGATGCTCCTCGGGTGTGGCGTCCTTGGCGGCGGCGAGGTTGTCCAGGTGCTGTCTCATGCGGTTTCGGGGGTGTTGCCGGTCGAGGAAGTCATGTCGGTCCTCCAGAATCGCCGGAACGGTAGAGCTGCGCGGACATGGGGGTGAACGGGCGGAGCGAGAAGACGGCCTCGAAGGGGAGCCCGAAGAACCCGCAGATCTTCAGTGCGAGTTCGGCGGACGGACCGTAGTCGCCGCGCTCCAGGAATCCGATGGTCTGCGGATTCACACCGACGGCGGCCGCCAGCTCGGCGCGGGAGACACCGCGTTCGGCGCGGAGTACCGCGAGCTGGTTGTAGAGGGTAGTGCCCTTGCGGCCATCTCCAGATTTCTTGCCTTCCACAGTTAGAGCGTTGCGTATACACAACGAACTGACAAGGCCAACAACGATGTTCACGACACGGCCCGGCGGCTGTCCCGATCGTTAGCGTCGGTTGCAATCGCCGGGACGGTCGCCCCGCACGCCGCGGCCTGCCCGGATGATCGCTATATCCAGCACATCCTCACCCGGCTGCGCAGCATCGAGTCCGCCCGGGACATTCTCGCCCACGGCGCGACCCCTGGCCTGCGCTATGCCCGGGGCGGGCGGCTGGAGAAGCACCCTCGCCGTGAGGTCGACGACGTAGCGGATGGCGTCGACCTCTCTGAACTATGAACCGTTACCGGACGGACGACGATAGGTGGCGACCGCGGGACCATCGGCCACGGACGGGCCGGAGGCCATCGACACGTTGCCCTCACTTGCGGCTTGCGGCTTGCGGCTTACGCCAGATCATGATCTCGGTTGGCGGAAGTCGCTCCGCGAAGCGGTTGTCGGGTGAGGCCTGCCGCAACTCCTGGCGCAGGTCCCGCTCGAAGTCCTCCAGCCTGTCGCCGAACAGGTGAGGGGCGGAGTCGGACCGGGAGAACACCCACGCCACGATGTCGTCCGCGGTGCGATTGACCACCTCGCCGGCCGGAACGACATGCCGTTCGAAGTCCTCGAACCCGGCCCGTGCCAGTACGAGGTCCTCCCGGTCCGGCGTGCCGTTGACCAGCGTTCCCTGCCCCGCGCGGCGCACCGGGCCCACGTACCGGCGCACCAGGCCCCTGATCTGCGTGTACGGGGGAGTGGGCAGCGGCAGCGGTGCCGGGTCGGCGGGCGGATTCTTGAGGTCGCTGATGTGGACGAAGGCGCCTCCGGGCTCCAGCATCTCCAGCACGGTAGCGGCGACACGATCGCGATCCGTCCAGTGGAAGGACTGGGCGAACACCACGACCCGGAACTCACCCAGACCGGCCGGCAGGTCCTCGGCGCGGGCGGCCGTCCAACGCGCGTTGGTCACCCCACGACGCTCGGCCTGTCGCTCGGCCTCGGCCAGCATGTCTTCGTCCGGATCAAGGCCGACCGCCTCGGTGAAGAACCGCGCCAGGGCGAGCGACACGGTGCCCGGCCCGCAGCCAACGTCGAGAAGCCGGCCCCGGCCGTCCACGCCGAGGGCGGTGGCCAGGGTTTCGGCAAAGCCCGGAGCGTACGGCAGTCGGCCGCGCTCGTAGTAGGCCGCGCTTCCCTGAAACAGCGTGCTGTCCCACCGCCATCCATCGGGCATGTCAGTTCCACTCCGCTCTTGTTCTACATGTTCAGCTATGGTGCGATCGGGGTCGCCGAGCAGGGGTCGGCATGTCGATCCGCAGCTCTGGCGGTCGCGGCGGCGTGCTCGTCGGCGGTCATGCCGCGGTCAGGGTAGCGTTGGTTGAGGTCGTACTGGTCGTCAGCCCACCGCTGGTAGTCCCGCCGGACGATGAGCTCGTCGGAGTCGACAACACGGGCGATATCGGCCCAGGTAACCCCGGCCAGCAGCGCGTGGTGGACGTTGGAGGGATGGCGCACGGTGCGCGCGATGCACTCCGCCAGCGCCAGCAGTTCGATGTGCTCGGCTATGGTGAGCGGAGGCCGGTCATCGGCTCCATGCCGGGCGGGGTCATAGATCCCTCGGGTCACCAGCTCAATCCGGGCGCGAGCCGATGCGTTCTTGGCGGCTAACTCGTTGTAGCGCTCCAGCTGCTGACCGACAGGCATGTCGTAGCGAGCGTCGCGCCAGGTCGTGATGTGCTCAGGCATGGTCATGACGACTTCTCCGGGGCGGTCGGGTGTTGGCTTCAGGGGGTCACCGATGTGGTGGGCCGCGCTTCAGTGATCATGCCTCAAGTTTATGAGAGGGTCGCCGGGCGACGATCGCAGACCGGCAGGCGGTCGCTGCGCCGACCTGGTCAAGCGGAAGTTCAGCCCGGGACAACTCTCAATCTTGCGCAGGGTTTCCGGCGAGATGCCGGCCGTGCGCGCGACTTCCGCTAGGTCGCGTCCCGCTCGCGCGTGGCGCAGCAGGGCGCCGAGACGCCTGCCGGTCTGCGATCTGCTCAGGTGTGAGCGGTTGGCGGACCATGCTCCCAGGACAGGACTGGTATTACTATACCGGCAAATGCTAGGGTGTCGGTATAACTATACCGGCACCCTGTGACGCGAGGTATTCGTGATTGAACTGAAGACGCCTGCGGAGATCCAACGCATGCACGTGGCCGGGCGTTTCGTCGCCGAGGTGCTCTCCGAGGTCGGCCGACTCGCCGACGTGGGCGTCAACCTCCTGGACCTGGAGCGCCACGTGCGCGGCATGATCAAACGGCGCGGGGCAGAGTCGTGCTACTGGGACTACGCGCCGTCCTTCGGACGCGGCCCGTTCCGCAACGTCATCTGCCTGTCGGTCAACGACGCCGTCCTGCACGGCCTACCCCACGACTACACACTGCGCGACGGGGACGTGCTCAGCGCGGACCTCGCGGTCAGCATCGACGGCTGGGTGGCCGACTCGGCGCGCACGGTCGTCGTCGGCACCGCCGCCGAGGAGGACCTGCGGATCATCCGCGCCACCGAGGAAGCGTTGGAGGCGGCGATCGAGGTGGCACGTCCGGGCAACCGCCTGGGTGACATCTCGGCGGCCATCGGGGCGGTAGCCCGCGACTACGGTTACCCGGTCAACACCGAGTTCGGTGGCCACGGCATTGGCCGCACCATGCACGAGGGGCCCCACGTTTCGAACAAGGGCCGGGCAGGGCGCGGCCTGACGCTCCGGCCGGGGCTGACCCTCGCGCTCGAACCCTGGTTCGCCCGCACGACCGACCGGATCGTCTACGACGCCGACGGCTGGACCATCCGGTCGGCGGACGGCTCACGCACGGCCCACTCCGAGCACACGGTCGCCATCACCGAGGACGCCCCCTTGGTGCTCACCCGGCGTGAACCGGAGAACCCCGCAACGCGGGCTGATTCCGCCAGCCGGCTATCCACAAAGGACGCCTGAGTCGCCCTGTTCAACCGATGCCGGCCCGATCGAACGGCGCTCGCAGTCAGCGCCGAAATGCTGGTGTCTCCGGCTGTGCGTCGCGATCCAGGCCGGACCACCGACGCAGTGGCCGTGACGTGGCGCTTCAACGCTCCTACCGGCCGATACCGCCAACCGCTGTTCCTGGATTCCTCAGCCCCGGGGTACGCGCGGGTGTCCACCCGAGACCAGAAGCTCGACATCGGGTTCCGCTCCCTGCACGAGGCGCTCGACACCACCACGCCCGGCGGGCGCCTGGTCTTCCACGTGTTCGCCGCGCTGGCCGAGTGCATACGTGAGCTCATCATCGAGGATACCCGCGCGGGCCTGGACGACCGGGGAGGGCCCGAAGGCGTTGTTCGACGGGGCGGTAGGGCGGCTACGCGAGCGGCGGGATGTGGGGGCCGGCGGTCAGACGATGTGTCATCAGGGTCATAGCTGTGCGGCCGTGCGGATCAGCCTGGCGAGGGCGAGGGAGCGGCTGTGTGCGGGCCGGACGATGTGGGTAACGACGGGGGTGCGTCGGTCAAGGGGACGGCGGTGTGCTCGGCCCATAGCCAGGCGCGGGCGGAGTCGGGGATGAGCCGCGGGTCGATGTCGAGCCCGAACTGCGCCGCCACTTCACCGAGCGCCGGGAGCTCGTTCGCGAGTGCCTGGCTGGCGGGCTCCCACAGGCGGGAGCGAATGAGGGCGCGGCCGTTGACGCGCAGGCTCTCCCACGAGCCGGGGATAGCGAGAATGCCACTCAGTGAACAGGTTCTGATCCCATGATCGGAAATGGGCGGAGTTGGAGGCCACCGCGGTCGAGCCCTGGCCAGGCAGCCGGCGCGTAAGATCGCCCCCTTGAGGATGTCGATCAGCGGAACCGCGCTCCAGCGGCGGGCCACCTCGTTCTTGATCCGGCGCAGGTTGCGCGGCTCGGGAGCGGCCTCAATCGGGATGAGTTTGATCGCCCCGGCCTTCTGGTCGGCGATCTCCACCCAGTCCAGGCTCGGCAGCGCGTCGTTCAGCTCCACCAGGGCGCTGGTCATCTTCTCGCGCAGGCTGTCGCAGAACTCCGTCGGGTCCAGGGGCTTGCGCACTCGTACACCATGCGCGCGACCCGCCGCCGGCCGCGGGTGTCGGCGCGGTAGACCAGGTCGGCCCAGTCTTTGAGGGTGTCCTGCAGTGACGCCCCTTCATGTCATCGGCCGGTGAGGCCGGTGGCGAGGGCGTCGATCGCGGCAGCGGTCTGCTCGGTCGGCAGGGCGCCGAAGCCGACGAGGAATCCCGTGACCGGCCCGGGGTCCTGGTAGGTGCGGCGCAGGGAGCTGACAAGAACGCCGTGCCGCATGAGGGAGTGGGACGGGTCGTCCTGCGACGCCGTGTCCGGACCGACCACGGCCAGGTGCAGCCCGGCGAGGGCCGGCAGCGGTCGATAACCCGCCGGGAGCCGATCGAGCAGTTCGCGGTAGATGCGGTGGAGGCGCGGGGTGTACGCCGCGCGCACCCGCCGGAGGTGGCGGCCGAGATGGCCTCCGTCGACGAAAGCGGTCAGTGCCTCCTGGGTGGCCGACGGAGGGCACCAGTCGATTGCCTGGCGCACGGCGATGACGGCCGGCACCAGCGTCATGGGGGCGACCAGGAACCCCATCCGCAACGCGGGACTCAGGATCTTGCTGAAGGTGCCGACGTAGATCACGCGCCCGTCGCGGTCGAGGCGGTGCAGGGGTTCGAGCGGGCGCGGAGTGTGCCGGAACTCGCTGTCGTAGTCGTCTTCCACGATGGCCGCGCCGTGTCGGCCAGCCCAGCGCAGCAGCTCCAGCCGGCGACGGCGGGACAGGACCACGCCGAGCGGGTACTGGTGCGACGGTGTGACGTACACCAGACGCGCGCCCGACGGGATTGCGTCGACCACGATGCCGTGTTCGTCGACCGGCACACCTACCGCGTCGACGCCGTGGGAGCGCAGCAGTTCCCGCACCGGCGGGTATCCGGGTTCTTCCACGCCGACCACGTCTCCCGGGGAGAGCAGGACTCTGGCCACGAGGTCGACCGCGTGCCCGGCGCCTGCGGTCACCACCACCTGCCCCGGCGTCACGATGATGCCCCGCGAGCTGGCCAGCCAGCGTGACAACGCGGCGCGCAGGTCGGCGGTGCCGGCGGGGTCGCCGTATTGAGCCGAGGCCTGCCGCAGGCCGGACAGCACGCACCGGCGCCACACGACGGTGGGGAACAGGTGCGGGTCGACCCGGCCGGCCCGGAGGTCGAAGACGGCCTCGGCCTGCGGGTTGTCGTCGTAGCGCCGAAGTGCCGCGCTGCGCGGCGTCGGGGCGAGCGCACCGGGCGACGGGCTCTCCGGGTATGGCTCGTGCCCGCCGGCGACGGCGGTACCGCCGCCGGCCCGGCCTTCGATGTACCCCTCCGCAGCCAGAGACCCGTAGACGTCCGTGACCGTCGAACGTGCGATGCCGAGTTCGGCGGCGACAGCCCGCGACGGCGCCAGGCGGTCGCCCGGGCCCAGCCGTCCGCTCAGGATCGCGTCACGGATCTGTTCGTACAGCTGCCTGGTCACGCTGCGGCCATCGTCGGGATCGATGAACAGCTCCATCGCCCACTCCAACTTGGTCTGGTTGGGAGTGCTGTGCTTGGACCTGTTGAGGAGGCCATGTTCACCGTAGCGTCGAAGACGGTGCAGCCCTCGATGAACGGTGAAGCTGATCCGAAGAAGCCGACCGCTTGGCTCGCACCTCATCGGGAGTGCACACACTCCGCCCATGGTCCGGTGGGAATCGCCGGCGTGGTCCGAGAGGGGAGCAACCTCGATGACAAGGGACAAAGCGTCCACGGCGGCTCTTGGCGCGGCCGCCGCAGCGGTGACGTTCTCGATGAGCGTCCCGGTGGCCCAGGCCGCCATGCCACGCAAACGGCAGCGGGGAGTGCCGCGCTGAGGCAGCAGAAGGGAACTGACATGCGCACCTGGCGGAAACTGTCGAAGCTCGCGGCCGTGGTCACGGTGGCCGGAGGTCTCGCGCTAACCGGAACCTCGGCGGCGGTCGCCGACGAGAATCCGGCCACGGAGAAGGCCGCCCCGCTCACCTGTGGCAGCGGCGTGTTCCTCGACGGCCTCCGGGCCCTCAGGATCACCGAGAGCGGCCGCGACGAGGTGTACATCACGAGCGGTGGCAGGAAGATCTGGCCGGTGACCTCGGCCTACGTGTCGATGGCCGCGGGCCAGCGGGTCGAGGTCGACAAGTGCGTCCCCGTCGGCGCCCAGCTCCGCCTCATGGAGTACGACGACCTCGATCCCAACGACACCATCGGCGGCGTCACCATCAACCGGGACGCGACCTGGGACTACGAGTTCTGCTGTGGCGACGACGGCCGGTACCGGATCGGGGCCGTCCGATAGTCCGCCCTTTCCGCGCGGCACCGCCTCCGGCCGGCTGAAGAAGGCCGGAGGCGGTGCCGTGCTCTCACACGTCGGTGAACAACCCGGCCGGCAGCTCGATTGCCCGAATCGCGTTCAGCTTGCGGACCTCCGTCAGCATCGAACCCAGACTCACGCTGCCCGGCACCGCCTTGACCAAGGACAGGACCGAGCCCTCGTCCTCGTCCAGATCGTCACCGCTCTCCTCGTTCTTCATCGCGGCGTTGTCGGCAGCCAACAGAGCGAGCATCCGGCACGGCCGGCCGGCCTCGGTAGCGGCCTTCGGCTTCCGCCGCGACGATCCCCTCGGCGGTCAGCTCGTTCTGCAGATCGCGCTGGAACGGCCCGACGGCGGTAATGACGTTGATGAGCAGCGCGGTCGTCGCGTCGTTGGCGGCCAAGTCGTGAAAGTTCGACAGCGGACCGGACAGGACGCGCAGGGCGACGCCGCGGGCCTGGCACCAGTCACGGACCGCGTGGATGTCGACCAGATCCCGGCACAGCCGGAACAGCTCCGACACGGTCAGGACGTCGCCCGGGTGTGCGGCGGCGGCGACCCTGGCGAACGCGGGCCGCTCCAATGCGGGGATCTTGGAGCTGGTGGCCGGGTCCTCGAACAGCAGCACCCCCTCGGCGGAGCGGAATCCCTCGGCGACGCCCTCGGTCCGGATCAGGAGGCCGGCCTCGGTGAGGATGTGCCGCTGCCGCAGCAGCGACTGGGTCGCGGTGGACACGCGCGAGTAGACGATCCGCACCGAAGGCTCCTCAGGGAAGACAGGGCACCCTTCTGCCTGTCGGGAAATCACCTAATCCCGACACCCCGGGTACAGAAATGTGGACGTGCCCGCGCCGTTCGCTCCGACGATCGTGACGCGTAAGGTTGGGCGGTCTCAGTGCGGTCTGAGCACAGCCTTTGGTCTAGTCTGAAATGACTGGTATCAAGGAAGAGGGGTGTATGGCCGAGGCAGGACCTGAGCGCGAGCGGGTGCTCGAATGGGTGGAGCGGGTGGCCACCTTCGTCTCTGAGGAATGGGGGCTGGCTCCGATCACCGGCCGCATCCTGGGCTGGCTCATGGCCTGCGACCCACCGGAGCAGACCGCCGGTGAGATCGCGGAGGCCATTGGCGCGAGCCGAGCGTCGCTGACGTCGAACATGCAGTTGCTGACGTCCATTCGGCTGGTGCGCCGCTTCCGCAAGACCGGCGAGCGTAACGTCTACTACCGGATCGAGGACGACGCCTGGTCCAAGGTCATCCGGCAGAAGCTGGCGGCGTTCACGGCCTTCGAGCGGCTGGCCGAGGACGGTCTGAAACTCGGGTGGACCGGCGAGGAGCAGACCGCCCGCATCCGCTCGGCCCGCACCTCCATCGCCGCCCTGGCCGAGGTCCTCGACCAGGCCGCCGGCGACGATCAGCCGAAGCGGTAGCGCAGGATCCGCCCACCCTGCCGGGACATGCCGTCACTGCGTGCCATGAGGCGGGTGAGCGCGCGTAGCGGCTGAGGGAAGGATGCGACCTCGGGAGCTCTGGTGAGGAGCTGCTCCACGGCAAGGGTGAGTCCGGCGCCCCAGCGCTCGGGTTCGCGGGCGTCGTCGAAGCCGGCTGCGCCGCGAACGCCGAGGGCCTTCATGGCGGGGTGGTAGCGCATGGACCAGGCGGCGAACCGGGTGTAGCCGTTCAGCGCCAGTTCCCCCGCGGGGAAGTGCGAGGTGAGGCTTCGGGTGAGTGCCTGGAAGGTCTGCCCCGGCATGAACGGCAGCACCCCCTCCGCCACGATCATGGCCGGGCGATCACCCGGGACCGCGTCGAGCCAGCCTGCGGTGGTGAGATCGGCGGCGACGGGGTGCCCGCCGGGCAGCAGGCCCTTGCGCAGGTCGATGACCTCGGGGTAGTCGATGTCGTACCAGTCCACCCCGGCGGGCGGGGTGCAGCGGAGCATTCTGGTGTCCAGGCCGCAGCCCAGGTCGAGCACCACCGCGTCCGGATGCCTGGTGCAGAAGGCGCGGACTGCGTCGTCGAGCTTCCTGCCGCGTAGTGCCGTGCCGAACACGACGCTCGGGGAGGCTTTGATCTTGCCGAAGTCGTGGTCGAGCTGCCGGACCACGTTGTCGGAGTAGGTGTCGTGCAGGATCGAGTTCGGCTCGCGGCTGTCCAGCGCCCGGGCGTACAGGGTGAGGAAGAGCGTTTCCTGGATCGGGGTCATCGGGTCATCTCGGCTACGGATTCGAGGGTGGGAGCAGGCGTGCTGGTCGCGATTCGCGTCTTGCGCAGATAGGTGTCGAACCAGTCCACGGCCAAGGCCATCGCTTCCTCGAGGCCGGGTCCGGTGTAGAGGCCCAGCACGTCGTAGGGGAGGATCTCCAGCCGTTTCGGCTCGCCCGCCTTGGTGAACGCGCTCTGCGCCTCCTCCAGCATGTGGTAGGGATCCCATCCGCCATTGGCAATCATCAACAGTGGGGTGGGCGCGAGCCGGTCGATGAGGTTCTCCGGCGCGAACGTGAGCAGGTGTTCGGTGGAGTCGAGCGTCTTGTCGTTGCGGTAGGTCGGGAAGATCTGCTCCGACAGGTCGGGCGCCTCCTGCACGTTGTCGTGGTCGAGCGTCAGGTGCGGCACCCGGGCGCTCTGGCCGCTCTCGTACCGGTCCTGCCAGTCCTCATCGAGTCGGTCACGAACGGCGCGCAGCCCTTCGCGCCCCAGCAGTCTTTCCAGGTAGCGCCAGCCGTTCCACACGCTGGGGCTCTGCACCACGACGGCCTTGGCCCGGCGATCCAGCACGGCCGCCTGCACGGCGACCGAGCCGCCGATGCTGACGCCCCACAACCCGATGCGCTCGGGCTGCACCTCCGGCCGCGTCTGCAGGTAGGAGATCGCGCTGCGGAAGTCCTCGACCTGCCGCTCCGGGTAGTCCATGCCGCGCGGCTCGCCCTCGCTGGAGCCGACCGTCCGGTAGTCGATGGCCAGTACGGCGAAGCCGGCGCGGACGAAGTAGGGCGCGAAGAAGCCCAGCGCCTCCTTGACCATGACACCGCTGTGCCCAAGGACCAGGGAGGGCGCCGGAGTTTGGTCAGGTAGGTAGAGATCGCCCGCGCAGCGGGTGCCGAGGCTGGTGAAGGTTACATGTTCGGGGGTCATGTCCGTCCCCTTGCTTGTCGATGCCAGATATTTCAGTATTGACTGAAATATCTGGCATTATCAAGCCGAGAAAACGTGTTCTGAAGCACACCCAGTCAGACCTGCTCAGCAGTGGACGATTCAAAGCTCGCGCTGGGCGGCCGGCGGGATCGGCCACGCCGACCTCGTCCGCCAAGAGACCGGGGAAAGAACGCGAGACCTGTCGGATCGAGCCCGGTTACTGATGGGGAGCGCCAATGGCTGCTCCTGGGTTCCTCGCCCCCGTGAGCGGAGGGCCGATCAGAACCTACTTCGGGGCTGGGGACGCCTTCGGGAGCTGAGGGCCCTCCCGATCTACTCATCGGCCGCGTCTGGGTCACGGTGGATGCGCCACATCTTCTGATCCGGCAGGTCGGCCAGCTGAGGCGCGTAGCTGTAGCCGGCCAGGGTCAGCAGCCCGAACACGATGTCGCTGTAAGAGCCGGTGTCCGTGACGATCGATTCTGTACAAGATCACAGTTGAGGATCTGACGGTACGGCTGGCGCCAGCCGTACCAGCGCCCGCTCGTTTGGGGCTGGTAACACGATTCTTACCGGCACCCCAAATAAGCCCGGGTCGGGGGCGATTCTGCTCCGTTGCTACCGGGACCCTTGAAGTGGCGACGGGCAAGCGTGAAATCCCGGATCAGTCGAACAGCTCCTTCAGCGCGTCAGCGAGCCTGCCGTGCGTGCCGTGCGTGCCGCGCACCAGCCGGTAGTAGACGTAGTAGCTGTGCCGCTCGGGTTCCACCCAGCCAGCCTCCGCCAGGGGTTTCAGGTGCTTGGAGATGGCCGCCTCGGTGAGGCCGATCAGGCCGGCGAGCTCGCGGGTGGACCGCGGGTGCCCGGCCAGGAGCTGGAGGATCTGCAGCCGGGTGGGGTGGGCGGCGGCGCGCAGCCGAGGGGCGAGCCCTTCCAGCATGGACGCCAGGCCCTGCCGGAACAAGGAGTTCACCGCCGCCGGGAAGTTCTCCAGGACGGTGCTGGTGGCCAAGGATGGCCGGCCCATGCTGAAGAAGGGGGATGGCATGGCCGACTCGGCCAAGAAGGCCCTCCACTCGGGTCCGTGCGATGAACCCCAAAGTAACTAAGAGTGATGTTTCAAAATCAGCTCGTAGTGGTCACGGCTATGTGATACCGATCGGTAGTCGGCTGGTTACAAACCATGGTTCTCCCGGATCTTTAGTGCAGATCGGGAGAAGGGCCCTGCGATGCGGCGCGAGTGGGAGCTGGAAAACCTCATCGAGTGCTGGACTCTGGATGAGGGCGAACTGGAGGTGCTGGGCAACAAAACCGGGGCGACCCGGCTCGGGTTCGCCCTGCTGCTGAAGTTCTTCGAACTGGAGGCGCGCTTCCCCCGGCGCGAGGACGTGCCCAAGGCCGCGGTGGAGTTCATGGCCGGCCAGGTGAAGGTCGACGCCGCCTTGTTCGCCGGCTACCAGTGGTCGGGCAGCACGATCGAATACCACCGCGCGCAAATCCGGAAGTTCCACGGCTTTCGGACGCCCACCGTCGCCGATCGCCGATGAGGACAAGCTGATCTTCTGGCTGGCCAACCAGATCTGCCCGCTGGAGATGTCGCGGGACCGGCTGCGGGCGGCGTTGTTAGCCCGCTGCCGGGAGGAGCGGATCGAGCCGCCCCGGCCGGCGCCGATCGAGCGGTTGCTGGGTGCGGCGGAGGCGATGTTCGAGCGGCAGTTCACCACGAGCACCGTTGACCGGTTGCCGGCCTCGGCGGCGGCGAGACTGGAGGAGCTGATCGCGGTCGAGGACCCCGATGCCGGCGGCGGGACGAGCGGCGGGATGCGCAGCTTCCTGTTCGCCGCCGCCCAAGCGCCGGTCCGGCTGACGCTGCTGGCCGCGTTGTGCTGGGTGCGTAAGACCGAGATGATCGACGGCCTCGTGGAGTTGCTGAGCCAGCTGGTGCACAAGATCAGCGTGCGGGCGGAGAAGAAGGTCGAAAACGAGATCAGCACCGAGTGCACCCGGGTGCATGGCAAGAACGGCATCCTGGTCCGCTTGGCCCAGGCCGCGCTCGACCTGCCTGAGGAACTGGTCCGCGAGGCGATCTATCCGGTGGTGGGCACCACGACGCTGGGCGACATCATCGCCGAGGCCAAGGCGAACGAGAAGGCCTTCAACCAGCGGGTGCGTACCAAGCTGCGCGGCTCCTACTCCCGTCACTACCGGCGGGGCCTGCCCAAGCTGCTGCGCGCGGTGACCTTCCGCAGTAACAACACCGCCTTCCAGCCGGTCATGGACGCACTCGCCCTGCTGGACCGCTACGCCGACTCCGAGGCGGTGTTCTACGACACCGCCGAGCAGGTGCCCCGGCTGAAGAACATCGGATCAGCCCGGCTGTACCGGCCCGGAACCGGCGAGGACGAGGCATGGCCGGCGCTGGAGGAGGTGCTGTCGAACAAGACCATCGACTGGGATCTCATCGCCCGCCACTACGACCAGATGATCAAATACGCCACCGCGCTGCGACTGCGCACCGCCGAGTCCCACCAGATGCTGCGCCGGTTCGCCCGTGGCGGCCCCAAGCACCCCACCTACCAGGCCATCGAAGAACTCGGCCGCGTCGTGCGCACCATCTTCATCTGCGATTACCTGGCTGATGAGCAGTTGCGCCGCGAGATCCACGAAGGGTTGAACGTGGTGGAGAACTGGAACTCCGCCAGCAAGGACATCTTCTACGGCAAGGCCGGCGAGTTGACCGGCGAGGACCGCGAGCACGTCGAGGTCTCGGCCTTGGCCCTGCACCTGCTCGCCGCGACCATCGCCTACCTCAACACCCATCTGGTCCAGATCGTGCTCCGCGACCCCGCATGGCAAAAACGGCTCACGCCCGCCGACCGGCGCGGCTTGTCGGCGCTGTTCTGGACCCACCTCAACCTGTACGGCCGGTTCGAACTCGATATGAACAACCACCTCGACCTCGGTCTGGAAGGCCAGACCGAGGAAGGCTCCGACGTGATCGGCTTGAGTGCCGCGGGTGCGCCACGCCCGCCTACGGGCGTAGATCGGCTTTGATGGTCAGCCGATCGGCTTGTGGAGTGGTGGCTGGGAGCAGTCCGTGGTGGTGCAGGAGGGTGCGGGCGTGGGTGATCGCGGTGGGGGTGTCGGGGAAGACCAGACCGTCGCGGTGAAGGTGGTCGGCGATGCCGAGGGCGGCCAGGACCTGGGTGTGTCCGGGTTTGATGCCGGAGATCAGGACGGTGATGCCACGGTGTTCCATGCGGGTGATCGCGTCGCCGAGGATGTGGGCGCCGGTGGCGTCCAGGGTGGTGATCCGTGACATCCGCAAGATGACCACGCGGACGTCGGCGACTTCGGACAGCTCCAGCAGGAAGCGGTGGGCCGCGGCGAAGAACACCGGCCCGTCGAACCGGTAGGCGACGATGTGCTCGCTCAGCAGCCGCTGTTCCTCCGCGCTGTGGTCACCGGCCTCGAGAGGAACCTGCTCGAGCCGGGAGGTCCGGGCGACCGCGCGGAGCGCAAGCACGACGGCCAGGCCGAGACCGACGGCCACCGCGGTGATGAGGTCGAACACGACGGTCACGATGAAGGTCAAGGCGAGCACGACGGCGTCACTGCGGGTCGCGCGGGCCAACGCGCGCAAGGAGCCGACCTCGACCATGCGGACGGTGGTGGCCAGCAGCACCCCGGCAAGCGCCGCGAGCGGGATCCGACCGACCAGGGGGCCGGTGGCGAGCACGATGCCGGCGAGGACGGCGGCGTGGGTGAGCGCGGCCAGCCGGGACCGGGCCCCGGCGCGCACGTTGACTGCGGTGCGGGCGATCGCGGCGGTCGCCGGCACGCCGCCCAGAACGGGTGCGGCGAGGTTGGCGATGCCCTGCCCGAACAGTTCCCGGTCGGGGTCGTGTTTCTCGCCGACGCTCATCGCGTCGGCGACGGTGGCGCACAGCAGGCTCTCCAGCGCGGCCAGCGTGGCCACCGCCAGCGCGGACGGCAGGAGCGTTCCCAGCATGTCAGGGTCGAAGAAGCCGAGCGAGGGGGCAGGCAGCCCGGTCGGCAGTGTCCCGATCCGGGCGACATTGAGCGAGAACACCTGAGCAGCCAGCGTCGCGGCCGCGACCCCGAGGAGGGAGAACGGGATACCCGGCCGCAGCCGGGCGCCGACCAGTATCAAAGCGGCCACCGCCAGCGCCATGACCGGCGCGGCCCAGGTCGGATGAGCAGCGAAGCGTGCCAGGGCCGAGGCTGCGACCTGCCACACCTTCTCGCCGTCTCCGGCTGCCACGCCGAGCGCCGCGGGGACTTGCTGCAGCGCGATGACCACCGCGATCCCGGCGGTGAACCCCTCGATCACCGACGTCGGCAGGAACTGGGCGAACCGTCCCACCCGCAGCGCGGCCAAGGCCAGGAGAACCAGCCCGGCCATCAGGCCGACCATCAGCACTCCGGCGGGGCCGTAGCTGTGCACAATCGGGACGAGTACGACGGTCATCGCGCCGGTCGGGCCGGACACCTGCAGGTTGCTGCCGCCGAATACGGCCGCGAGCGCTCCGGCGACGATCGCGGTCACCAAGCCGGCTTGGGCGCCGAGCCCGGAGGAGACCCCGAACGCCAGTGCCAGCGGCAACGCCACCACCGCGACGATCAACCCGGCCACCAGGTCCCGGCCCGGTGAGCGACGCGCAGCGACCCAATCCGACCGTCCAGGCAGCAGATCCGTAAGCCGGCGCACTACGTCCTGCAGGTTCACGTCGTCTGTTCCAGCTCGGCGAGAAGCTCATGCTGGTCCGCCAGCAGTTCGGTGAGGATCCGGCGGGCCGCCTGCATCATCTGCGACACATCCGCCCCGGCCAGCTCGTACACCACGGTCGTCCCGTCCCGCCTGGCGGTGACCAGCCCAGCCCGGCGCAGCACCGCCAGCTGCTGCGACAGATTCGGCGCCTCCACCTCGATCGCGGCCAGCAGCTCCCGGACCTGCTTGGGGCCCTCACACAACAGTTCCAGCACCCGGATGCGCAGCGGATGGCCGAGCGTTTTGAACAGCTCGGCCTTGGCCTGATACAGCGGGACCGGCATCACTCGACCCCGTCCCCGACGGCGGGACCGGCCGCCGGTTCAGGTGCCACGACGATTCCATGGGTGGCGGCCAGTCGTTCCAGATCCTCCACCTCCGAGGCGTGCGTCTGCACGCCGAAGTCATCGCCGTCCCGCTGTGCTGCTGCTAATGCCCGGCGCGCCGTGGTAAGCCGCTGCCGGAGATTCTCCCCGAAGGTACTCACGCGCCCGGCTCCCCTCTACGGTCTGAGTCCGTGTCCGCTTCGCCCACCCCGTCGTCCAGCTCCGCATGTGCGGCAGGCATCCCATCGACGCCCAGCTCCCGCCGCAGCGATTCCAGATCACCACCACCGCTGTACTTCAACGCACGAGCGACCTTCACCTGCTTGGCCTTGGCCCGACCACGTCCCACCCCGTCATCGCCTCCTTACCGACACGTATCATGGTTGCGATTATAGAGAATTGCACAAAACTGCAACTATTATAGTCCGTGGTTCAGGCCGATCCGGACGATCTTTCACGGTGACAGGGTCGCACGATGGTGTTTGATCGTGATGATGGTCGTGGCAATCGGTGTCGACATGATCGCTGTGGACCAGTCCGGATCTCCGGAGGGGGAATCACCGCAACTGAGAAGACCGCCCTGTCCAAACAGTCAAAAGACCGGCGGAGCCTGGAGTGCCCTGGTGGGCAGCCGCCGGGGCTGAGGCACTTAGAGCAGGGCAAGCACGGATCCAGCCTCGCACGGCGCGCTCGCGCCGAGCAGCGGCGCGCCACTCTTGGCCCGGTGATGTAGGGAATCACCCCGGCCCTGCTTCCATCGAGCGCGAGGCAGTGGCGGCCCGCAACTCCCGCAGATAGGGGTGTCAGCGGTCACGTTATTGAGCCACTTCGACAAGATCACCCTCAAGTTATTGAGCCAGCCAGCGAGAGTCTGATCAGGCTATTGAGCCAGGTCACGATGTATGCGTGTCGTCTGGACTTGGTCAGCGGTGTCCATGATCCTCTTTGTGGTCCGGCAGGAGGCTCGGGGGAGCCGATCATGGCGCGGAGGACGTTCCACGTGATCGACATCGCGGAGATCTTGGTGCATTGGCATGCGGGTCGATCGATCCGGGAGATAGCCCAAAGCCTGGGCGTTTCACGCAACACCGTCACCAAGTACATCGCTCCGGCCATCGCCGAGAGCATCACGCCAGGCGGCGATCCGCTCAGCGAGGCCGAGTGGGGCGAGTGGGTCCGCCTGCGGTTCCCCGAACTGCGCGACACCAGGTTGCGGCAAGTGAGCAAGTGACCTGGCCGATGATCGCGCAGCATCAAGACTACATCGTGGACCAGATCGGGCGTGGTGTCACGGTCAGCACGATTCATCAGCGGCTTCGTGATGAACAGGGCCTGACCTGTTCTCTGGCGTCGCTGCGACGGTGGATCGCGGCGAATCTGTCGGAGGAAGTGCGGCGTTCTCAGGTGCGGGTCCTGCGGCTGGAGCCGCCCCGGCCCGGCGAGGAGGCCCAGGTCGACTATGGCCGGCTGGGCCCGTGGATCGATCCGGCGACCGGCCGCAAGCACCAGATCTGGGCGTTCGCGCTGGTGCTGTGCGCCAGCCGCCACATGTTCGTCAAACCCGTCATCACGATGGACCAGCACGCCTGGTGCCAGGCGCATGTGGAGGCGTTTGAGTTCTTCCGGGGGTGTCCGGCGCGGATCGTGCCGGACAACTTGAAGACCGGGGTGGGCCGCCCCGATCTGTATGACCCGAAGATCAACAAATCGTATGGCGAGCTCGGCGCACACTACCAGGTGCTGATCGACCCCGCCCGTAGCGGCAAACCCCGGGAAAAGGCGCAGATCGAGCGACCGATCCCCATTCGGTGCCGTGGAAGTTCATCGGCAAGCACCTGGCGGTGCGGATGACGGTGAACCTGGTGCAGTTCTTCTACGAGGGTGACCTGGTCAAGACGCATGTGCGCAAGCCCCGCGGCAAGCAGACCGATCTAGCCGACTACCCGCCGGAGAAGATCGCCTTCCATATGCGCAGCCCCACCTGGTGCCGCAAACAAGCCGAGCAGATCGGGCCGGCCTGCGTCACGGTGATCGACGAGTTGCTCGCCGACAACGCGCTCTATCACCTGAGCTCGGCGCAAGGGGTGCTGGCGATGGCCGACAAGCACGACCCCGAGCGGCTGGAGGCCGCCTGCGCCAAGGCGCTGGCCGTGGGCGACCCGTCACATCGCACGATCAAGGGAATCTTGGCCACCGAAGCAGACCCCGCCGAGCAGGCCGCCCGCCGGGCCGGCGACGGCGGCGCCGGGGCGTTCCTGCGCGGCCCCCAAGGGCTGTTCGGCGACAGCGTAGTCGCGCTGGACGCCTGGGATGTCCCCGTTTCCTGACCTTGTGCCCCGCCTGGACTTGCCAGGCGACGGGCGCTCCCGGACCGGACTGTCGCTCACCCGTGCTGGACCCGGGAGCGCCGACACTTCATCACCGAAAGGATACGAATCATGGCCACTCACATCGAGTTCGGCGCGCTGGACAAGGCGCTGCGCACGCTGCGCCTCAGCGGCATGCTGGAAACCCTCGACACCCGGCTGGCCCAGGCCCGAGCCGGAGAACTGGGCCACGTGGAGTTCCTCCAGGTGCTCTGCGGATGAGATCTCCCGCCGCGAATCCGCGGCGATCGCTCGCCGCCAGCGGCGCGCCCGCTTCGACGAGCCGGTCACCATGGAAGGCTTCGATTTCGTCGCCTCCCCGAAACTACCCGCCGCGCAGCTCCGCGATCTGGCCGCGCTGCGCTGGTTCCACGCCGGCGAATCAGTGATCTTGTATGGCCCGGTCGGGGTCGGAAAGTCGCATATCGCCCAAGTACTGGGACAACTCGTCATCCGCAACGGCATAGACGTGCGGTTCATTAAGACCTCCCGCGCGCTGGCCCACCTCGCCGGCGGACATGCCGACCACACCTGGCCCAAGCGCCTGGCCGAACTGACCAAGCCCGCCCTGCTCATCCTGGATGACTGGGGCATGCGCGAGCTGACCGCCGCTCAAGCCGACGACCTGTATGAACTGGTCTCCGAACGCTCCGGCAAGTCGATGATCCTCACCTCCAACCGGGCGCCCGAGGAGTGGTACAAGCTCTTCCCCAATCCCGTGGTCGGGGAGTCCCTGCTGGACCGGCTGATCAACACCAGTTACCGGATCTTCATGGACGGCCCCAGCTACCGTCCGAAGAAGCGGCCCGGGCTCACCGGTGCCACCAGCCGCAAGAAAGATCAGTCCTAGCGGCGAACCGGGGCATGACGAGCATCGGAACGAAAAGTCCCGTTAGCGGAGCAGCGTTGAACGGCTTACCGTGACTTTCCGTTCGTATGCGTCTCGCGAGCCTGTTTCCGCACGTCGCAGCTTCGGGCAAGGAATAGCGGCCGTGATGTACGGCACCCGAGGGATGGCCCCGAAGGACTGCCTCCTCAGCTCTGGACTGCCGCCGCTGGATGTCTACGTTGAGATCATGAGCGACGACGGGCCGAGATTCGGCTACGGCCGGCGGCGCAGGCCGCTGTGGAGTGAGCGTGATCGCGACGCCGAACGTGTTCGTGACGCGTTGCGCAGGGTAGGGCTCGCGGAGTTCGGCGATGACTGGGACGGGTTCGTGGAGGAGGGCGGAGGGGAAGACCAGCCTTTCGCGGTGGCCTTCACAGGCTCCGACACCAGTGCCGGGGAGGAGGTCGGCGCGTACGCGGCGGCGCTGAGATCGGCCGGAATGCGGGCAGCTACGGCTAGAAAGAAAAGAAGGCCGACGATAGCCTTGTGCGGATCTTGCCCCCAATTTTCGGGCCGCGAAGGCAAGTGAGGTGCCATGGCCGAACCTCGCCCTCTGGGGCCGGAAGACCCGGCGCGAGTCGGCGGCTATCAGCTGACCCAGGTGCTGGGCGAGGGCGGGCAGGGCGTCGTCTACCTGGGCCGGGCCCTCGACGGTCGGCAAGTGGCGATCAAGGTACTGCACGCCCGGCGAGCCACCGACCCGGCGGAAAGGCGCCGCTTCAGCCGCGAGAGCGTCATCATCGCCCGGCTGGCCCCCTTCTGCACCGCCGCTGTACTGGACATGGGCGAACTCAACGGACGCCCCTACCTGGTCAGCGACTACATCCCAGGCCCCACCCTGGACGAACTGGTCACCGAGTCCGGTCCAATCCGCAGCGGGCTGGACCAGCTGGCGGTGACCACGCTCACGGCACTGGCCGCGGTGCACCGGGCCGGGATCGTGCACCGGGACTTCAAGCCGAGCAACGTGATCATGGGGCCGGTCGGGCCGACCGTCATCGACTTCGGCATCGCCCGCCTGACGGACAGGAGCACCACCCGCTCCGGGCTCGTGGGCACGCCCGCCTACCTGGCCCCCGAACTGCTCGGCGGCCAGACCGCCGGCCCCGCCGCCGACGTGTTCGCCTGGGCGGCCACCACGGTCTACGCGGCCACCGGGCATCGGGCTTTCCCGGGCGAGACACAGGCAGCGGTGCTCGCCGCCATTCTCACCGGCGACCCCGACCTGACCGGGGTGCCCGACAGGTTGGTTCCGGTATTGGCGGCCTGCTTCGCCAAGACACCGCAGGACCGGCCCACCACCGCCACCCTGCTCGACCATCTCACCAACCGAATCCCGCCTACGCCCCCACCTGTTCCGGCACTCAGCGCTTCCGCGGCGGCTACCGGCCCAGCCGCCATCGACCCCGAGCCCACGACGATCCCCCCACCGGCCCTCACACCCTCGCCGGCGCCAGAACCCTCCGCCGCGCATGCCGCATCGGAAGCTCTCGATTCCGCACCTGACCGGCCCTCGCCGCCGCGGCGTCGTATCAACCGGAGGGCCGTACTGGCCGCGGCAGCCACCACGGGCGCGGCCGGAGTCGCGAGCCTGCTCATTCCCCCATGGCTGGAAAAGAAGCCCCGGGGCGCCACTCCTTCCACTCCTTCCACGACTGTTCCCGCCACAGCAACCACCAACGCCCTGCATAGCACCCCCACAGGCTCTCCCCGGTCAACCGTCCTCCTCGCACGGGGCTTGTACGTCGCCGCGCTGGCGATCGGGCAGCTGGGTGACATGCCCATTGCCGTGACGGTCAGCGATAACACGGTGCGCATGTGGAATCTGACGACGCTGGAACAACACGGCGAGACCATGAAGGGAACCCCGCCGTCGGCTGGATTTGGCGGGATCAACACCGTGGCGATCGGGCAGCTCGATGGCAAGACCGTCGCCGTCTCCGGCAGCGACGACGACATAGTCGTGTGGGACCTGGAAACCTGTCGGCGCTACGGCCCACCCCTCAACGACGTCAACGCGATCAACTCCGTTTATCGATTGGCGCTAGCTCAGCTCCGCGACCGTACGGTCGCGGTGTCTGACGACGGGTACGGTCCCTCGGTCCTGGTCTGGGACTTGGAAAATCGCGAGCAGTACGGCGAAGAGCTCATCGGCCTCACCGGCCCAAACGTCAATTCTCTGGCGGTCGACCAGTTCGACGGCCGCACCCTTGTCGTGGCCAGTGACGCAAACAAGGGATTCCTGGTATGGGATCTGGAATCTGGCGAACGACGTGGCGAACCCCTCATCGGCCACACCGATACGGTCAATTCGGTGGCGATCGGGCAGCTCAACGGCAAGGCCATCGCCGTCTCCGGCAGTCAGGACGGCACCATGCGCTTCTGGGATCTGCAGTCCAGGAAACAGCATGGAAACCCAGTGTCGGTTCACCCCCGGGGCGTCGATTGGGTCGCGATCGGGCAAGTCCGCGGCAGGACCATCGCCGTCTCCCGAGAGCGCGACAACGTCATGCGGGTGTGGGATGTGGAGTCCGGTCAACAGCGCGGCAAACCCCTGCGAGGCCGCTTTAAGATCGGAATATCAGCGGCCATTGGGCGCCTCGCAGACAGGACCATCCTCCTGTCCTCGGCGTGGGAGGGGAGTGGCGGTGCGAGGGAAACCCGGCTATGGGATCTGGGCAGCGCCTAAGCGTGTTTTTGCCCCCGACCTGGGACTTCTGGTCGCGATGTAGGCTGCTTCTGATCTTGCTTGCGGGGGACGGAGTGGCGTTGGGCTGGTCCGAAGCGTGATCTTTTGGGGCGTCCCGGACCGGCCCGCGTCCGCCCAGGCGACGAAGTCCGCTTCCGCTTGGGAGAACTTCTTCAATGCGTAGGCGTCCCGGATCATCTCCTGATGCTCGAACGGCGTGTTGCGCCGCTCGGTGTAGCGGCTGATCTGTGCGACGTCCTCGATCCCGAGCTGGCCGGCGAGATACTGCAGCACCTCGGCGGCTGCATCCAGCGGGTCGGTCAGAAAGCGTCCGATGAACCGAGCGGTGGTCAACTGGAGGACGAAGCCGAGGCGGTGATGCGTCCCGCGCCGCTCCAGGACCAGGGCTCGATCCGCGTCGTCCAGGAAGAAGAACCGCTCCAGCTCCGCGGGGGACGGAGCGCCCGAGAACCGGCCGTACGCGGTCGCCTCGTCATCACTGAGGAATTCAACTGGCATAGCCGCCGAAAGTAGGGCAGCTCAAGCGACCAGGGCGAGCAGAAGATCAAATAGTTAGCTGGAGCGGCTGCTACTGTAACGGGACTTTTCGTTCCGATGCTCGTCATGCCCCGAACCGCCCGCCACTCGCCCACAAGCAGTGCGAGATCCTAGGCCGCGACCGCACACCGGGCGCGGACAAGCGTGGTTATGGAGTGTGCGTAGCGTGAGCACAAACGATGGCATCGTGCCTGACCGCAGGGTTCGCTCGACCCCGCTGGTCTTCGCGGCCGGCGCCGCGGTCGGCGTGCTGGGCGGGATGATCGGCCTGGGTGGCGCGGAGTTCCGGCTCCCGCTGCTGATCGGCCTGTTTGGTTTCGCCGCGCTGGCCGCGGTCATCTTGAACAAGGCGATGAGCCTGGTCGTGGTTCTGGTCGCGCTGCCCGCTCGGCTGGCTGCCGTTCCGCTCGTCGACCTGGGCGCGCATTGGGCGGTCGTGGTCAACCTGCTGGCCGGAAGCCTGCTGGGCGCGTGGGCGGGAGCATCCTGGGCGGTGCGGATGCGCACCGCCACCCTCTACAAGGTGCTGGCGGCCTTGATGCTGCTCATGGCCGCCGCCCTGGTACTCACCCACACCACCACGATCGGCTCGCTGATGCTGCCCGGCCCAGCGCAAGTGCTGGCGGGAGTGGCGGCCGGATTCGGCATTGGCGTCGTCGCGGCGATCATGGGAGTTGCCGGCGGAGAGCTGCTGATCCCGACGATCGTGCTGCTCTACTCAGTGGACATCAAGACCGCAGGCAGCCTGTCGCTGCTGGTGTCCCTGCCCACAATGCTGGTCGCCTTCGCCCGCTATAGCCGCGACGACAGCTTCGCCGTCCTGGGCGCCAACCTCCGCTTCGTCACGATCATGATCGCCGGATCGGTCACAGGCGCTCTGCTCGGCGGCTTGCTGCTCGGCGTGATCCCCGACCTCGTACTCATTCCGGCCCTCGCGGCCGTGTTGCTGATCTCGGCGGTCAAGCTGGCCCGTCACCCCGTGCCCAGCCCGTGATCGTCAGGCCAGCAGGCATCCCCAGCGCCAACGTCTGAGGTCAGGGAACGAAGGATCCAGACCACGCCGTGAAGCCCAAGCTGGACACCAATTCCCGGCAAACGCCACCCCAGGATCACGTCATAACCGGAACAATGCGACGAAAGCGGATAGATCGCCTACTTCGCGCCAGTCTCACCCGAGATCAAGTGGCTCAATTCCGTGATCGTAGACCGGTTCAATAACACGATCGCTGACACTTGAAGCTCCGACCGCGGCTCCAGCCGGACGGCGATCAACGGCCACCACTACAAAACGTAACTTCGGTTACCCACGGCTACTTTGGGGCTCATCGCGCGGACCCGAGTGGAGGGCCAAGAAGGTGGCCAACACGCCGGAGACCAGGTTCAACATCGGCTCGATGAACAAGATGATCACCAGTGTCGCCGTCGCCCAGTTCGTCCAGAAGGGCAAGCTCTCCTTCCAGGACACGATCGGCAGGTACGTGGACGGGTTCCCGAGCGAGATCGCCGACAAGGTCACCGTTCATCACCTGCTCACCCATACCTCCGGCATGGGGATCTGCCGTTCCAGGACGGAAGGAAGCCGCTGACCGACATCGACGCCCTGATGAAGGAGATCGTCAAGCAGCCGCTGAAGTTCGAGCCGGGCGCGCGGATGGAGTACGGCAACGCCGGATTCATCGTCCTGGGGGCCATCGTCGAACGCGTCGCCAAGCAGGACTACGCCGGTTACGTCCGCAAGCACAACCTCAAGCCCGCGCTCATGCATGACACTTACTTCCGCGATTACACGCCCGCCAAGGTCGCGCACATGGCTCATCCCTACGCGCTGTTCGACGAGAGTGGGCGGTGGATCGTTAAGGCGACTTGCGCGAGCTGGGTCGGGCAAGTCGCCGCCTCATAAGGATGATCGTTTACCGCAGCGCCATGGCTTCGGATCGGCGTCACAGTGATATCCAGGCGAATGGCGTGAGTTTCTCTACTACTGGACAGCGTGAGTCACGAATCGCGGCACCGCCGGCATAACACTGTGCCGCCCCCGGGTCCGGTCACGCTATCGGGGGGTCAACACACAGAACTCATTGCCATCGGGATCGGCCATCACCACCCGGCTGCCCCCGCGCTGGCCGACGCCGATTCGAGTCGCTCCGAGGGAGACGAGGCGGTCGACCTCCGTTTGCTGATCACCGTGCATAGGTGGAGCGAGGTCGAAGTGCAGCCTGTTCTTCCCCGTCTTCGGCATCAGTGGCGGACCGCCCCATGTGATCTTCGGACCGCCGTGCGGCGAGCGGATCGCGGTCTCCTGGTCTTGGTCCCAGACCAACGGCCAGCCCAGCGCCTCGCTCCAGAAGTACCCGACCTCCTGCGAACCGTCGCACGCAAGCGCTCCGACGAATCCGCAGTCAGCAAGGAAGTTGTTGCCTGGCCCGATGACGCAGAACTCGTTGCCTTCGGGGTCGGCGAGCACCACATGACCCTCCTCCGGGCGTTGCCCGATGTCGATGTGCCGCGCACCGAGTCCGAGCGACCTCGCCACCGTCTGCTGCTGGTCCTCGAGGGACGTGCTCGTCAGATCGAAGTGCATCTGGTTCTGGCCGGTCTTCTTCTCCTGGGTCGGATGAAATTGGATCCGGAACCCGGTGTCATCGCTCGGCAGGAGCGCGATGCCATCGTGGGGGTCGTTGGCCGTCTCCCAGCCCAGGACTCCAGCCCAGAAGCGCGCGAGACGGAGCGGGTCGTTCGCATCGAAGCAGAGCGCGACGAGCTGAGAAGTCATCCCGCATCTCCAATCTGCTGACTCACAGGCGCAGACAGGGCATGTCCTCCTGGCGTATGACGGAAGCAACGCTAGCCCGCTCGAGGACCGCGACGCCAACGCTTTTGAGTCCGAGGGCGGCGCCTTTCATCTTCTGGGTGCTCTCGCGCAATGGTCATGATGGCCAACGTGGTCACCGGCGGCTACGACGGCCCGATCGAAGTCCGGGACCTGTGCGATGGGACTCTCGTCCGCGAGCTGCTGCCCGAGGGCATTCTGGCGAGTAGCAGCCGGTGGCTTGCGGCCACCGAACTCGGTGGCCGCTCGATCCTGGTCGCCGTCGACCGCGATGGGTGCCTGCGGGTGCTGGATGCGGCCACAGGTGAGCCACTGTGCACGCCCTTGCCGGCCGGGCCGCGGAAGACCTGATGCAGTTCAACACGATGCGGCCTGCTCGGTGGCGGTGACGGTGAGCGCGGTCCAGACGTTGAATATGAGGGGAGAGGGGCCTGGGAGGCTCGGCTCGGGAGGTGCCGGGGGAGTGGCCCAGCAGCATGGGCGGCGGTAGCCCCCATCGGTTCGGCGGGAGGCGTGGTAAGCCGACAGGGCTTTCCTGGGCAGGATTTCCGAATGCATGGCAGCGATGCTCTGGAGTTATTGATCTACATTGTAAAGGCGCTGGGTTGAGTTCAAGATCAACTAAATAGGGACTAAAGACTCTTCCTAAAAAGAAGGAAGTGTGCGATTCCGATCGGTCGGCGACAATCGCGCGGCGACGGCTCATGTTTCATGCGGTGTGCTCATCCAGCAGCGCGCGAGCCTGCCCGTACGACAGGCGGACCGGCCCGGTGTAAGCCGGAAGCGCCTCCGGGCGACCTGCGAACCAGACGCGCCTTCACACCTTCTCGTGCTGGCTCGTCGGATTGATCTGGCTTGTCGTGTGGACATAGCGGTTACTGACCAGCACGCTGACGAGCGAGAGTGCGGCAAGCGCGACGAGCCAGAACGCCGGCGCGAGGGGCGTGTCGAGGGTCGCAAGCAGCCAGGTGACGGCGACTGGTGTGAGGCCGCCGAAGAGGATGGCACCCACGTTGTAACTGATGGACAGGCCGGTTCCCCGGGCTGTGGTCGGGAAGAGCTCGGCCATGCGGGCGGCGAGGGGCCCGGTGTACCAGGGTTTGATCAGTCCCATCAGCGTCATGACGATGGCCATCGTGGCAAAACTCGGTGCGGCTTGGAAGAGCAGGAACAGCGGGATGCCGGAGATGGCGATGCCCGCCGCCGCGATGATGAGCATCTTGGTCCGGCCGATGACGTCGGAGACGTGGCCGGCGAACGGAGCGATGAGCACCATGATGGAGCCGGTGATGATGACAGTGGTGAAGCTGGTCGACGCGGGCAGATTGTATTGCCGGATGGCGTACGTCGGCATGTAGGTGATCAGATAGGAGTAGGCGGTGGACACTGCGAGAATCCCGATGCAGAGCGCCATCCTGGTCTTGTGTGAGCGCAGTGTCTGTGCCACGGGCTGCTTGAGCTGGTGAGTGCGGCGCGCCTGGCTGAACTCCGGTGTCTCGCTGAGGTTCTTGCGGATGTAGTAGCCGACAGGGCCGAGCAGCAGACCGAACGCGAAGGGAACTCGCCAGCCCCATGCCTCGAACTGCGCGTCAGTCAGGGTGCTGCTGGTGATCGCGAGCAGCAGGGTGGCCAGAACTGTGGCGAACGCCTGGCTGGCGCCCTGCCAGCTGGCCATGAAGCCGCGCCGGTTGGCGTTCTGTTCGACGAGATAGCCTGTGGCGCTGCCGAACTCTCCGCCTGCGGAGAAGCCTTGCAGCATCATCGCGAGCACCATGGCGATCGGTGCGGCGATGCCGATCGTGTCGTAGCTGGGCAGGAATGTGATGATCAGAGTGGCGAGCACCATGATGCGGATGGAGGCCATCAGTGAGGGCATCCGGCCCGCGCGGTCGGCGTAGGCGCCGAGCACGAGCGCGCCGACCGGGCGGATGACATAGGCCAGTGCGACGGTGCCGAATGCCAGGAGCAGTGAGCTTTTCTCATCCTGGCTGGGAAAGAACTGTTTCGCGATGGTGCTGCCGGACAGGGTGTACGCAGTGAAGCTGAGCCATTCCAAAGCGTTTCCGACTGATGCTGCGGCCACGGGACGCCACTTGCCGGTCATATTGCACCACCGATGCTGCGCAGGACCGCGGCCGCGGTCACGATGCCGTCATGGAATCGGGTGAGTTCGAAGTTCTCGTTGGGGGCGTGGTTGCGTTCGTCGACGTTGGCCAGGGGAATGCCGTAGCAGGGTAGTCCGAGCCCGTCGGTGATGCCTGCGATCGGCAGGCTGCCTCCCATTGCGGGTGCGAACAGCGCTGGCTTGTCCGTCGTGGCGTTCACTCCGTCGAGCACCGCCTGCGCGTAGGGCGCGTCCGGCAAGGTGCGTGAGGGTTCCATCATGGCTTTGAAGACGAGCTCGGCATGGGGAAGCCGGGCGGCCACGTGCTTGCGTACCGCATCGACGACCGTGGCGGCCCGTTGGCCGCAGGCGAGCCGCATGTCGCAACGGGCGATTGCGACCGACGGGATCACTGACCGGTGTTCCTGATTGTCCAGGCATGTGAGCGAGTTGATGGTGAAGGTGGGCAATGCCAGCCGCTCGTTGACCCCGGCATCGCCGTACGGGTCCATGCGGTCGAGCCCGACCCCGGCGAGTAGCTCCTGTGGGGCCACGGGTAGCGCGTCGAGTGCCGCGCGCTCGGCGGTGTTCAACTCGGTGGTGCCGGCGTCGTAGCCTTCGATGAGGATGCGCCCATCGGGTGCCCGCATCGTCGACAGTAGCCACACCAGTTCCCACGCTGGGTTGGCCGCGACGTTGCCCCAGTTCCCGGAGTGCAACGCGGTATCCGCGCCCCGGACTGTGATCTCGAAACTCACCGCACCGCGCACGCCGAGCAACACTGTCGGCTCGTAGCTGTCGTGAACCGGCCCGTCGCTCCACACTGCGACGTCTGCGTTGAGGTCTGTGCGCATTCCTGCGAGCGTGGCCGCGAGGTGCGGACTGCCTATTTCCTCTTCACCGTCGAGTAGCACCGTCACCGAGCAGGGCAGCCCCTCTTTGCTTGCGTGCAGCGCGCGTATGGCGAGCAGTTGCGCGAGATGCTGCCCTTTGTTGTCGCCTGTGCCGCGCCCGTACATCCGGCCATCACGGATCGCGGCCTCGAACGGCGGGCTGTCCCACTGCTCGAGCGGGCCAGGGGGCTGCACGTCGTAGTGCCCGTAGATCACTACGTGTGGGCTGCCCTCGGGGCCCGGCGCGTGCCCAGCCATCAGCGGCCACCCGCCCGTCTCGACGATTCGTGGGGCGAGACCGCTTGCGGCCAGCAATCGCTTGGCGTGCTCGGCTGCTTCCGGCATGCCCTCCCCGGTGGCGCTGATGCTCGGTACCCCGATCCAGTCGGCCAGTTCCTGTTCGTGCCGTGCCTGGTTACGCGCTACGTAGTCCTTGATGTCCTCGATCGACATGCCACCGCCCTTTGCGATTGCTTCCACAAAGTGAAATCGATCCCAATAATGAACATCGGTTATACTGCTGTCAATGGCTGAACCAACGCTGTCGACGGCTGAACCGGAACCGCGCAGGCGGGCAACCCCGCAAGACCTGCGCGCCCTGACACACCCGCTGAGCTGGCGCATTCTGCGCCTCTGCCTGGAGAGATCACAGACCAACCAGCAGCTTGCGCAGCGGCTCGGCGTCTCGCCGGCCACACTGCTGCGCCGAGTGCGAGCCCTCACCGACGCAGGCTTCCTCACCGTCGAGCCACCCCGTCAGGGCGAACACGGAGCATGGGAACGCCCCTACCGTGCCACCGGTGTGACCTGGCGTCTCGATCTTGGTACGGATGCGGACCAACTGACCGCTCAGATCGACCTGGCCATCGTCGATGCTCACCGCGCTGAACTCGTCGAGAGCGGCTCGACCCCCAGCCGGCACACTCGACGCGCGATCCTGCACCTCGATGCCGAGGCCCGTGCGGAGCTCGACCAGCGGATCGATGCCCTCCTCGACGAATTCGAGAGCCGATCCACACCGGATGGCACGCCGATATCCGTCCTGTGGAACGCGATCGAGCAGCGAAACGCGCCGTAGCGTGGGCGCACCGGGCCGGACTGACCGGCGGCACCAGGCGGATTGCGGGCCTCGACATGGAGCGGCTGCAGCGGGTCCGGGTCGCAGCCGACTGGATCGAACAGGCAACGGAGACCGGCAGCCTCACCCTGGAGGAGGGCCTGGCCACCCTGCTGCGCGGGGAGGGCGGTCACGACGGACCACGCGAGCCATGAGGCCCGGCACTCGATGCCCAGCGCCTGGGTGGGTCTGCCGGTATCCGGCCTCCTTCGTGGTGAGGGGGTGGCACCGTGCCACCGAAATTGCTGGCTGATCGGTCTGTGGGGATAGGTACCTAGGCGATTTTGCGGTGGTAGGTGGCCATGGCGAAGATGTAGGCGACGATGAGGATGCCGACACACCAGGCGAGGGCGATCCAGATGTCGGTGCCGACCGGCTGCTGGGTGAACAGGTTGCGAATGGCGTTGACGATGGACGTCACCGGCTGGTGCTCGGCGAAGAAGCGCACCGGGCCGGGCATGGTGTCGGTGGGCACGAACGCCGAGCTGAGGAACGGCAGGAAGATGAGCGGGTAGGAGAACGCGCTCGCGCCTTCCACGGACTTCGCGGACAGACCGGGGATGACGGCGATCCACGTCAACGCCAGGGTGAACAGGATCAGGATGCCGGCGACCGAGAGCCACGCCGGCACTCCCGCCGCCGAGCGGAAGCCCATGAGCAGGGCGACGAGCACGACGACCACGAGCGAGATCGAATTGGCGACCAGCGAGGTCAGCACGTGCGCCCACAGCACGGACGAGCGCGCGGTCGGCATGGACTGGAATCGCTCGAAGATGCCGCTCTTCATGTCCATGAAGAGCCGGAATGCGGTGTAGGCGATGCCCGAAGCGACCGTGATGAGCAGGATGCCGGGCAGCATGTAGTTCACATACGAATCCGACCCTGTTTTGATCGCGCCGCCGAACACGTAGACGAACATCAGCATCATGGCGATCGGCATGATCGCGGTCGTGATGATGGTGTCCGCGCTGCGCGTGATGTGGCGCAGGGATCGTCCCAGCAGGACGGCGGTGTCGCCGAAGAAATGCTTGGTCATCGTTGTTCCTTACGCGTTCGTGCCGACGTTGCGGTCATTGCGGGCGGCGCCGTTCTTGCCGTTGTCACCGACGAGGGTGAGGAAGACGTCCTCGAGGGTCGGCTGCTTCTCGACGTATTCGACCTTGGCGGGCGGGAGCAGCTGCTTGAGCTCGGCGAGGGTGCCGTTCACGATGATCCGGCCCTCGTGGAGGATCGCGATCCGATCGGCGAGTTGTTCGGCTTCGTCCAGATACTGGGTCGTGAGCAGCACCGTCGTGCCCCGCTGGGCGAGTTCCTTGACGGTCTGCCACACTTCGATGCGCGCCTGGGGGTCCAGTCCGGTCGTCGGCTCGTCGAGGAAGATGATCGGCGGATTCCCGATGAGGCTCATTGCGATGTCGAGGCGGCGGCGCATGCCACCCGAATACGTCGACACCTTCCGCCCGCCCGCCTCGGTCAGCGAGAAACGCGTCAGCAGGTCATCGGCGATCTTGCCGGGATTCTTGAGGTGCCGTAACCGGGCGACCAGCACAAGGTTCTCCCGCCCGCTGAGGATCTCGTCGACGGCCGCGAACTGTCCGGTGAGGCTGATGGACTCTCGCACGTTCGCCGGTTGCGTGGCGACGTCGAAGCCGTTGACGCCGGCCGCCCCCGCGTCGGCCTTGAGCAGCGTCGAGAGGATTTTCACGATCGTGGTCTTGCCCGCCCCGTTGGAACCGAGCAGCGCGAAGATGCTGCCCCGCGCCACGTCGAAGTCCACGCCGCGCAGCACCTCCAGCTCCTTGTACGACTTCTGCAGGCCCTGCACGTGGATCACAGGCCCTCGGGCCTTATTGGCTGTCATTCAGATATCCGTTCTTTGTTTTGTCACGGCTTGTCGCCCGTGACGCGATCGCGATGGTGTTGGTCAGCCGTTCCCGCTCGCGGCTGATTCACTGACCCGGCGGGTGGTTCGCCAGGGGCGCCTCGGCGAACTCCACCGGGTCCTGCCCGACGGCTTCGCGGAGCGGGGTTCCGTCCGCCGCGCTCTGCTCGAACAGATCGGCGAGGCTCGAACAGATCGGCGAGATCCTCCAGCGTCGACAGCAGGCTGTCCGCCTCGTCCGGCGATCCGAAGGACCGCAGGTACCGCTGCAGCACATCGATCGCCGTGTGACAGGTGGCGGGAAGCCGCTGTGTGCGCGCCTTGCATGACCGATAACGCCGCGGTCCTCGATCGGGCCGGTGACCGTCTCCAGGTACTACCGGTAGCACCGCTTCGGCTCGCTCGGCCCTGGAGCCGGGGGCGGTCTTCGCGGTGAGCGCGCGGATGTGGACCTCGCCGCTGCCGGTGTGGAGGAGGTCGACCGGGCCGCGCCGATGAGCCGATGAGCGGCTAGAGTTCAGATTGGCAGTTCAACCGTGCTCTGCTGTAGCGGGCGCGGCCTCGGAGGGGGTGTTCCAGCACCCTCCTGGGGGCCCGTCCAACCGGACGGCGCCTACTCGCAGAAGACACGCAAGTGGCCATCAGGCTGCTCGAGCTCCACGACCGTCTCGTCGAGGTGCTCCACGAGCTCCTCGAGGTGTTCGGGCTTGAGTGGCGTCAGGAGGAACTCCATCGCCACCCGCAGGTACGCCTACAAGCTGCTCGGCTCGCCAGGGGCCGTCCAGGCATATGCCCACTGGCACGACAACGACGTCCCGATGGTCAAGGCGCCCGCCGGTGCCTTGGGTTGACGGGTGTTACTTCTCGGCGGTGCCGGGTTTTCCGCTGATGGACTCCTGATAGATGTCCGCGTAGGTGCGTGAGTCCTTGACCAGGTCGTCGCAGAAGGCGGCGACGTCGTTGCCGATGAGTTCCAGGACTCCCTTTCTGGCCGCGACGCCCTCCTCGAAGAAATCGACGATCCCTGAGAGCATGGGCCCGTCAAGCAAGTCGATCGGTCCGACCTTGAAGATGTACCTCTGAATCTCCTTGTAGACGATCTGGTAGTCCGGCGGGAGTGCCTTGACCCGCGCCACGTGCGCCCGCCACTGCTTCTTGCCCTCGATGATGTCTTGGATGCCCACGTCAGCCTCCTAGCCGGCCCAATTTCTTTGCGACGTTCCTGTTCAGCTGCTCGCGCCACCGGTCGCGATAGCTTCGAGCCCTTTCTTCGCCGGCCAGCGCCGCGCAGAAGCCCTCGATGTCGTCACCCAGCACCTCGTGAATGCTCTGCCCGTCGGAGGCTGTCTCTTCGAGCAGCCCCAGAGCATTGTCGAGAATCGGCATCAGGTTTCGACCTGTGAAGTCCGAGTAGGGAGAAATATGACCCTTGATCTCTTCCCACGCCGCCCGGTAGTCGGCCGGCAATGTCTCGGCTCGGGCTTCGAACGCCTTCCATTCCCTGGTGAGATCGCTGCCTGTCATGGTCTCCCAGAAGTTCATCTCCCGCCCTCCTTGAGCTTGTCGATCCGTGATGTGATGTACTCCCATTTCGCCCAGAACGTCGCGAGTTCTTTGCGCCCCGCGTCGTTGAGCGCATAGAACTTGCGTGGCGGGCCCAGCCCGGACGGTCGTTTCGTCACCTGGACGAGCCCGTTCTTCTCCAGCCGCAGCAGGATGGTGTAAACCGTCCCCTCGACGACGTCGGCGAAGCCGAGTTCGTGCAGCCGGCGCGTGATGGCGTACCCGTAGGTCTCCTCGCTGCCGATGATTTCAAGCACGCAGCCCTCAAGCGTGCCCTTCAGCATCTCCGTCAGGTCGTCCATCGTGGGTCCTCTTCGATCACTCCTGGTACTCGGTGGTATCGAGTACCAGTATACAGTACCACAGAGTAGTGGACCACGCCCAGCAGGCGGCGAGCACAGACCACGGAAGCGATTCGAATTTGGGCGAGCTGTGTGTTGACCTGTACCTCAGGGTGCGGGTTTATGGTTTCGGTCATGTTTGATCACCCTGTCGTTCTGTTCTCCTACGGCACGCTGCGCCAGTGCGAGGTGCAGTTGTCGGTGTTCGGCCGCGAGGTGAGCGGCACTCCGGATCGGTTGCCCGGCTACCGGCTGTCCATGGTGGAGATCACCGATCCGCAGGTCATCGCGATCAGCGGTGCCACCCATCATCCGATCTTGCAGGCCACGGGAAACGCCGCCGATGTCGTCGAGGGCACGGCGCTCCACCTGAGCGAGGACGAACTCGCCGCAGCCGACGACTACGAGGTCGACGACTACCGGCGTGCTCTCGTACCGCTGGCATCGGGTCTGCACGGCTGGGTGTACGCCGCTGATCACGACGGGCCGACAACGTGACCCTGTACATCCGCACCATGGACGCGCCCGGTGGGTCACCTCGCGCCGGTAGGGGCACCACGATTCGAAGAACGCAGGGGACACGGCATGACGTCTGATCATTCCGGGCCGGAGGAGGCTCGGCGGGTCGCGGGCCTGGTGGCGGCGCAGGAGAAGGCCATCGCCTTGTTCGGCGAGGTGGAGGCACGCGGACTGGTCGCACCTGGAGTCGGGGAGCGGGAGGTGAGCGATCGCATCAGGGACCTGGCCAACGACATGTTCGGCACGACCAAGCACTGGCACAAGCGGATCATCCGCTCCGGGCCCAACACTCTGCTCCCGTACCGGGACAACCCACCCGACCGCATCATCGGTGAGGACGACGTCGCCTTTGCCGACTTCGGCCCGATCTTCGAGGAGTACGAAGCCGACTTCGGCCGCACGTACGTCTTCGGCGACGACCCGGACAAGCATCGGCTGCTGCACGATCTGCCGCGCGTCTTTGACGCCGGACGTGCGGCGTTCGCGGCCGATCCGGATATCACCGGCCGGCAGCTGTACGCCGAGGTGGAACGGCTGGCGGGCGAAGCCGGCTGGGAGATCGGCATCTGGCACACCGGGCATCTCGTGGGGGAGTTTCCGCACGAGGTGAACAACGGTGCGAAGGCGGAGTCCTACATCACTTTGGAGAACGACACCCCGCTGCGGCGCACTGACCGTACGGGGAGGACCTGTCACTGGATTCTGGAGCTGCACTTCGTGGACCGGGCTCGCGGCTTCGGCGGCTTCTACGAGCAGCTGCTCGATCTGGCGTGACCGCTGCCCAGTGGTCTTCACGCTAGCGGCGTGTCGGAACGTTGACCCGGTAATTGATCTCGGCTGGTGAACCCGTCAGGCCGGCCGCCTTCGCAACTAATGACCTATGGGACCGACTGGTGCGTTGACCTGTACCTCAGGGTGCGGGTCTATGGTTCCGGTCATGCGAGTGGGTGAGTTGGCACGGCGTACCGGTGTCACGGTGCGGGCATTGCGCTACTACGAGGCGGTCGGCCTGGTCGTCCCGCGCCGCTGCGCCAATGGCTACCGGGAGTACGACCCGATCGCGGTGCGGCTGGTGGAGCAGATCCGGTCGCTGATGGCGTTGGGCCTTTCGGTGGAGGAGACGCGGCCGTTCGTCGAGTGCCTGGTCAGCGGCGCCGACTCTGGTGATCTGTGTCCGGCGTCGCTGGCCACGTACCAGCGAGCCATCGACCAGGTGGAACAGCGCATCACGCAGCTTGCCGAGCAGCGTGACAGGCTGCGCGCCCAGCTCGACGTGGCCGCGCAGCTCATGATGCAGCCGCAGTTCGGCCGGCGGCGGGTCATCGCAGCCGTAGACCCGGTCAGGCTCGTCGGGGCTGAGCTGCCGGATCTGGAGTTTGTGGCCACCGATGGAAGCAGGGTCCGCGTCCAGGCGCTCGGCCAGGGGCGCAGCGTGCTGTTCATGTATCCGCTGACCGGGCGGCCTGGCGTGGACCTGCCGCAGGGATGGGAGACGATACCGGGCGCGCGGGGCTGCACCGAGCAGGCGTGCGGGTTCCGCGACCACCATGCCGACCTGCTGAAGGCCGGTGCGGCGCGGGTCTACGGGCTGTCGGCGCAGTCGAGCGGGTATCAGCGGGAGGTGGCGCACCGGCTCCGGTTGCCGTACCCGCTGTTGGCCGACCCGCGTCTGACCCTGGCCGCCGCTCTCGGCCTGCCCACATTAGATGCCGACGAGATGACGCTGTACCGCCGGCTGACCCTCATCCTGGTCGATGGCCGGGTCGAGCATGTGTTCTTTCCCGTCGAGGAGCCGGCCGTTCACGCCGAACAGGTCATGCGGTGGCTGGCAGAGCATCAGCTCTGACGAGGGAAAGGCAGTTCCAATGGTGCAATCTCTTCTGGCTGCTGGAGCGGGTGACCGGCACCGTGCTGATCGGTTTCGGGCTGCGGCTGGCGATGGAGGGCAGGTGAGCGCGGTCCGGCGGCTGTACTCCTGCCTCTGCGAGGACATCCCGGGCCGAGCCGAACCGTCGCCCCTGCCGGTGAGCCAGGTCGCCGAGCTGGCGCGGTATCCGGTGAAGTCCATGGGCGGTGAGCGGCTGACCCGTGCACGCTTCACCTCCGACGGGGTCGCCGGAGATCGACGCTGGGCGGTCTACACCGCAGACGGCGGGATCGGCAGCGGCAAGACCACCCGCCGCTTCCGCCGCGTTGACGGTCTGCTCACCCTGCGCGCCCGCCTGGACGAGCCTCCCGCCGCAGCTCCAGGAGACGGTGAGGTGCCGCTGATGGTGTTCCCAGACGGGCGGGAGTATCGTGCCGATGACCCGGCGGCCGGTCAGGTGCTCAGCACGCTTCTGGGCCGGCCGCTGCAACTGCGTCGGCAGTCCTCCGTACAGCACCATGACGAGGCCCCCGTTCATCTCGTCACCACGGCCGCGGTGCGCAAACTGGAGCAGTTGCTCGGCGAACCCGTCGATGTCGCCCGCTTCCGCGCGAACATCGTGCTGGAGGCGGAGGGCGTCGGCTTCATCGAGGACGACTGGCAGGGCCGCCATCTCACCATCGGCGACCAGGTAGAGCTGTGTCTCGGGCCGGGAATGCCCCGCTGCGTCATGGTCGGCATGCCTCAGCCCCACGACAGGCTGGGACCCGATGCACGGCTCCTCAAGCTGCTCGGACACGCCCACCAGGTACGGTTCGGCCTGCAAGCCAGCGTCGTGCGCGGCGGCATCGTCCAGCGGGGAGACCTCGCCGTTCTCGGCTAGGAATCGTTACAGCGATTTCACCAACATTCTGGCCTGCAAAAACGCTCTTCAGTCAGGATCTTCCTGCGGGCTTTCGGCAGGTGGCGAACGTGGCCTGAGATGGGTGCTTCATCGACGCGAGCGGGCAGGCCATGCAGCGCCGGGCGGCGAAGGCGGCGTTGGCGATGACTCGGGTGACCTCGCGGCAGGCCTCCACCGACAGGTAGGCCTCGCTGCGGTCTCGGGGAAATTTTGGGCGGAGGTCCCGGCGGCGGCCAGGTCTGCTGCGGTGTCGTGTCAGCGGCCGTGTCAGCACGGCGACGGCCCGGTATCAGCGCGGTCGGCGATGGTGGACGCCATGAACGGTTCAGCGATTGCGGCCTCGGGGCTGCGAAAGGCATGTAAAGACAAGATCGTGCTCGACGGCTGATGAGAGGAATGACCATGGAACACACCGTCACCACGCTGCCGACCGCGCGTCAGCCCGGCTGCCCCTTCGACCCGCCGGCAGAGCTGATCCAGGCCCGTGAGCACGGCCCGATCAGCCGCTACCCCTTCCCCGGCGGAAAACCCGGCTGGCTGATCACCGGCTACGACCTGGTCCGGTCGGTCCTGGCCGACCCGCGGTTCAGTTCACGCAAGGAGCTCATGCTCCACCCGACCATCGACATCACCGGCATGGAAATCCCTCCGGCGCCGCCCGGGGAGTTCCTCCTCATGGACGAGCCGCAGCACAGCCGCTACCGTAAACCGCTGGTGGGCAAGTTCACCGTCCGGCGGATGCGACAGCTCACCGAGCGCGTCGAGCAGATCACCGCCGAGCACCTGGACGCGATGGAGAAGGCCGGGCCGCCGGTGGACCTGGTGACCGCGTTCGCCAAGCCCATCCCCACCATCGTGATCTGTGAGCTGCTCGGTGTGCCGTATGAGGACCGGGGCTCCTTCCAGGAGCAGATCGATACGTTCCTCAGCGGGGAGACCAGCGACGAGGACCTGATGGCGGCCTACATCGCGACCCAGAACTACCTCGCGGAGCTGGTGGCCGCCAAGCGCGCCAACCCCACCGACGACGTGCTCAGCGACCTGCTCGACAGCGATCTGACCGATGAGGAGCTGCGGGGGATCGCCCTGCTTCTGCTGGCGGCCGGGCTCGACACCACCGCGAACATGCTGGCGCTGGGCACCTTCGCGCTGCTGCGCAACCCGGCGCAGCTGGCCGCGCTGCGCGCTGACCCCGCGCTCACCGACCGGGCCGTGGAGGAGTTGCTGCGGTATCTGAGCGTCGCCAAGACCTTCTTCAGGACGGCATTGGAGGATGTCGAGTTGGGCAGCCACACCATCGAGGCCGGCACGACGGTCATCCTGTCGTACAACACCGCCAACCGCGACCCCGAGCGTTTCGCCGACCCCCACGTGCTCGACCTGCGCCGGCAGGACGGCGGGCACCTGGCCTTCGGCCACGGCATCCACCAGTGCCTGGGCCAGCAGCTGGCTCGCGTCGAGATGCGGGTCGCCTTCCCCGCGCTGGTCAGCCGCTTTCCCACCCTGCGCCTGGCCGTACCGGCCGAAGAGATTGCCCTGCGCCCGGAGACCGCGGACATCTACGGGGTGAAGAGCCTCCCGGTCACCTGGGACGCCTGACCGCGAGCCGGTGGCGGGCGCGGTCGCGTACGTCGGACGCCGACCGCGCCCGCGTCGCGGCGGCGCTCGGCGAGGCACTTGCCACGGGAAGACTCACCAGCGCCGATGAAGGTGGGCGGTGCGCGCGCAGTGGCGGTTAGTCGGTCGTCGCCACAGTTCGGCACAATGACTGATGTGCGAGTTGAATTGCTCGGACCGTTCGAGGTCCGGAACCGTGATGGGGCCGTGGTGGAGGTTCCTGGGATTCGGCTGCGCGCGCTGCTGGCCGCACTCGCCCTCGAACCTGGCCGGATCGTCACGCGTGCGAGGCTGGTGGACTGGATTTGGGGGGAACGGCCGCCCGCGGACGAAGTGAATGCCGTGCAGGCGTTGGTGTCCAGGCTGCGCAGGGTGTTGCCGGACGGTGTGGTCGAGGCGGATGCCGGCGGGTACCGGCTGGCCGTGGCTCCTGATGCCGTGGACGTGTGCCGGTTCGAGCACCTGGTGGGTCAGGCCCGTGCCGCCGAGCCTGCGGCGCGGGCGGATCTGCTGCGCTCGGCCTTGGCATTGTGGCGCGGTACGGCCATGGCGGACATCGCGCTGCAAGGCAGCGATGCGTTCGACGCCGCGGTCACGCGTCTGGACGAACTCTACGTTGCCGCGCTCGGGGATCGGGTGGATGCGGATATTCGCCTCGGCCGCGGCTCGGAGTTGGTCTCCGAGCTGACCGGGCTGGTTGCCGCGTATCCGCTGCGGGAGGGGTTCGTGGCGGCCTTGATGCGGGCGCTCGCCGAGGCTGGGCGTGGGACTGAGGCGTTGACCGTGTACCAGCGGACGCGCGAGCGGCTCGCTGAGGAGCTGGGCGCGGATCCGTCGGCCGAGCTCTCCGCGCTGCACACCGCGTTGCTCCGTGGCGAGCTGGGCGGGGGGGCGGAGACCCGCAGGACGAACCTGCGGGCCGAGCTGACGAGTTTCGTCGGTAAGGACGATGACATTGCCGCGGTCGCCGTTTTGGCCGTCGGGCACCGGCTGGTCACTTTGACGGGGGCGGGTGGCGCCGGCAAGACAAGACTGGCCACGGAGACCGCGCGGACGATGCTCGCCGAGTTGCCGGATGGGGCGTGGCTGGTCGAATTGGCCTCGGTGCCGGCAGGCGGTGACCTGGCGCAGGCCGCCCTTACCGCGATCGGCCTGCGTGACCAGGCACTGCTCGGTGATGCGCGGTGCGGGGAACCGATGGATCGGCTCATCGCCGCGGTCCGGGAACGCGTGATCTTGCTGATCCTGGACAACTGCGAGCACGTGATCGAGGAGGCCGCCGCCTTCGCGGATCGGCTTCTGGGGGAGTGCCGCAGGCTGCGGATTCTGGCCACGAGCAGGGAACCGCTCGGTATCACCGGGGAGGTGCTGTGGCAGGTCGAGCCACTCGCGCTGCCCGCGAAGGGTACGGATCCCGCCGAGGCCGGGTCCTCGCCCGCGGTGCGGCTGCTGCGGGACCGCGCGGAGCTGGTGCGCAAGGACATCGGCTCCGACGCGCACACCTTGTCGGCCATGGCGCGGATCTGCCGGGCGCTCGACGGGATGCCGCTGGCGATCGAACTGGCCGCGGCGCGGCTGCGCACCATGTCCATCGATCAGCTGGCCCGTCGGCTCGATGACCGGTTCCGTCTGTTGACCGGCGGCAGCCGTACGGCGCTGTCCAGGCACAAGACGCTGCGCGCGGTCGTGGACTGGAGCTGGGATCTGCTGACCGAGGCCGAACGCGGCGTGCTGCGGCGGCTCTCGGTGTTCTCCGGCGGGGTGAGCCTGGATGCGGCCGAACGGGTGTGCGGCGACGAGGCATTCGCCGGGGAGCAGGTGCTCGACCTGCTGACCGCGTTGATCGAGAAGTCGCTGCTGCTCGTCGACGGCGAGGGCACGCCGCGGTACAGGATGCTCAACACCATCAGGGAATACGCGGCGCACCGGCTCGCCGAAGCCGGGGAAAGCGAGCCTGCGCGCCGGGCGCACCTCGCCTACTTCACCGAGCTGGCCGAGACGGCCGATCCGCACCTGCGCACGGCCGAGCAGCTGGAGTGGCTGGCCACGCTCGCGGCCGAGCACGACAACCTCGGTGCGGCCCTGCGCGGGGCGATCGCCGAGGGATGGGCCCAGGAGGCGATGCGGCTGGTCGGGGCCGTGGGCTGGTACTGGTACCTCAGTGGGCATCGGACCGAGGGCACCGAGTTGAGCATCGCGGCGGCCTCGCTGCACGGTGAGGTGTCGGATGAGGTGCGGGCGATGGCGTGCGCCATCGTGACGATGTTCCTGACCTCCGGGCCCGGCCGCGATCAGTATCAGGCGCGGGAGTGGATCCTGGAGGCGCACCGGTTCACCCAGCGCAGCGGGTATCGGTATCGCAATCCGCTGCTGGGGTTCGTCGCCCTCTGGGAGCGGATGCTGCAGGGGCCGGCGGAGTTCCTGCCCGCGTTCGAGCCGCTCATCGCCGACGACGATCCGTGGGTGCGCGCGCAGGCCAGGCTCGCTCGTGGCCGATTGCGGCTCACACTCGGCGGCGATGAGACGGACGTCGACATCGACATCGAGACCGCCCTCGCCGAGTTCCGCGTGCTGGGTGACCGGTTGGGGATCTCGTTGGCGCTGTCCTTCCTGGGCGATCGGCTCGGCATGCGCGGGGAGTTCGCACGCGCGTGTGAGCACTACGAAGAGGCAGTTGTGGCGCTGACCGAGCTGGGCGCGACCGAGGAAGTGGTCGTCCTGCGGGCGCGGCAGGCTCAGCTGTACTGGATGCTGGGCGATGAGCGATCCAGCACGTTCGCCATGGCCGAAGCGCAGCGGTACGCGAGCGGGATCACCTGGCCGGACACGCTTGCCTTGCTGGCGCTTTCGGAGATGCAGCTGGTGCGCTGGCGCGGAGAGCCGGACAAGGCGCACCAGCACCTGGCCACGGTGCGGACAATGCTGGACGACGCGGAACTGAACGACTTCTTCCGCGCCAAGGCTCAGGACCTGTGCGGCTACCTCACCGAGGATCTCGAGAAGGCTCGCGCGCATCGGAGCGAGGCGTTCCGCGTGGCTGTGGCGACGACGTATCCGCCGCTGATCGCCGAGGTGTTGATCGGGATCGCGGACCTCGCGCTGCGCCAGGGACAGTACGAGCAGGCCGTGCGACTGCTCGCGGCAGGCGACGGCGTGCGCGGTACGCCGGATCGTTCGCAGCCGGACGCTTCCAGGATTGCCGCGGACACGCGGAATCGCCTCGGTGAAACCGTGTTCACCGAGGCGACGCGTGCCGGGCGGCAGCGGGATTGGCGTGAGCTGGCCGAGATCACCCTCGCTTCGTGAACGTCGCGCGCGCCCACAGGTAGCCGATCAACATGATTCCCGCGCACCAGGCGATGGCCGTGATGGCCGAGCCCGCCGACGGCGCGCCGGCCAGCAGCCCGCGCAGGGTTTCGATGATCGAGGTGAACGGCTGGTACTCCGCGAATTGCCGCGCACCCGCCCCCATCTTGCCGGCCGGCACGAACGCGCTGCTCAGGAAGGGCAGGAGCATCAGCGGGACACCGATGAGGCCCGCGCTTTCCGGCGACTTCGCCGCGAGACCGAACGCGATGGTCAGCCAGCCGATCGCCAGTACCGCCAACGCGACGATGCCGATCACGCCGAGCCATTGCGTGAAACTCGCCGACGGCCGGAATCCCATCAGGAACGAGACCCCGATGATGAGCGCGATGGCCACCAGGTTCCGTAGCACGGTCGCGATCACGTGCGCGTTCAGCACCGCGCCCCGGGACACCTGCATGACGCGAAGCCGGTTGATGAATCCGGTCGTCATATCGGAATTCACCGCGATCGCGGTGGGGCTGACCCCGTAGCAGATGGTCGTAATGATCAACCCTGGCGTCGCGTAATCGGCATAGTTGACGCCGACGTTGAACGCGTCGCCGAATATGTAGACCATCAGGAACATCAGAACGAGCGGCATGATGATGCCGTTGAACAGTGCCAGCGGATTTCGCGTCGTGTGCCGGAAGTTGCGCCGCAACATGGTCGCGGAATCCGCCAGGGAAGCCGAGATGCCGTTCATCGTGCGTTGATCTCCTTGCGCGCGTGCCCGGTAAGGGCGAGGAAGACGTCATCCAGGTCCGGTGTATGCACCGACAGTTCCTCGGCTTCGATGGAATGCGCGTCGAGCCGATCGAGCAGCGCGCGGAGCGACCGCACCCCGCCGTCGCCGGGCACACGCAAGGTCAGCTCTTCGTCGTCCTTGGTGGATTCGTGCAGGACCCGGGCCGCGACGTCGAGTGCGTACTGATCGGCGAACCGCAGCCGGACATGGCTGCCGGGAACCCGGCGCTTGAGCTCGTCGGCGGTGCCCTCGGCGACCAGCCTGCCCTGATCGAGTACGGCGATGCGGTCGGCGAGCTGGTCGGCCTCCTCGAGATACTGGGTGGTGAGGAAGATGGTCATACCGTCGGCGACCAGTTCCCGGATGATCTCCCACATGGTGCGGCGGCTGCGCGGATCGAGTCCCGTCGTGGGCTCGTCCAGGAAGATGATCTGCGGCTTGCCGACCAGCGTCATGGCGAGGTCCAGCTTGCGGCGCATGCCCCCGGAGTAGGACGACGCCGGTTTGCTCGCCGCTTCGGCCAGATCGAACTGGTCGAGCAACCGGCGGGCGATGTGTTTGCCCTGTGCCTTGGGCAGGTGCAGGAGATCCGCCATCAGCAGCAGGTTCTCCTCGCCGGTGAGCAGGTCGTCCACCGAGGCGAACTGCCCGGTGACCCCGATCGCCGCGCGCACCGCCTTGGTCTCGGTGACCACGTCGTGCCCGGCGACGACCACCTTCCCGGCGTCGGGGGTCAGCAGCGTGGTCAGCACGTTCACCGTCGTGGTCTTCCCGGCGCCGTTGGGCCCGAGCAGGGCGAAGATCGTACCGGCCCGGACATTCAGGTCGACGCCGTCGAGCACGATCTTGTCTTTGTACGCCTTTCGCAGCCCCGAGGCCGCAATCGCTGAACCGTTCATGGCGTCCACCATCGCCGACCGCGCTGATACCGGGCCGTCGCCGTGCTGACACGGCCGCTGACACGACACCGCATGGCCGACGGCGAGCGCGAGGGCTGGACGCCAGGTCTACTCCGGCGATCGGCTCCAGTGAGCGACCGGCGCAGGCTCGTCAGGCTGCCGGGCCACCGGCGTCATTCGTAGGAGGGCAGCGGCGGCAGGCCGCCGTCGAGCAGGGCGTCGACCTGAACGCGCAGGCCCTTGGCGTACTCGGGGTGGGTGAGCACGAGGAAACGTTCCTCGTGGATGGCCGCGACGACCTGCGCGGCCACATCGGCGGGGTCGATGCCCTTCACCATCACGTCGTCGATGATGCCCTGGGCGTCGTAGTCGTCACGGGTGCGCCCGATGGTCAGGTCGGCGGGCCGTACGCGCTCGGAGCGGTTGATCTGGGTGCGTACGGCCCCGGGGCAGAGCGCGGTGACGCGCAGCTTGGACCCGGCCATGGCCAGGTCCTGGGCAAGCGTCTGGGAGGCGGCGAACGCGGCGAACTTGCTGACGGCATAGCCCGCCATGTACGGCGCGGCGAAGAGCCCCGCCACCGAGACCGTGTTGACGATGTGCCCCTCGGTGTCCTGCTCGATCATCCGCGGCACGAAGGCCTGGATGCCGTGCAGGACTCCCCAGAGGTTCACGCCGAGCAGCCAGGAGAAGTCCTCGGTGGTGCGGGTCCACATGTGGCCGCCCTGGAAGACGCCGGCGTTGTTGCACAACACGTGCACGGCGCCGAGCTCGCCGAACGCGCGGTCGGCCAGGTGCCGCACGGCCGCCTCGTCGGACACGTCGGTGGTCTGGGTCAGCACCCGCCGGGCTCCGGTCTGGGCGGCGGTCTCCGCCAGCCCGCCCGGGTCGACGTCGGCCAGCATGAGGTCCATGCCTTCTGCGGCCAGGCGGGTGGCCAGTGCGCGGCCGATGCCGCTCGCCGCTCCCGTCACCACCGCTACTTTCCCGGACAATTCCCGCACCACAAACCTCCCGAGCGCTCGCTTGGTGCACAACGCTACAGGATCGATGCCCGACCGACTCGCCCAGGCCGCCGGCGGACTGGGCGACCGCGTCGTCCGTGTCGTCCGCGTCGGCCGCCTCTCATAGCGCGTCAGGCGAGGACGGTGTAGACGGTGGTGGCGTGGGCCGAGGGCTCGGTGGCGCCGTCGGGGATCAGGGTGATGTCGCAGAAGGCCAGCGTGCGGCCCAGCTTGGTGATCCGGACGTGGACCAGCACGTCCTTGCCCGTGACCGGCCGCTGGAACGTCGTCGACTGCTGCACCGTCGTCATCGGCACGAACCCGCCGCGGGCTGCGGAGATGGCCACCACGGTGGCGGTGTCGGCGGCGGCCATCATGGCCTGGCCGCACAGCCCGCCGCCCTCCCTGGCCAGCGACTCCGACCACGGCAGGCGCACGGTCGCATGGCGCTCGCCGACCTCCTCCACGGCCAGCCCGAGTTCCTGGATCCAGGGGGCGAAGTAGTTCCTGAGAATCGCGTCTCCGTCTTCAGGCGTCACGGGAACATCATGCACGCGGCACATGCGTGTGGAAAACCTCTTCCCGCCGTCCATCTACGAGAGCGACGTGCTGTACGAGCTGTCCGACCGGTTACGGCGGGAAGCGCCCGCGTGGCGGGCGGCGACGCTGTTCGCGGTGGCCGCCCGCCCGACTTCGCCGTCGACTCCGGCACGCTCAGCCGGATGTCGTCTCGGAGTGTCCGAACGGGCTCAAGCGGTCGGTCAGGAAGGCGACGATCTCGTCCCTGGCCTTCAGCGTGGGATGTCCGTCCTCGTCGACGAGGTGGGCGGTGACAACGCTGTGGGGGGACCCGACCACGTCGCGGAAGAACGGTGGCGGGCTGGTGTTCGCGGAACTGCCCGGAAGAACACGGCCGTCGAAGGCGTCGCCGAGGAGTGCCTGGTAGGCGGCGAAGCGCTGGCCGGTGCACCAGCGGTCGTCGTCGAAGCGATAGGCGAGAACCTTCAATCCGTCGCGCGCGATGCGGTCTCGGACCGCACGCGCGTCCTCGTCGCTGATCTCGAGTCCGGCGGGGTCGTCCAGCGGCAGCGACGGGTGGTTGACCACTGGCGCGATGACGGCCGGCTCAAGCGCCATGGTGAGAGCGAAGTTGCCGGTGAAGCACAGTCCGATCGCGCCGACTCCCGGACCGCCGCATTCGGCATGGGCTTGGCGCGCGAGCCCACGTAGCCATGCCGTGACGGGGCTGGTCCCGCCCCCGGCGAACGCACGGAACTCGGCACTGACACACGCGCGGCGGACGACCTCTTTACCACCCTCGACCGTGGGATAGGCACCGTCGATCCCGAAGAGTGAGGGGGCATAGACGGTGAAGCCCGCATCCCGCACCCACCGCGCCAGTCGAAGGACGTCAGGACTGATGCCGGGCATCTCCGGCATCAACACGACGGCCGGCCCGGAACCCGCGGCGTACACCGTCTTCACCACCCCCTCCACGTCCACGAGCCGGCGGGAGAAATCCGTGATCACGTCGTCAAGTCGTCCACTGGCAGCGCTCATGGTGACAGCGTGGACCGATGCCCCCGCATAAGGTGAGAGGCCAGATCGCCATGTATGCGGGTGATCTCGCCGTAGGCTGGTGGTGAGGAGGCGAGCGTGAGCGCGCTGCGGGTTGGCGTCCTGGCCTATCCAGGCTGCTTCGCGTCCGAGGTGTTCGGCGTACCCGATCTCTTGACGATGGCCATGCACGTTGCCGGGCCGGACGGCTCCGGATATGAGGTGTCGATCGTTTCGCCTCGTCGGCGTGTCACCGCATCGGGTGGTGCGGCGTTGGACGTCTCTCCGCTGCGCGAGGTAGATGTCCTTGTCGTGCCAGGGTTCGAGCTCCTGCCGGGCCTGGACGTGGACGCGAAGCTCGCACCCCTCGCCCCTGAAATCGCGGCGATCCGCTCACACGCTGCTGCGGGCACTGTCGTCGTCTCGATCTGTGTCGGTGCGTTCCTGCTCGCCGAGGCTGGACTCCTCAACCGACGCCGGGCTACGACAGCCTGGCTCCTCGCGGACGAATTGGCTCGACGCTGTCCGGACGCTGACGTCCGGCCCGAGCGTCTGGTCGTCAGCGACACGGGGGTGACGACGACGGCGGCCTTCAGCGCCATGTACGACTTCGCGCTGGATCTGATCCGTCGGCACAGCGGTGTCGGCGTGGCCCGGGCAACCGCGCGGGTGGCGCTCGTCGACGATGCGCGATCGTCCCAGACTCCATACGTTGACGCGCGATTTCTTCCGCAACCCGGAAATGAGTTCTCCCACAGGGTCATGCGACGACTCGACCAGAACCTTGCCGCCCGATACGACCTCGCCGCGTTGTCGGACACGTTCAAGGTCAGCACCCGGACGCTGCTGCGGCGCTTCGCGGACGAGACCGGCCAGAGCCCGCTGGAGTACCTGCAGTCGTCGCGTGTCCGTCGCGCCCGTCACCTCCTTGAGACCACGAACCGAACCGTCGCCAGCATCTCCGCCGCGGTCGGGTACAGGGACCCCGGCACGTTCGCTGCCCTCTTCGCCAAGCACACCGGACGACGCCCGAGGGACTACCGCGCGGCCTTCCGCCGCGTTGACTGATTGTGCGACCCCGGAGTCCTGCTTCGTCCCTGACGGGTTCGTCGACCGGTTGCGCCTGCTCGGCCCGGCGTGCGCGCCTGTGGACCGGCCACGCCGAGCTCGCTGAGCTCGGCGTGGCCGGGTTCGCGCTCTACCTGGTGCACGACCGCAAGGAGTCCACCCTCAGGGCGTATGGGTCCGAGGTGCCCGGCCCCTTCTACTGAACCGGCTCGGCCCCGTCAGCCCGCGGCCTGCCCGTCGCAGAACACCTCCTTGACGAGCCCGTCCAGCAGCTTCTGGAAATCCTTGGCCGGGCCCCTGGTGGCCTCATCCACCCAAGTCACCGAGCCGGTCAGGGTCGTACTGCCGTCGGGCGAGCTGTACATCAGCGCCCCGAAGCCGTGCGGGGGGCTGCCGTTGTGCTGGAAGACGGTGCCGCAGGCCGGGCCCAGGTCCTGCACGAACAGCCCGAGGCCGTAGCCGAGCTTCCCATACGGCTTGCGCATCTCGGCCAGCAGCGGGGCCGGCAGGAGCTTGCCGCCCATCAGCGCGGAGAAGAACGTCTGGAGATCCTCGGTGGTCGAGATCAGGTCCCCGGCGCCGGCCAGCAGCGAGAGGTTCTGGCGGGAGACGTCGACCGTCTTCTGCTGGCCGGCGTCCTGGTAGCGGTAGTAGCCGTGGGCGTACGGCCCGGGCAGCTGCGTCCGGGTGCCCGGCACCACGGTGCCCCGCATCCCGAGCGGCCCCAAGATCCGCCGCTGCATCTCCTCGGCGTAGGAGCGGCCGGTGACCTTCTCGATCAGCAGCAGGGCCAGCGTGTAGTTGGTGTTGGAGTAGTTCTGGTCCGTGCCCGGCTCGAACCGCGCCGGCTTGGACAGCGCCAGCCGTACCAGCTCCTGCGGCCGGTAGGTGTGGAACCGGTTGTTCAGCCATGCGTCGCCGGTGGCGGGGATCCCCGGCACGACCGTTCCGTCGTCGTAGACCTCGCCGGTGTAGTTGAACAATCCGCTGGTGTGCTGCAGCAGCATCCGTACGGTGATCCGCCGGTCCAGCCCGAGCTTGGGCAGGTAATCGGCCACCGGTGTGTCCAGCCCGATCGTGCCCTCGGCCACCAGTTGCAGCACCAGGGTCGCGGTGAAGGTCTTGGTGACGCTGCCCACCCAGAACCGCCCGTTCGTCGGTGGTTTGGCGCTCTGGCCCAGCTTGCGCACTCCGGCGCTGCCGACCCAGTCGCCCCGCTGATCGTGCACGCGCAGCTGCATCCCGGCGAACCCGGCATCGACGAACTTCTGGATGGCCTTCTGCAGCTCCGGGCGGTCCTGCCCGGCAGCGGCCTTCGGCGCGGCCGCGCTGGTGTCCGCGGCGGCCACACCCGGTGTGGCCGCCCCGGCCAGCAGCGCGGCCGCCAGTGCCGCGACCGTCGCTCGCCGGAAGACCTTGCCGAGGATGACCGGGCGCTGGCGCACGCCGAAGATGCGCGCCCTGGTCTCCGTGATCGCTGGTGGGGATTGGGTTTTCATGGTTCCTTGTCTCTGTGGTGTCGCGCTCAGGCGAAGAGTTCGCCGACCAATTCGGGGTCGGATGGGGCGGGGCGGTAGGCGGGCGGCTGGGTGCCCATCAGCTCGCGTACCAGGAAGTCCCAGGCGCGCTTGCGGACGTCATGCGGACAGTCGATGAATTGGTGCTCGGTCCCGGGCACGATGAGCAGCTCGACATCCTTGTCTGCGGTGATGGGCCGGGGTCCGGAGACCCCGTGACAAGCTGTGGCTGCGCGGGCCGGCATCCCGTCAAGCGGCGTCGAGGGCTTCGGTGATCTTGCGGGCCATGTCGGCCAGGGTGGGGCTGGGCTGGCCCTGGTGGGTGTGGGCGGATGCTTCGATGGCGACGATGACGGTGCGGCGGAAGTTGTCGGCCTCTGCCGGAGCCTGTTGCTTGAGCAGGCTCATGGCCGCGGTCAGGGCCGGCAGCACCTGGTCGGCGAGTTCGGCTGTGGACTTGCCGTACTTCACGCCCTTGGGCGCCTTGGTGAGCACGTGCCCGACCAGGCCGGTCGCGGAGGTCAGGGCGATGGAGCCGTGGGTGGCGACCTTGTGCGCCGAGCCGGCGGCACCAGCGGCGGACATCAGCGAGACGGCGCCCCACGCGCCGGTCCGCAGGGTGAGCTTGTCCTGGTCGGTGAGGGTGACGGACATGGTGGTGTGCTCCTTTGAATCTGTTACGAAGTTCGGTTGAACGGACGGCTGGTGGAATGCGGTCCTGTTGGTGCCCGGGGATCTGGATTGCTCAGGTGGGGTCGCCCGAGGGGATCTCACCCGGCCTTGAGGCCGCAGTCGCTGAACCGTTCATGGCGTCCACCATCGCCGACCGCCCTGATACCGGGCCGTCGCCGTCCTGACACGGCCGCTGACACGACACCGCTCCCGGGCCTCGCCGCCGTCTTGCCTACTTTCTTCGAGGAACGAAGCATCAGCGGGTTCGGCCGGTCTTCCGCGCTGTTGTGGATCTGACTCTTCATTTGTGAGCAATGCTCATGTATGGTCGCCGACACTATGAGAAACCGCTGGTTGTCGCCGATCGCCGTCGTGGTGCTGGCCGCCGTCATCGTGCTGGGGGCGGCGTTCGACCCGTCAGGACTGGCCGCGCCGTATACGTGGACGGGCGCCGACCTGCTGCCCGTCGCCGGGCTCTGGCAGGTGGCCGCGCCGGCCGTCTACGTGCCGCTGCTGCTGGCGGGGGTTGGGGTGCTGGCGTGGGTGGTCGCGCGCGGGCGTGCCCCGCTGCGTACGGCACTGCTCGTGTGGGGCGCGGTGGTGTGGTCGGCGATGGCGGCCAAGCTGATGATGTCGCTGGTGATGGCCTTCGGCGATGTGGTCTACCTGGCGTGGTCGACAGGCTTCACCGGCGTCAAGGCGGCGGTCTTCGGCCTGCCGGTCCTGGCGGCCACCTGGCTCACCCAGCTCCTATGCCGCCGCACCACCTCACCCCCTTCGAGCTCGACCTCCCCGCCCTCCCCAGGGCCGGGCGCTGGACCCGCTGTGGCCTTGGGGTCGTTCTTCCCGCAGGCTTCGGAGCCGGGGTGGATGGCGTCGGGGGTGACCGTGGTCTTGGGCGCGTCGGTCGGTGGGGTGTGGTGGGGCGGTTCACCCGTCGGGTACGCCATCGGCGACTCCCCGCTGGCCCCGGCGCCCGAGGCGGGACCACTGGGCTGCCTCGCCGCCATCACCCTGCTTGGCGTGATGACCTGGGCACTGAACCGCCGGCTCAGCGACACCACCTCGCCGCGGGCCGTCGTGGCCGGGATCTCCGCGCTGGGAGCGGCCGCGACGCTGGGCCTGGTCGAGGCGGCCATCGGGCTCCCCCGCGACCTGGCGGGCGGCGACGCGTTCTGGGCACCGGCGATCATGCTCCGCCTCGCCCCCGCGCTCTCCTTTGGTGCCCTCCTCGCCCTCGCAACGGCAGCCCTCGTCGCCCTCCTCCCCGCCACCCTTCCGGCGCGAAGAACCGCCTTTCTCCCGGCGCGTAAGGGTGTCGCCTTTTCTGCGCCGATACGAATGGGGGGTGTCGTGGCCGCAGCGGCGCTCGCCATACCGCTCCTGCAGCCCGGCACCACCACTGCGCCGCCACCGCGCACCAAGGGCCTGACGCTCTCAGCCGACCGCAGGATCGTCGACGCCGACGGCAACGAGGTGCTGCTGCGCGGCGTGAACGTCAACCAGCTCGAAGACTACTTCCAGAAATTTCCGGACAAGGCGGTGACGCGACCGCTCACCGAGGCCGACTTCGCCGGCATGGAGCAGATGGGCTTCAACGTCATCCGCCTCGCCCTGTCCTGGTCAGCCCTGGAACCCCGGCCCGGCCACTACGACCCGGCCTACCTCGCCAGGATCTCCTGGGCCGTCGAGATCGCAGCCAAGCATGGCCTGCGCACGGTCATCGACATGCACCAGGACGCCTGGGGCAAGGGCGTCAACGCCGCCCCCAGCACCACCTGCGAGAACGGTTCCCCGATGCACGGCTGGGACGGCGCCCCCACCTGGGCCGACCGCTTCGACGGCGCCCCCAAGTGCGAGTTCACCGGACGCGATATCTCTCCGGCCGTCGCCCGGGCCTTCACCAACTTCTACCAGGACAGGGATGGCATACAGACCCGCCTGGTCGCCGCCTGGGGCATGCTGGCGGAGCGGTTCGCGAGCGAGCCGATGGTCGCCGGATACGACCTGCTGAACGAGCCCGGTTTCGGCGAGGCCCCGCCGATCACCTCAGGCGTCCTGCTCGGCCGCTACTACGACCGAGCTATCAAGGCCATCAGGGCGGGCGAGAAGCGCGGCTTTCCGCACCTGGTCTTCTTCGAGCCATCCGTGCTCTGGTCGGGCCTCGGCTTCGAGGTCCCGGTGCCCAAGGACTTCACCGACGACCGGTTGCTCGTCTTCGCCCCCCACCTCTACAACGAGTCGATCACCATCGACCAGGGCACCGGCCTCACCATCACGAACATCGAGCGCGGCTTCGACCTGGCGAGCCGGGCGGCGGAATACTACGGCGCCGGGCTCTGGTCGGGGGAGTGGGGTTGGTTCGGCGACCCCGCCTCGGCCCCGATCGCGAAATACACTGACCAAGAGGACCGGCACCGCATCGGCGGCGCATTCTGGGTCTGGAAGCAGTCCTGCGGCGACGCCCACGCCGGCGCCGAGTCCAAGACCGGCGGCAACCTCATGACCGAGGACTGTGCCACCGGGAAGGACCTGCCCCCGCCCCCCGAATACGTTGCCGAGCTCTCGCGCCCCTACCCCCGCTCCGTCCCCGGCCGCCTGACCGGCCTCACGTCGGACCAGGCGAGCCTCACGGCCCAAGGCGAGGGCACCGGGTGCGGCCTCGACGTCTGGTTCCCCGGCGGCGTCCGGCCGGTCGTCGGTGGTGCCGGACTCACGGGCGTCGCCGCCCGGCAGACACCGGGCGGCTGGCGCGTCACCGGCTGTACCCGGGGCGCCTACACCCTGACCGCACATCGCTAATAGTGCTTTGTAGGTGGTCAGGGCGGTCGGTCGCAGTCCTCCCCGAGCCGTCCGGCTAACGGGGACGCTGGAGCGACACGGCTCGCAGCGGCCACCCGTGTTCGGCCGGGCCGACTCCTGCGGGCGCAACGTCGTCGACCACAGGTTCCGTGCGGGAAGGCTCGCTGTTGACGCGAACAGACGGCCGTCTCGCTGAGCTCACCGCTGGATCCCGCTGGGAGACGACCGATGAGGGTGCGTGCGCACGTGCGCACGCACCCCTTGCAGGCCGAACAGGATGAGAAGCTCGACCACGCCGCCGTCGGCGCTGCCCAGCCAGTGCGGCAAGGAGGTGTCGAACTCGGCTGCCTCACCGGGCGGCAACGTCAGGTCGCGCTCACCGAGCACCAGCCGCAAGCGACCGTTGAGCACATACAGCCATTCGAAGCCTTCGTGAGTCTGCGGAGTCGGTTCGAGCGGTTCCGGCTGAGCGGGGATGATCATCTTGAACGCATGCACCCCGCCCGGCTGCCGGGACAACGGGACGAAGATCATCCCGAACCGGCGGATCGGCTTCAGGTGGATCCGGGGGTCGCCGGTGCGCGGGGCGCCGACAAGGTCGTCCAACGGAACGTCGTAGGTACGGGCCAGCGGCAGCAGCAACTCCAGGGTCGCCCGGCGCTGCCCGCTCTCCAGCCGGGACAGGGTGCTTTCCGACACCCCGGTCGTCGCCGCGAGGTCAGCGAGGGTGATGCCGCGGTTACGGCGCAGCGCACGCAGCCGCGGCCCCACCGCGTCAAGCACGTCTTCCGTTTCGTGATCCACGAGGCCATCTTGCCAGAACCGCAAGATTTCGTGCCAGATCGGGCGGGCCTGGCAAGACTGAGCGCATACCGACAGAAGGAGCCTCGATGAGCACCACCGATGCGGTCACGTTCTGGGACGGCGTCTACGTGGCCCGACCGGCAGCCACCGGCCCGCGGCCGAACGACCGTCTTACCGAGACGGTCGCGGGCCTGCCGCCCGGCGACGCGTTGGACCTCGGATGCGGCGACGGCGGCGACGCGCTGTGGCTCGCCGGCCAGGGGTGGCACGTCACCGCCGCCGACATCTCGGCCGTGGCGGTCGAGCGGCTCGCCGCCCTCGCCCGCTCACACGGCCTGGGAGACCGCGTCATCACCGTACGGCACGACCTGCACAAGTCTTTCCCGCAGGGCGGATTCGACCTGATCTGCGCCCACTACCTGCACACCCCCTTCGACCTGGACAGGGCAACCGTCCTGCGCTCCGCCGCGCACGCACTGCGCCCGGGCGGGCGGCTGCTGGTCGTCGACCACGGTTCGACCGCGCCGTGGTCGTGGAACCAGGATCCCGACGTCCGGTACCCGGCCCCGCGGGAGGTCGCCGCAGGTATCGATCTGGACCCGGCGACATGGACGCTCGAGCGGGCCGACGCGCCCCGCCGGATCGCGACCGGACCGGGCGGGCGCACCGCCGAGGTCACCGACCACGTCCTGCTCATCCACCGCACCGCCTGACCCGGCGCCAGCGCCGCTCCCGACGAGGGAAGGAGCCCACTGTGCCCAGCACAACGCGCCGCAACCGTCGCGGCGACACCCCGCCGCCCCGGACCGGAAGCAACGAGACCGAGATCCTGCGCGAATTCCTCGACTACCTCCGGACCTCGATCGCCGCGAAGGTCGACGGTGCACCCGAACCGCAGGTCCGAACAGCCGGAGTGCCGTCGGGCACGAACCTGCTCGGCCTGCTCAACCACCTTACTTTCGTCGAGCGCTCGACGTTCCTCGGGGACAACGTCACCGACTGGCAGGCGACGTTCCAGGCCGCACCAACGGACAGCGTGGCCGACGTCGTCGCCCGCTACCGAAAGACGGTCGAGCGCGCGAACGAAGTTCTCGACGGGTGCACCGACCTCGGCGCACCGATCCCTCGATCACGGCCGGGAAGCCCCGCTCCCAGCATCCGCTGGGCACTCACCCACATGATCGAGGAGACCAGCCGCCACGCCGGCCACGCGGACATCCTCCGCGAACTGATCGACGGCGCGACCGGACGCTGATCCACCTCCTCCAGGACAGGAATACATGATCACCGCAATGCGGCCGTTGTCGCGCCGCTTCCTCCGATCCGCGCGCACGGTGGCGACCATTACGCTCACCCTCCTGCTCACGATCGGCACCGCAGCTTGTTCCACGCCGACAGCCGGGGACGTTCCCTCCTACGCCGTCGCCACGCGGGACGACCCCCAGTTCACGAGCACCTTCCGGCACGATTTCGCCGACGTCGACGGCGTCCGGATGCACTACGTGACCGGCGGCAGCGGCACGCCAGTGGTGCTGATACACGGTTGGCCACAGACCTGGTACGGCTGGTGGCCGATCATGCCAGCACTCGCCAAGGACCACACCGTCTACGCTGTCGACCTTCCCGGACTGGGCGACAGCACCGGCTCGCCGACCGGCTACGACAAAGCCACTCTGGCGCGGTACGTGCACAGGCTGATCGCCGATCGGCTCGGGGTGCGCGACGCCCGCGTCGTCGGGCACGATTTCGGCGCTGCGGTAGCATTTCAGTACGCCAGCCAATTCCCCGACGACACCGCACGCCTCGGCTACTTCGACCTGCCGCTACCTGGGCCCGCGATCGATGCATCCACATACCGCTCACTGAGCTGGCACATCGCCTTTCACTCCCAGCGACGGGTTCCCGAGGCGGTCGTAGGCGACGACGTCCGCGAGTACCTGGCACTGTTCTATCCCCAGGTCTCGTTCGGTGGAACGGCGTTCGGCGGCACCTCTGATCGGTCCCCGTTCACCGACACCGAGATCAACGAGTATGCCCGGACCTACCGCCGGCCCGAGGTCCTGTCGGGCGGCTTCGAGCTCTACCGCGCCCTCGACAAGGACGTCCGCGATACCGTGGCAGCAGCACCGGTACGTGTCCCGACCCTGCTCATGACCGCCCAGGGGCAGCTCGCCCCGCTCCGGGCCACCGCGGCCCCGCGCATGACCAACATCGTGCGCGCGGTGGATGTGCCGAACGCGGGGCACTGGCTCGTCGAGGAGAACCCCCAGTTCGTCACTGCGGAGTTGTCGCGCTTCCTCGACGGATGACCCCGCCCCAGCATGGCGCGGGGTGCCGCACAGCGCCCCGCGCCGGTGCGTTTCAGCCGGGGTGAACACCTCCGCCGGCTCCCGTGCCGACACGGGGTGTTGGTAAGAACCGTAACACCGGCCGCCAAATAGTTGATCATGCTTTGGGGGCTGTTGTCGGGGTTGTGACCGCCGTAATGATCTGCGGCTGTGAATCGATCCTCGTTGAATCTTGGGGACCTGGTTGAGCACTGGACGCTGGTCGGTGCCGAGCAGGACCTGGTCGCGGTCAAGCACCGCGACACGCAGCTCGGGTTCGCGCTGCTGTTGAAGTTTTACGGCCGGTTCGGGCGGTTTCCCCGAGGCCGGGCCGAACTGCATGACGACGCCGTCGAGTTCGTCGCCCGCCAGCTCAAGGTCGACGCCGCCTCACTGGGCTTTTACGAGTGGAGCGGCCGCACGATCGAGCGGCACCGGGCGGAGATCCGCGCCCACCACGGGTTTCGCCAGTGCACGGTCGCCGATGCGGACAAGCTGATCGACTGGCTGGCCGGTGGCTATGCGCAAAAGGAACGCCGCTACGAGCTGGTCAGGGACGGGCTGCTGGCCGAGCTCCGCATCCGGTCGATCGAGCCGCCGACTCAGGACCGCCTGGAGCGGATCGTGCGTTCGGGGCTGTACCGGGCCAAGAAGATCCTCGCCGAGCGGATCGCCGGACGGCTGCCGGCCGAGGTGCGGGCGCGGCTGCTGGCACTGGTGCAGCTGGCCGAGGGAGATGACGAGGACGCCGACCCGAGCGCGTTGGCGCTGATCAAGGCCTCAGCGGGGAACGTGAGCCTGGCGTCGATGCTGACCGAGATCTCCCGGCTGGAGGCGGTGCACGCGATCGGTCTGCCGGCGGGCCTGTTCGCCGCCGTGGCGCCGAAGGTGCTGGCCGCCTGGCGGGCCCGGGCCGCGGTGGAGTTGCCCTCGCACCTGCGTGATCACAGCGACGAGCTGACCGTGACGCTGCTGGCGGCGCTGGTGCACTGCCGAACCTGGGAGATCACCGATGCGCTGGTCACGCTGCTGCTGCGCACGGTGCACGCGATTCAGGCCCGCGCGGATCGGCGGGTGACCAAGCAGCTCGTGGCCGAGTTCAAGCGGGTGCATGGCAAGGAGGAAGGGGCTGATTCGGCTGCTGGAGGTGCTGGAGTTTCGTTGTGACAACTCCCACCGGCCGGTGCTGGACGCTTTGGCCCTGGTGCACCGCTACCGCGCGGCCACAGATTTGACCTATTACCCGGCCGGGGAGACGGTGCCGGCGCATTCGGGCCTGTCGGGGGACTGGGCGGAGCTGGCCTACCGCGTCGACGGGCGTGGCCGCCGACGGGTGGTGCGCACGGTGTATGAGATCCGTACCTTCGAGGCGTTGTGCGACCAGCTCAAGTGCAAGGGCGTGTGGGTGGTCGGGGCGATGGAGTTCCGCAACCCTGATGAGGATTTGCCGGCCGACTTCGATGCGCGGCGCACCGAGCACTACCGGGCGTTGCGCAAGCCGTTGGACCCGCGCGCCTTCATCGACGATCTGCAGCGGGAGATGCGCGCCGAACTGGGGGCGCTTAACGACGCGATGCCGTTGTAGTGGTTGCAGATCCGGTCCCGCCCCGGTAACCAGGGCGCGATCAAGCTGAGCCCGCTGGAAGCATTGCCCGAGCCGCGTAACCTCGGCCGGCTGAAGAAGGTCATCGTCGGCCGGTGGGGCACCGTGCCGCTGATCGATGTGCTGAAGGAGGCGGTACTGCGCTCGAGTTGCCGGGCCACGATCTCCTCGATGTTCGGCCGTGGCGAGATCACCGGTTAGATGCTGGAGCGGTTGTTGCTGGCGCTGTACGCCTATGGCACCAATACCGGCATCCGCGCGGTCGCCGCCGGCGAGCACGGCCACCGAGAGGAGGAGTTGTACTACATGCGCCGCCGTTACCTGACCGCCGACCTGGTGCGGGCTGGGCTTCCCCTCGTAACGTAGAGACATCGCCTTAAAGGGGGACGGCGATGGCAGAGACGCGACGGAAGTTCGATCAGGACTTCAAGGACG